>JBOGSD010000141.1:0-3083 GCA_050695215.1 bacterium
GCGGTGGAGCGCCTGGCCGCGGCGCATGCGGAGGCGCAGGGGGCCCTGGCCGGCCTCGAAGCCGACCGCGCCGGGGCGGACGCGGCCAACGCGGCGGCGATCGAGACGGCGCGGAGGGCGGAAGAAGAGGCGCGGGCGAGCGAAGCCGCGGTGCACCGCGCGGAGGTGCGCGCCGCGCAGGCAGAGGCGGAGTGGACGGCGATGGCAGCGCGGCTCGCCGAAGCCGGTCTGGAGTGGAGCGCCGCCGAGGGGATCGCGCTGACGCTGCCGCGCGACGAAAGCCGCGGGCGCCTCGACGCGCTGCGCGGTCTGCTGGCCGCGATGGGTCCGGTGAACATGCGCGCCATCGACGAGCAGGAAGCCCTAGCCGTCCGGATCGATGGGCTCGCCCGCCAGGTCGCCGATCTGGACGGCGCGCGGGCCGCGCTGACCGAACTGGTGGCGCGCCTGGACGCCGTCCTGCGCGTCCGCTTCGGCGACACCTTCGACGCGGTGTCGGCGGAGTTCGGCCGCCTCTTCACCCGTCTCTTTGAAGGCGGCAGCGGCCACCTGGAACTGGTGGCCGAGGAGCCGGAGAGCGAGCCGGGGCTGGAGGTGGTGGCGCGGCTGCCGGGCAAGCCGGCCCGGGCGCTGGCCGCCCTCTCCGGCGGGGAGCGGGTGCTGGTCGCGCTCTCGTTGTTGTTCGCGATGCTGCGGGTCCACCCCAGCCCCTTCTGCGTCTTCGACGAGGTCGAAGCCGCCCTCGACGACGCCAACACCCGCCGCTTCACCACGCTGCTGCGGGAACTGGCCGAGATCAGCCAGATCATCATCATCACCCACAACAAGGGGACGATGGAAGCGGCCGACGTCCTCTACGGCATCACCATGCAGGAGCCCGGCGTCTCCTCCGTGCTCTCCGTGCGGCTGGCCGCCCGCGTGCCGCGCTCCGATCCCCAGCCCGACCCCCTGGCGCGCCCGCCCGAGGTGCTTCGCTCGGCGCGTTGAACGAGCGCGCGCGTCCCTGGCTCGCCCGACTCCGCGAGAGTCTTTCCCGCACCCGCGACGCGCTGGCGGTGCAACTGGAGACCATCACCGGGCGCGCCCTCGATGACGCCGCGCTCGCCGATCTCGAAGAAGCGCTGATCTTGGCCGATGCGGGAGCGCCCGTCGCGGCCGGGGTGGTGGCGCGGCTGCGCAGCGAGCGCGGGCTGCGCACGGGCGCGGACGTCCGCGCCGCCCTGGCCCGCATCCTGATGGAGATCCTCGGCCCCGCCGTCCCCCTGCGCCTCGAGCCTCCCCCGGCGGTCATGCTCCTCCTGGGGGTCAACGGCACGGGGAAGACCACCACGATCGCCAAACTGGCCGCGCGCCTGCGCGGCGAGGGCCGCACCGTGCTGCTGGCCGCCGCCGACACCTTCCGCGCCGCCGCGATCGATCAGCTGGCCGTCTGGGGGCAGCGCCTCGGGGTGGATCTGGTCCGCCACCAGCCCGGAGGCGACCCCGGCGCGGTGCTCTTCGACGCGCTGACCGCCATGCGGGCGCGCAGCATCGACGTCCTGCTCGTCGACACCGCCGGCCGCCTGCACACGAAAGTCAACCTGATGGAGGAACTGCGGAAGCTCAACCGCATCATCGCCCGCGACGCCCCCCCGACCGTCGAACGTCTGCTCGTGCTGGACGCATCGACCGGCCAGAACGCCGTGGCCCAAGCCCGGCTCTTCCACGAGGCGGTGGAGCTGACGGGGCTCATCCTCACCAAACTGGATGGCACCGCCAAGGGCGGGATCGTCCTGGCCATCGCGCATGAGCTGGCCCTGCCTGTGAAGTTCCTGGGGACTGGTGAGCGCCTGGAAGACCTGATTCCGTTCGACCCGCAGGCGTTCGTGGATGCCGTCTTGCCCAGGTAGAGCGGGCGCCCTCCAGGCCGCACGGAGGAGGAGCTCGGGGGGGCCCGAAGTTGAGTCGGCGTGAACGACGTGGCCGTCTACGGTATGCCGCCCCCCGCGGTTCTCGCCCGGCGCCTGACGTTCACCGGCAGCGGCGGCCCGCTCTTCGGCATCTTTCTCCGCAACCTCTTTCTCAGCATCCTCACCCTGGGGATCTATTACTTCTGGGGGAAGGTGCGGGCCCGGCGGTACCTCCTCGGCCACGTCGAATTCGAAGGGGACCGCTTCGCCTATCACGCCACCGGGCGGGAGCTGCTGCTGGGCTGGCTGAAGATCGCGGCGTTCTTCGCGCTGGTGTATGGAGCCAATTTCGTGATCCCCTTGATCTGGTAGAGCCCGCTGGCCAGCGTCTTTCTCGGTGTGGCCGGCTATCTGATTTTTCTCGTCGTCTACCCGGTGGCGGTCGTGGGGTCGCGGCGGTTCCGGATGAGCCGGACCTCCCTGCGGGGCATCCGCTTCTCCTTCCGCGGGCGGGCGCGCGACTTCATGCGTCTCTACGTCTGGGGCGCCACCCTCACCGCGCTGACGTTCGGCCTCTACTACGCGCACTTTCAGAACAACATCCGCCGCTTCCTCATCACCCACACCTACTTCGGATCGACCCGGTTCGACTATGACGGGCGCGGGGAAGACCTGCTGGGCCTCTACATCCTGGCCGCGGTGGTAACCCTCTCGGGGTTCGTGGCCATCGGGATCTCCTTCGCCACCCTCGTCATCCCCGCCATCATCGAGACGTTTCCCGGTGGGTTGGTCCGATTGCTGCTGCCCCTGGCGATTGTCCTGCTGCTATTGGTGTACTGGATGTGGTTCCTGGCGGCGCGGCACCGCTATTATTGGGGACACACGACCGTGGCGACCGCGCGCTTCCGCTCCAGCGTGACGGCCGACAAGATGCTGCGCCTTTCTGCCGGCGACGCTCTCAGGCTGATTCCGACGCTGGGACTGGCGTGGCCGTGGGTGGTGGTCCGCCACGTCCACTTCAGCTTCGCCAACCTGGTGCTGGAAGGGCCGCTCGACATCGAGGCGATCCATCAGGAGGCCCAGGCCGCCTCGGCCGCGGGGGAGAGCCTGGCGGACTTCTTCGGCCTCTTCGACTTCGACCTCGGTCTCTAACCCGTTGGGCGTCTTCGCCGTGGGCCTCGCCGGACGAGTGCG
>JBOGSD010000142.1:0-8261 GCA_050695215.1 bacterium
TCGACGGGGCGGCGGCGGGCTGCTGGGCTGGAGCCTGGACGAGAGCGGGTGCGGTGGAAGGGACCTCACGGATGACCCGCAGGACCCGGGAGTAGTTCACCCGCCCGTTGGCGGCGATGGCTTTGGCGTAGAAGTAGCCGCGCTTCTTTGGAAAGGTGGTCATGCTGACCGACACCTGCGCTGTCCCCGCCGCCCCGACCTTTGCGATCAGGTCCTTGCCTGTGTAGAACTCCACGGTGGGCGCGTCGGTTTCGGCGCAGAGGGTGACCGTCCCAGTGGGGACGACAGCCTCGTCCGCCACGCAGCCCGAGCCCTGGAGCATCCGCACCCGTGGTGGCGGCAGCACCGTCCCGGACGCGTCGTTGTTGACGCGGGTCGCCTCATAGGCGGCGTCGTACACTCCGCCCGGGATCTGCTGGTCTTTACGATAGAGCGTGAAATTCGTGGGACGCAGCAACCCTTGCTGCTCTCGGATCCGCCAGCGGGCCCCCGAGTCGCTGTGCCAGACGAAACTCAAGAGCGGGTCGCCTTCGAAGCGGACGCGGGCCAGCTGCACATGCGGCTCCTGGCCGCATCCGGATTGCCCCGCCTCGCAGGCAAAGGCCATCGCCGTATTGACCCCGCGGATGACGCCGTTCTCATAGACCTCATCCTGCGTGCTGAGGACCGTGTGGGTGTCAACGCGAATGCCGGCGCCACCGTTGTTCTGGCCGTCGAGCAAGAACCCGGTCAGCTTGTACCCCACCACACGATGCACATCTTGCGCCGACGTGTTGCCGATCAGCCGCACGTGAAAGAGTTCTGTGGCGGTGCTGTAGGCGCCGAAGTCGATGCCCTGCTGGCTGTTCCAACCGAGGAGATCGACGACGTCGTCCGCGACGCCGGCGTTGTTCCACCAGGCAAAAGCGAAGCTGCTCGAGTGGGCCGTGAGCCGGAACCCGCGGACACCCCGGTTGGGATCATTCTGACACTCCGCATCGCGGCATGGCGTCGACGTGGGCCAGAACATCCCGGCGCCCAGTCCCCCGATGCTCTCGGCCGCGTGCGCGCCGAATATCTGCGCGCCCTTGCCGGCGCCAAAGTGGATGCCGGTGGCCCGATATGTAGTGGCCGCGCCGAATTTCATCGCCAGCGGCCGGTCCATCCACAGGTCGTTGGCCCCGGTCAGCGCGACGGCCTCTCCGGTTGAGGAGACGGCCTCCTCCAACCAGAAGGCCTGGTTGCCTCCCACGAAGGCGGTGTGGGCCTGGTCGTACACGACCACGTCGTACGCGGTGATCCCATAACTGTCGTGAACGGTTAGCCCGCGTCCCGCGCCTCCGGTGATGAGCACGCCGTCAAGGCGGGAAGTCCTGCTGGCATCCTTCTGGTGGTGGAAATGCAGGGCATACCGGCTGAATGGTTTGAACTGGCCATTGGAGAACTTGCCGATGTTCTTCGGGGCAGGACCGAAGAAGACGAAGGCCGCGTCGGCGATGTCCGCGGTGGCCTCGTCCATGATCAGCGTATGGGGGCGGTGGGTGGCGTTTGCCGCCTCGAACACGATGTTGCGCGTGAGGTTGGCCACCGGCGGGGCCAGGCGTTCGGTGTACGAGTGGCCAAACGTGTCCGTCCAAGCCACGTCCTGCACCTTGTGCTCGTAGTTCAGGGCGCTGTTGAGCGTCACGGTGCCTCCTGACACCGCCGCGATCGTCCGGCGCTCGTCTTGGTACGTGGCGGGGGCGCCTGCCGTGCGGGCGTTGCTCGGACCGACGACCACCTCGTCGCCGACGCGCCACCCCCAGGCATACCGGGCGTCGACGACAATCAGCTTTGTCCCGGCCGCCGCCGTGGACGTGAGCAAAGTCCACGCTCCCCGGTCGGGCCCGTTCGTGCTGATCTTCCCTTTGTCGATGATCCAGAGGCCGACGTCGGTCTCCAGCGGCATGTCCGTGACCCCCCCGACATACTTCGACTCAACGAGAGACCAGCGGATGCGCGCCGTGACCGATGCCGGGATCGGAGAGGTGCTTGTGCCGTAGTCCAAGACCCCCGTCCCCCGGACGATGAGATTGCCAGAGAGCGTCAATGAGGAGACGGCGGTGCGGGAGGCCTTGAGGACGCCTTCAACCGTTGCCTTGGCGGCCGTACGGGTTCCGGATACGGTCACGGTGTGTCCGGCCAGGATCTTGACGGCGTGCGTCGAGCTCGGCACGCAGCCGCATGACCAGGTCGCGGCGGCGCCCCAATCCCCACTGCTCTTCGAGGTGATCTCCGGCGCGGTCGCCGCAGACCCGACAGGAGGGGCGACGTGAAATGATGCTGCGCCGACGAGAACCACGCTCAGAAGAAGTACAACGGCCCACCGCACTACCCGCTCTGCCATCGCCCTCACCTCCTGCGCCGCTGAGTTCTTGAGCTTACGTGCTCCCCATGAGGCCAGGGCGTGCAATCACCTGAGCCTCCTGGGCGGGGAAAGGCAATAACGATCCAGACTCCGAGGATTCCGGTCTTCTCTCTCCCCACTTCGAGGGATTATGAAGCCGAGGCGATGCCGCCGGATTCTAGTGGGGGCTCAGAAGAACCTGACTATGACCGAAATGGAACCTGTTCTCAACCTTGATGAATTCTTTGCGTCCTTTCTTCGGTGCCGTTCACGTTCTTCCTTGTTGATTGAAGACATTCTCATCTCACTACCACCAGGGATCGAGCAATGAGAGTTCGGCGGTGTCCTCCAGGGGCGCCGTGATTTCGGCGCCGGGCGCCCACAGGCCGGCCGGCAGCGGGATCACACCGAAAAACCGGCCGCGGTAGAAGGTCAGCGGCGACCCGTCCCGATACCAGAGGTCCTCGACGTAGCCGAGGAAGAGGGTGTGGTCCCCTCCAGGGTAGGTCGCTTCCAGGGCGCAGACGAAGTGGGCGAGCGCATGCTCGACGAGTGGGACGCCATCCCTGTACACGAACGCGGGTTGGAGCCTCTCCTGCGGGCGGCCGGCGAAGTTCCATGCATAGGCCAGCTGGTCTTCGCTGAGCACGCTCACGCCGAACCGGGTGTTCTCCTCCAGGTGCGCGTGCATACGGGCCTGCCGTCCGACGGAGACCAGCACCAGCGGCGGGTTGAGGGAGACGGAGGTGAAGGCATTGGCCGTCATCCCGTGCACCCCACTGCTTGTCTGGGCCGTCACCACGGTGACGCCGGACGCGAACCGGCCCGCCGCGTTGCGGAAGGCCCGCGCGTCGAATCCCCCATCGGCCATGCTGCGCTGATCTCCGGTCATGCCGCGCTCACCTCCGGTCGTGCCGCGCTCCTGCCGCGCCGTTCGCCGTCCCGGCATGAATCTTCGCGGGCGGGGGGGAATCTACTCTCCGGTGACCTGTGGACAAGATCGCCATTAGCGGCCTGACGAAGGTCTTCCCGACCCGCTACGGGGCGGTGACTGCCCTCTCGTCCCTGGACCTGGACGTTCAAGAGGACGAGTTCGTCGTGTTGCTCGGTCCATCTGGGTGCGGCAAGACCACGCTGGTCAGGATCTTGGCCGGCTTGGAACGCGCCACCTCTGGGGAGATGACCATCGCGCGGGGCAGCGCGGGGAGGCCGCTGACGGCGATGGTGTTCCAGGAGGACTCGATCTTTCCGTGGATGACGGTGGAGGCCAATATCGGCTACGGATTGCGGATGCAGGGGGTGCCGGCACGGGTCCGCGAGCGCACGGTGCGCGGGTACCTGGAGAAAGTCGGGTTGACCAGGTTCGCCCGCGCCTATCCCTTCCAACTCTCCGGCGGGATGAAGAAGCGGGCCAGCGTGGCGCGCGCCTTTGCGGCCGACCCGGAGGTCCTACTCATGGACGAGCCGTTCGGTGAACTGGACGAGCAGACCCGCGTGCTGCTCCAGGCCGAACTCGTCAAGATTTGGGAGGAGACGCGCAAGACCGTCCTCTTCATTACACACAGCATCGACGAGGCGGTGGTCCTGGCCGACCGCATCGTCTTGATGACGGCGGCCCCCGGACGGGTGAAGGCCATCGTCGACGTGCCCTTCCCGCGCCCCCGCCAGGCCTACCTGATGCGAGACGATCCCGCCTACGGGCGGCTCACCCGTCATCTCTGGGAGCTGCTGCGCGACGAGGTCCTGAAGGCGAAGGCGGAAGAGATGGGCGGGCGTGTCGCCGTCTGAGCGCGCGGTCCCGTCGCCGCGCCGCCCTCGTGCCGGCTACCGCCTCTTCCTGGGAGAGCAGCTCGTCTCGATCCTCTCGCCGCTGCTGCTCATCGCGCTGTGGGAAGCGCTCGTGCGGTTCCGCGTCCTGGACCAGCGCTTCTTCCCTGCGCCGTCCTCTATCCTCGGCACCTTCTCCGATCTGATCGGTTCGGGAGAACTCCTCCGGCACGTAGGGGCCAGCCTGAAGCGCGTGCTGCTGGGCTTCCTGGTGGGCGGCGCGCCGGCGCTCGCCCTCGGCCTGGCGATGGGACTGTCCCGCTGGGCCAGAGCCGCGCTGAACCCGATCGTCGCCGCCACCTATCCGCTGCCCAAGAGCGCGATCCTGCCCTTGGTGATCCTCATTTTCGGCCTGGGCGACGCCTCCAAGGTGGCGCTGGTCGCGATCGGGGTGTTCTACCTGGTCCTGATCAACACGATGGCGGGGGTGCTGAACATCCCGCCCATCTTCCTCGACGTGGGGCGCAATTTCGGGGCAAGCCGCCTGCAGGTGTTTCTCACGATTGCGCTGCCGGGCGCGCTGCCCTTGATTTTCGCCGGCCTCCGCCTGGGGCTGGGGATCGGGCTCGTCCTCATCGTGATCGCGGAGATCGTGGGGGCGCGCAGCGGCATCGGCTACATGATCTGGCAGGCCTGGACGGTCTTCTTGGTGGAGCGCATGTATGTCGGGCTCGTCGTGATCGCCGTGCTGGGGTGGCTGCTGGCGCTCATCCTCGACTACGTCGAACGGATCTTGATCCCCTGGAAACCCGTGCGGTAACAGGATGGGCGCGCTTCCGGACCGCATCGACGTCGCCGCGCACATCCTGCCCCGGCGGTATTTCGACGCGGCGGTAGCGACGGCGCCGCCCGGTTTCTACATGCAGAAGCGGATCTCCGGCATCCCCTCCCTGGTCGATCTGAACGCCCGCTTCCGGATTCTCGACCAGTTTGAGAACTACGCCCAGGTGCTGAGCCTGGCCCTGCCGCCGATCGAGGCGGTGGCGCCGCCCGGCAGGAGCGCCGAGCTCGCCCGCCTCGCCAATGAGGAACTGGCGGCGCTTGTCGCGGAGCACCCGGACAGATTCGTGACGGCCGTCGCCGGCCTGCCCTGGAATGATGTCGAGGCGGCGGTGGCAGAGCTGGAGTACGCCGTCGGCCGTCTGGGGCTGCGGGGCGTCCAGCTCTTCACCCACATCAACGGGAAGCCGCTCGACGCCCCGGATCTCCTTCCCGTCTTCGAGGCGATTGCCGACCTCGACGTCGCGATCTGGCTGCATCCTGCCCGCGGCGCCGTGCCGCCGGACTACCCCAACGAGACAAAATCGCTCTATGAGATCTGGCATGTCTTCGGGTGGCCCTTCGACACGACGATCGCCATGACGCGGATGATCTTCGGGGGCCTCTTCGACCGCTTCCCCACCCTCAAGGTGATCACGCACCACCTGGGGGGCACGGTGCCCTTCTTGGAATCCCGGATCAAGGGAGGCTACGATCAGTTCGGCGCCCGCACCGACGACGAGGATTACGGCGCGCTGCTGCGTACCCTGAAGAGGCACCCGCACGAGTACTACCGGATGTTTTACGCCGACACGGCGCTGTACGGGTCACCTCCCGCGCTGGAGTGCGGGCTGGCGTTCTTCGGCTCGGAGCACGTGCTGTTCGGCAGTGACATGCCGTTCGATGCCGAAGGAGGATCACGCTACATCCGGGAGACGCTGCGGGCGATTGACGAGATGACCGCCTCTCCTGAAGAGAAGCAACGGATGCTGCGGGGGAATGCCGTGCGGCTGCTAGGTCTAAATTCCTGAGGGGGTGACGACGTCGATGCGCTGGTGGAGAGCCATGGGGATCGCCGGGGTGGTGCTGCTCCTGGCGGGGACCGCCGCGGGCCAGGCGCCGCTGACCACGCTGAAACTAGGCGTGGTGGCCTCGGTCAGCGACGCCGGGTTCTTCGTCCCGATTGAGAAAGGCTACTTCAGCGAACAGGGGATCGCGATCGAGTTCGTGCCGTTCCGCTCGGCCGCGGACATGATCGCCCCGCTCGGCGTGGGGCAGATCGATATCGGCGGCGGGGCGGTCAGCGCCGGGCTCTTCAACGCCCTCGCCCGAGGGATCGACCTGCGCATCGTCGCCGATAAGGCCACGATCAAGCCGGGCCAGAGCTACGAGGCCCTGATCATCCGGAAGGATCTGGTGGAGAGCGGCCGCTTCCGCACCCTGGCCGACCTGAAGGGGCTGAAGATCGGCCTGGCCGCCCGCGGGATCTCCCCGCACATCGATCTGGCGATGTTCGCCGCCCGCGCCGGCCTCACGTTGAATGACATCGAGATCGTCGTGCTGGCGTTTCCCGACATGGTCCCGGCGATGGCGAACCGCGCCCTCGACGGGGCGCTGCTGATCGAGCCCTTCCGGACCCTGGCCCTTGTGGAGGGGATCGGCGTCTTCATCGAGAGCGCGGACAAGGTCTACCCCAACCACCAGGTTGCGGTGGTCCTGTATGCGCCCCACATGCGGCGCGAGAAGGTGGAGCTGGGCCGGAAGTTCATGGTCGCCTACCTGAAAGGCGTCAGGGACTTCAACGACGCCTTCTTCAAGAAGAACGCGGTGAAGAAACGCGAGGTCATCGCCGCCCTGGCCAAGCACACGCCGGTGAAGGATCTGGCCCTCTACGAGAAGATGGTGATGCCCTACCTCGACCCCAACGGCGCCGTGAACCGGATCAGCCTGCGCTTCGACCAGCAGTGGTACGTCCAGAACGGCTTCGTGCCCACGCCGGTGAACCTGAGCCTGGTCGTCGACGATCGGTTTGTCCTGTACGCCTTGCAGCAGTTGGGCAGGTATCGATAAGGGGGCGTGTCGTGCTGGAACTCGTGACCGGGCCGATGACCGGCCAGCAGTATCTGGACAGCCTGCGGGACGGGCGGAACGTCTACATCTACGGAGAGCGGGTCGGCGACGTCGTGACCCACCCCGCCTTCCGGAATGCGGCCCGTTCAATCGCCCGCCTCTACGACGCGCTGCACGACCCCCAGCACAAGGACACCCTCCTCGCCACCGACCGGCAGGGCATCGTGACCCACAAGTTCTTCAAGCCCAGCTATTCGGCGGCCGAACTGATGGAGGCGCGCGAGGCCATCGCGTCCTGGGCGCGATTCTCCTACGGTTTCATGGGGCGCACGCCCGACTACAAGGCCTCGTTCATGGCCACCCTCGGGGCCGCGCCCGATTTCTATGAGCCCTTCACCGAGAACGCCGCGCGCTGGTACCGCGAGTACGCCACCAAGGTGCTGTTTCTCAACCACGTCATCGTCAACCCCCCCGTGGACCGGAACCGGCCCGTGCACGAGGTCGCCGACGTCTTCGTCCACGTCGTCCGCGAGACCGACGGCGGCATCATCGTCAGCGGCGCCAAGATGCTGGCCACCGGCTCGGCGCTGACGCACGCCACCTTCGTCGCCCAAAACAGCGCGACGCAATTGGAGGCCGGCAAGGCGGAGGACTACGCCCTCGTCTTCCTGGCGCCGCTGAACACCCCGGGGCAGAAGCTGATTTGCCGCACCTCCTACGAGGCTGCCGCGGCCAGCCCGTTCGACTACCCGCTCTCCAGCCGCTTTGACGAGAACGACGCCGTGCTGATCTTCGACAACTCCTTCATCCCCTGGGAGAACATCCTGGTCTACCGGAACATCGAGAAGGCCACGGGCTTCTACGCCGCGTCCGGGTTCCTCAATCGGTACAACTTCCAGTCGCTCACGCGGCTGGCCGTGAAACTGGATTTCATGTGCGGTTTGCTGACCAAGGGGCTGGCCGCCACCGGCACCGACCAATACCGCGGCGTGCAGACCAACCTGGGCGAGGTCATCGGCTGGCGCCACCTCATCTGGGCGATCACGGCGGCGATGGCTCTCGATCCCCAACCCGGCCCCGGCGGCAGCGCCCTCCCCAAGACCGAGTACGCGGCGGCCGGCCGCCTCTTCGCGACGCTGGCGTGGCCTCGGGTGAAGGAGATCTTCGAGCTGGTCCTGGGCGGCAGTCCGATCGTCGTGCCTTCCTCTTATAAGGACCTGCAGAGCGAGGAACTCCGGCC
>JBOGSD010000143.1:0-8267 GCA_050695215.1 bacterium
CGGAAGCCCCGCCCCGCGATAGCCGACCGGTCAAGCCGCCGGAGGCCCCCAGACGCCCTGAGCGCCGGCTCCCTCCGCCGCCCCCGCCGCGCCGGTTTCACGCCAACCGGCGCCAGCGGCGGTCGGAAGCCAAACCCGAACCCGTGCCGGAGGCCGCGCTTGTCCTCCCGGCGTCGGTGACGCTGACGGGCCCCATTGGCGTCGGTGACCTGGCGGTGAAACTGGGCATCGGCGTCGGCGAGCTCGTCAAGAAACTGCTCGAGTTCGGCATGCTCGCGGGGATCAACCAGCAGCTCACCCTGGAGGTGGCGGCCAAAACCGTCGGGGCCTTCGGGGTGGCGGTGCATCATCCGGAAGCGGCGGCGGCCGCGCCGCGCGCCGCGGCGGCGGTGGACGAGGCCGCGGTCACGCGCGCCCCGGTGGTCACCGTGATGGGGCACGTCGACCACGGCAAGACCAGCCTGTTGGACGCGGTGCGATCCACCGCGGTGGCCGCGTCTGAGGTCGGGGGCATCACCCAGCACATCGGCGCCTCCAGCGTGGACGTGGACGGGCGGCGCATCGTGTTCATCGACACCCCCGGCCACGAGGCCTTCACCGCGCTGCGGGCGCGGGGGGCGCGCGTCACCGACATCGCCGTGCTGGTCGTGGCGGCGGACGACGGCGTGATGCCGCAGACCGTCGAGGCGGTGGACCACGCCCGCGCCGCGGGCGTGCCGATCATCGTCGCCCTAAACAAGATCGACCTGCCCCAGGCCAACCCGGACCGGGTCAAACAGCAGCTCTCGGACCTGGGACTGGTTCCGGAAGAGTGGGGCGGGGAGACGGTGACGATGCCGGTTTCGGCGCGGCAGCGCCAGGGGCTGAAGGAATTGATGGAGATGATCCTGCTGGTGGCCGACCTGCACGAACTGCGGGCCAACCCCGCGCGGCCGGCCCGCGGCATCATTCTGGAGGCCCGGATGGACCGGGGCCGGGGCCCGGTGGCCACGGTCCTGGTGCAGGAGGGGACCCTGCGCGTGGGCGACGCGGTCATCGCCGGCGAAACGCTGGGACGCGTGCGCGCGCTGCTGGACGAGCGCGGCGGGCGCGTGGGAGTGGCCGGTCCGGCCACCCCCGTCGAGGTGGTAGGTCTGGAATCGCTGCCCAACGCCGGCGACCCGCTGGAGGTGACGACAGAGGAGCGGGCGGCGCGCGCGGCGGCTCAGGAGCGGGCCGACCGGCGGCGGGCCGCCGAGGGGGCCCAACGCGGCGGGATGGTCGGGCGCCTCGGCGAGGCGGGGCGGGTGGAGTTGCGCCTCATCGTCAAGGCGGACGTCCATGGATCCGCGGAAGCGCTGCAGGCGTCGCTGGGGCGGTTGGAAGACGCGGAGGTGGTCGTCTCCGTGCTACACGTCGCCGTGGGACCGATCACCGAATCGGACGTGATGCTGGCCGCGGCCAGCCGGGCGGTGATCGTAGGCTTCAACGTGCGCCCCGACGCCGCCGTCCGCCGGCTCGCCGAGCAAGAGAAGGTGGAGATCCGGCTCTACCGGATCATCTACGAGGCGCTGGAAGACCTGGCGGCGCTGGTGCGCGGGCTGCACGCCCCCAAGACCCAGGAGGTGGTCCTCGGCCAGGCGGAGGTGCGGCAGACCTTTGCCATTCCGAAAATCGGTACGATCGCCGGATCCTACGTCACCAGCGGCCGCATCGTCCGAGGAGCGGCGGCGCGGCTGCTCCGCGAGGGCGCCATCGTCTATGAGGGCGCCATCAGCTCGCTGCGTCGGTTCAAGGACGACGCCCGCGAGGTCGCCGAGGGCTTCGAGTGCGGTATCGGCCTGGAGCGCTTCCAAGACATCAAGGTCGGGGACGTCATCGAAGCGTACCAGCTGCAGCGCGTCCCGGCCTGATCTGTCTCGGCGGGAGAGCGGGCGAGGCGGTGGTCGTCGGTGTGCTGCGGGCCGAGCTCTCCCTCGGCGGGACCCGCAGCCTCAAGGACAAACGGCGGATCATCCAGAGCCTGCTCGACCGGGCGCGGCGGGAGTTCCGAGTGGCCGCCGCTGAGGTGGAGGCACAGGATTCCTGGCGGCGGGCGGTGCTTGGCTTCGCCTGCGTCAGTGCGGAAGGCGCGCATGCCCGACGTGTCCTGGCGCGGGTGACCGCCCTGATCGAGCGGGAGACCGAGGTCACCCTGCTGGACGCCTCCAGCGAGTTGCTCTGACTGATGAGTTGGGCGAGTGTCCTTGACGCTGCGGCGGGAAAAACTTCAGGAACTTTTCAAAGAGGAAGCCGGCGTGATCCTGCAGCGCCGCCTCCACGACCCTCGTGTCGGCTTCGTCTCGGTCACGGAGGTCGAGCTGAGCGCCGACCTCCGCCATGCCAAGATCTTCGTCAGCGTGCTCGGGGACGAGGAGACGAAGCGGCGCACCATGGCCGCTCTCGAAGGCGCAGCCGGGTTCGTGCGGGGCGAGCTGGGCCGGCGGGTGCGCATGCGCTTCGTGCCCGAGGTGCTCTTCCGGCTGGACGAGTCCATCGAGTACGGCGCCCGCGTCAACGCGCTGCTGCGCCAGGTCACTCCTCCCGCGGCGCCGGCGCCCGACGCACCACCTCACGATGAGGCCCCCCCAGAGCGAGATGACGACGCCCCGCACCCGCATCGCCGCCGCCCTCCGCAGCGCGGATAAGATCCTGCTGGTCAATCACGTCGATCCCGATGGGGATACCCTCGGCTCGACGCTGGCACTCGCTCTGGTGCTGGAAGGCCTGGGGAAGGATGTGACCGTGGGCAGCGACGGTGGGGTGCCCTCAACCTTTGCCTTTCTGCCCGGGGCCGAGCGGGTGCAGCGGGAGCCTCCAACCGAAGGGACGTTCCACGTCGTGTTGACCATGGAGTGCAGCACGCTGGCGCGGTGCGGCCGGTTTGCAGCGCTGGTGGCGCAGACGCCCCTGATCGCCGCAATCGATCATCACCAGAGTCACACCGCCTACGCTCACCTCGACGATTGGGACCCGTCGGCCGCCGCCGCCGGAGAGATGACCTACGACCTCATCCGTCTCCTCGGCGTCCCGATCACCGCGCCGGTGGCCACCGCGCTGCTAACCGCCCTGGCCACCGACACCGGGGTGTTCCGCTTCCCGACGGTCCGTCCAGAGACGCTCCGCCTGGGGGCGGCGCTGATGGAAGCGGGGGGCAACCTGGCGGAGATCGTCAACGCCGTCTTCGACCAGCGCTCCCTGCCGGCCGCCCGGCTGCTGGGCTACGCGCTTCTGCGGACGGCGTTGGTCTCCGACGGCGCCGTCGCGTACACGACGCTGACAGAATCGCTGCGGCGGGCCGCGGGAGCGGAGCCCGAGGAAGGCGCCGGCATCGTCGGAGCGCTGCGCGGCATCGCCGGGGTGAAGGCCGCGCTCCTGTTCGAGGAAGCGCCGGAGGGAATTCGCGTCTCTATTCGCGCCCGCGACGGGGTGCGCGCGAACGCGATCGCGGAGACCCTCGGCGGGGGCGGGCATCCGGCCGCGGCGGGCTGCATTGTGGCGGCGCCGATCGACCAGGCGGTCCCGCGCGTGCTGGCAGCGGTGGAGGCCGAACTGGCGCGCTGGCGGGGCGAGCGCCGCGAGACCGGACGGCCCGAGCGCGCGCCGACCCCTCCGGGGTAACGATGGACGGGGTCCTCAACGCCCTCAAGCCGGCCGGCATGACCTCACACGATGTGGTGGACGTGCTCCGCCGTCTGGCGGGCCAGCGGCGGGTGGGGCACACCGGTACGCTCGATCCCGGTGCGGCGGGGGTGTTGGTGCTCGTCATGGGGCGGGCCACGAAGATCGCCGAGTTTCTCACCGCGTCCGACAAGACCTACCGGGTGGAGGTGACCTTCGGGGTCTCTACCGAGAGCGGAGACGCTTTCGGCGCCGTGCGGCGTACCGCCGATGCCACCGCCGTCACGGAGGCGGGGGTACGCGATCTCCTTCCTCGGTTCACGGGAACGCTGCGCCAGACCCCGCCGCTGATCTCGGCGGTGAAGGTGGGCGGGGTGCGCCTCTATCGCCGGGCCCGGAAGGGGGAGGAGGTCGAGGTCCCCCCGCGCGAGGTGACGATCCACCGCCTGACGCTGCTGCGCTTCTGGCCGGGGCCGGCCCCACGCGCGCTGCTGGACCTGGATTGCTCCAAAGGCACCTACGTACGGGCCCTGGCTCGGGACCTCGGGGAGACGCTGGGTGCCGGCGCCCACGCGTCCTTCATGCTGCGGCGGCGGGTCGGCCGGTTCACCCTAGAGGAGAGCCGGACGCTGGAAGAGCTGGCCGCCCTGGCTGAGGGGGGACGGCTTGTCGACGCGCTGCTATCAATGGATGAGGCGCTCGCCGATTTCCCCGCGGTGGACCTGGCGCCCGAGCAGCGGCGGGCCGTGCTCGAAGGCGCCCCGCTCCCACTCTTTCGGGTGCCAGACTGGCAGCGGCTGCCACCGCAAGGCCCCATCCGGCTGCGCGACCGCGGCGCCCTGATCGCCCTCGCTCGGGTCGAGGCGGGCGCGCTGCGGCCCTTCAAGGTGCTGAGCGGTCCGTCCTGACGTGGAGGTCATCCGCGGCCTCGAGCCCCTGGCCCGGAGTCCCCGGCCGGTCACCCTGGCGCTGGGGATGTTCGACGGCGTGCACCTCGGGCACCAGGCTGTGTTGGCCCGGGCGAAAGACGCAGCCGCGCTGACGGGCGGCGCCGCCGGCGTGGTCACCTTCGACCCTCACCCGCAGCGCGTGATCGCTCCGCCGCCCGACCCGATTCTCCTCACGACCGTCGAGGAGCGGCTCGACCTCTTCGCCTCTCTCGGTATGGACCTGGCCGCCGTGCTGCGGTTCGATGAGACGCTGCGGCACACGCCCCCCAAGGAATGGCTGCGGCGGCTGGCGGAGGCGGCTCGTGGAGGGGTGGTCGCCAGTTCGGGCTACACCTTCGGTGAGGATCGCGGAGGCACGGCAGAGACCCTGGTCAACGGGGGCGGGCGGATGGGCTTCGGGGTCACGATCGTCCCGCTGCTGCGCGTGGCGGGGACGCTCGTCAGCAGCACCCTGATCCGCCGTCTGGTGCGGGGGGGGGAGATGGACGAAGCCCCCAGCTTCCTAGGCCGGCGCTACGCGGTCCGGGGACGGGTGGTAGAGGGAGCGCGGCGCGGGCGGACGCTGGGCTTCCCGACCACCAACCTGGAGGTCGATCCGGACAAGATCCTCCCGGCGAGGGGCATCTACGCGGGCTGGGCGCGGCGCGAGCCGGGCGAGATGATGGAGGCCGCCGTCAGCGTCGGGGTGCGCCCCACCTTTGGCCACGGGGCCCTGCTCGTAGAGGCTCACCTGCTGGATTTCAGTGGTGATCTCTATGGCGAGGAGATCGAACTGGTCTTTGCCTCCCGGCTGCGAGAGGAAGTGGCTTTCCACACCGTGTCGGACCTCGTGGAACAGATGGAACGGGACGTCCTCCAGGTCCGGGAGGCCCTGGCCCGGGTCGGGCCCGCCTAGACCGGCTCGGAGAGACGAGACCCCCGCTGGAGGGGCGCTCCCTATGTTAGAATGACAGATGGCCCCGGCTGGGAGCGCCGTCGCTCCAACGGCCCCTCGGCTGTGGGCGTCGTTGTATTCATCGCCCCCCCGCCCGCCCTGGGCGGACCGGGCGGGGGATCGGAGGAGCATCCATGAGCCTGCAGCGCCAGGAAAAGCAGTCGATCTTGACGGCTTACGGCCGTCACGAGGGCGACACCGGATCTCCAGAGGTTCAGATCGCCCTGCTCACCGAACGGATCAATCAGCTCACCGAGCATCTCAAGGCCCACAAGCGTGACTTTCACTCCCGCCGCGGCCTGCTGAAGATGGTCGGGAGGCGCCGCCGTCTTCTCACCTACTTGATGAAGTCCGACGGGGACCGCTACCGTCAGGTCGTCGGGCGGCTGGGGCTGCGCGGATGAGCCGGTGGAGGAACGCTGCGGAGATCTAAGGTGGAGCGGGGACATTCCCCGCTCCGCTCGTTGTAGCGGGCAGGATGCGGCGGTCCCGGACGATCGGGGCTCCAGGTGAACATTCAGGAGGTCGGGATGATCGTTTCGACGCAACGTCAAGTGGAGATTCAGGTCGGCGGCCGGACCCTGTCATTTGAGACCGGGCTGCTGGCCCGCCAGGCCGACGGCGCCGTCGTGGTGCGCTACGGGGACAGCGTGGTGCTGGTGACGGCCATGGGCGCCGCCCAGCCGCGGGCGTCTATCGACTTCTTTCCGCTCACCTGCGACTACGAAGAGAAGATGTACGCTGCCGGGAAGATCCCCGGTGGGTTCTTCAAACGGGAAGGCCGTCCGGGGGAGGGAGCTATTCTCACCGCGCGTCTGATGGACCGCCCGATCCGGCCGCTTTTCCCCAAGGGCATGCGGCACGACGTGCAGGTGATCGCCACGGTGCTCTCCACCGACCAGGAGAACGACCCGGCCCTCCTGGCGGTCAACGGGGCGTCGGCGGCGCTGATGCTCTCGGGGCTGCCCTTTGAGGGTCCCGTCGGGGCGGTGCGCGTGGGGCTCGTCGACGAGGAACTGGTGATCAACCCGACGCTCCGTCAGATCGACGAGCAGAGCCGTCTGGATCTCGTGGTCGCCGGAACGGCCGACGCCATCGTCATGGTCGAGGCAGGGGCCAAAGAGGTCTCCGAAGAGCAGATGCTCGCGGCCTTCGACCTGGCCCACGCCGAGATCCGCCGGATCGTGGAGATCCAGCACCGGCTAGCCGAACTGGCCGCTAGACCGCGACGCGACCTGCCGCTGGCCGTCCCCGATCCCGACCTGGCGGCGGCCGTGCGCGAGGTAGCCCGGACGCACATCGCCGACGTGCTCGATCACCCGGAGAAGCTGGCGCGGGAGGAAGCGCTGCGGGACGTCCAGCAGGACGTGACGCGCGAGCTCCTCGACCGCGATCGCGAGCGCTTCGCCGGTCAGGAAGGCGCCGTCGCCGATTTGGTCTACGCGCTGGCAAAAGAGGAGATGCGCCGCCGCGTCCTCGGCGAGGGGCGGCGCGCCGACGGGCGGCAGACCACGGAGATCCGTTCGATCAACGTCCAGGTAGGACTGCTGCCCCGGACTCACGGCTCCGGGCTCTTCCAGCGGGGGCAGACCCAGGTGCTGACCGTCGCCACGCTGGGCACCGGAGAAGACGCACAGAAGCTCGACAACCTGGGCCTCCAGGAACGCAAGCGGTACATGCACCATTACTCCTTTCCGCCGTTCAGCGTCGGCGAGGTGCGGCCGCTGCGCGGCGCGGGACGGCGCGAGATCGGCCACGGCGCGCTGGCGGAGCGGGCCCTGGCCTGGGCGATTCCCAGCCAGGAGGCTTTTCCTTACACGATCCGGCTGGTCTCCGAGGTCCTCGAATCCAATGGCTCGACCTCCATGGCCTCCGTGTGCGGCTCGACGCTGGCCCTGATGGACGCAGGCGTCCCCATCCGGGCCGCCGTCGCCGGCATCGCCATGGGGTTGATCACCGATGACGCCGGACGGGCGGCCATCCTCACCGACATCCTCGGGATGGAGGACCAGATGGGCGACATGGACTTCAAGGTCGCCGGCACCCGCGATGGGATCACAGCGCTGCAGATGGACGTCAAGATCAAGGGCCTCAGCCGGGAGCGGCTGCGCGACGCCCTGGGGCAGGCGCGCGATGCCCGCCTGACCATCCTCGACCGCATCGCCGAGGTCCTGCCCGCCCCGCGGACGACGCTGTCCCCTTACGCGCCGCGCATCTTGACGATGGAAATCAACCCGGAGCGCATCCGCGAGGTCATCGGTCCCGGCGGCAAGGTGATCAACAAGATCACGCAGGAGACCGGCGCCAAGATCGACATCGAGCAGGATGGCCGCATTTCGATCGCCTCGGTCGACGAGGCGGCGGCGCGGCGGGCCATGCAGATGATCGAGGAGATCGTCCGCGAGCTGAAGGTCGGTGAGTTGTACCTGGGACGCGTCACCCGGCTGATGAATTTCGGCGCCTTCGTGGAGGTGCTCCCCGGCAAGGAGGGATTGGTGCACATCTCCGACCTCTCCGATGACCGTGTGGAGAAGGTCGAGGACGTCGTCAAGGTGGGAGACGAACTGCTGGTCAAGGTCAAGGAGATCGACAGCCTCGGCCGGGTCAACCTGACGCGGCGCGGTATCAGCGCGGACGAGGGGACGATCCCCGAAGGCATGACCGCCCCACCGGTGCGGCCACAGCGCGACGATCGCGGGCGGGGCGGACGGGGGGGACCGGGGCGAGGCGGCGGCGGGCGGGGC
>JBOGSD010000144.1:0-35000 GCA_050695215.1 bacterium
TGCGGGACTCCCAGGCATATGGGGTCAGGACGATATTCATGTTGCGCACCAGCGTCCAGACGATGTAGTAGGCGGCGAATTCCCCGGCGGTGTAGCCCGCCACCTCACCGCCCTGGGCCTGCGCCACTGTCGACCAGACCACCAGGTAGATGACCGGCTCAGCGACCATCCCGATCATGTAAAAGTAGTTGGCGACCTGGTACTGGAACTGCTCGAGGATGGCGATCCGCGCCGTCTTGAAGTAGAGGTCGATCCAGTGCCTCATGGCGCCCGCTCGGGCTCCGCCGGCTGAGGCGGCGCCTCCGTGAAGACCCGGTCGATGACGTCCTCGATGGGAGGTTCCTCGATGGTCAAGTCGGCTACGGGCAGGTCGGTCAGGAGGCGGGCGGCGACGCGGGCCGATTCGGACTTAGGCACCCGGATCGTCACCCGGCTGCCCTCCCGCTCGAGCACCTCTCCGTAGCGGGAGAGGTCCGGCAGTTCCTTCCCTGAGGCAGCGCCGTCGTCGAGGGTGGCGCGGATGGTCCGCGACGCCGAGAACCGGCCGGCCAGCCCGGAGAGATCGCCGTCGTAGAGGATCCGTCCATGGTGGATGACGATGACCCGCCGGCATAGCGCTTCCACATCGGCCATGTAGTGGCTGGTCAGCAGCACGGTGGCGCTCCAGCGGCGGTTGTACTCGGCGATGAAGAGGCGCAGCCGCCGCTGCATCGTCACGTCCAGGCCGATCGTGGGCTCGTCCAGGAAGAGCACCCGCGGGCGGTGCAGCAGGGCCCCGGCGATTTCCATCTTCATGCGCTCGCCTAGCGACAGGTTGCGGATGGGCTTGGCCAACAGGTCCCCCAGGTCCAGCAGCTCGATGAATTCGTCCCGCGCGCGCCGGTAGTCCGTCTCGGGGATGCGGTAGATGGCCCGGTTCAAGTCGAAGGAATCCAGCGCCGGGAGGTCCCAGGCCAGCTGGTTGCGGTTGCCCATCACCAGCGTGATCTGGCTGAGAAAGGCGCGCTCCCGGCGTGAGGGGATAAAACCCAGGACACGCGCCTCCCCGGCCGTGGGATAGAGCAGGCCGGAAAGCATCTTCAGGGTGGTGGTCTTCCCGGCGCCGTTGGGGCCGAGGAAGCCGACCATCTCGCCGGGGCCGACCTCGAAGGAGACGCGCTCGACCGCGCGCACCTCCCGTGTCCGCCGCCGGATCAAGCTGCGGACGGCCGCCCATAGGCCGGGATCACGGACGGGCACGAGGTAGCGCTTGGAGAGGTCGGCGACGCTGATCGCCGCATCGCGTTGCTTCAATCGAGGCCCGGCGGCGGTCCGGGCGGGCCCTCCGGTGGGGAATCCGTCGGGGCCTTCCAGGGCGCGGTGCCCCGGAAGACGGCGATGGCCTGTATCAATCCGTAGCCCACGTCGCCGTAGACGACGCGGAAGGCGATGCCAAACCGGGTGTAGTGCAGCCACTCCCCGCGCACCCCGCCGCTGTTGCTGGCGACGATCCGTTCCGGCGTGCCGAACGTGTTCAACATCCGGCTGGGGTCCATGCCGACGGTGATACGGGTCTCGGTGCGGTAGGCGCCGCCGCAATTCGTTTCCAGTCGGACGATTTTCCGTTGCTCGAAGACGGCCCGCACGTTGCCGCTGCAGGGAGCGGTGCGCCGGGCGGTGGCGAATTGGTCGGGGGTCATCCCCAACCAGAACGGCCCGATCGCCCGGCTCGGGATGATGGCCGAGGGCAGCGGTGGGACGGGGGCGGCCCCCACGGGGAGGGCCAGCAGCAGAAGGCTGAGCCAGGCGATCGCCGTCCGTCGCATCTGAATCTCGGTTCCGGGCTACGTGCTGGCGGGGAGGTTCCCCGGGCTCTCCGGGTTCTCCTGTGCACTCTGCCGCTGCTCCCGGTTGAGCAGCGCCACCAGCAGCAGTAGGAGGACCACGCCGTACAGGATGTTCCCGACGACCCACATCACCGCGCCGCCCAACCGGAGGTCGAGGAGAGGACTCATCCCCCAGAGGCCTTCAGGTGCGGCATAGGTCAGGTAGAGCGGCCGTTCCGCCAGGGTGAGGGCGAAGGCCAGCACCCATCCGAGGATGTTGGCGCCGAGGACCATGACCAGCCGGTGGCCCATGGTGGCGCCGACGATCCGCGGCTCCGGCGCCACGACGACGCCCCAGAAGGCCAGGCTCCCGCCGAGGAAGGTGGCGTGCTGGAGCAGATGGACGGCCTCGCGGCGCAGCGCCGCATCATAGAGCGAGGGGAGATGCCAGAGAAAGAGGGCGGCGTGGTAGAGCGCAAACGCCGGCAACGGAGACCAGATCACCTTGATCAGCGGTCCGACCACGGGCCGCCGCCGCAGCCAGCCGAGAAAGGCGGCCGGAGTGCCGAGGGCCAGCAGGGGAGCGACGACCATCATCAGCACGACGTGCTGCGTCATGTGCAGGGTGAAGGAGCGTCCGGCGCCGGCTTCGAGAGGAGAGAGGAGGGAGAGGGCGAGCACCACCAGGGCGCCCCAGCCGTAGAACGTCTGCCCGCGGCGGGCGGCAAAGCGCAGGGTGATCCAGCGCCAGGCCACGGTTGCCGCCAGCAATCCCGTGACGACCAGCGGGTCGATCGGCCAGTCGGTCCAGCGCAGGGCGGGAGTTTGAGCGACCGTCATCGCCGCTCCCCCGCCTCACGACGAGCACGCGCGACGAGGCCGGCGGCGGAGGTCACCGTCATCGCCCAGCGGCCATCGTCGCGCCACACGGTTCGCCGCAGCGCGTCTCCTGGGGCGGCCGCGCGCAGATACTCTAGTTCGTACACGGCGGGCCGCTCCGCCAGGTCCACCCCGGCGTCGGCCAGCGCATCATCGAAGAGGTCAAGGTAGGCCGCGCTGTTCACGTGGCCGCGGGGATCGACCTGGTGGGCGGGGACGCGGTACTCGTCGGTCCGGGCCTCCAGGGGCGGGTCAGGCAGGTCCAGGTGAACGACGTCGGGGCTTCGCAGGAGACCGGGAAAGCGCTCTTCGATCTCACGCAGGATGCGAGCGGGATGGCCCTCCCGGTCGGTGAAGATCCAGTCCATCGTCACCTCCCCCGAGCGGATCCCGCCGGCGTGGCGGATCTCGTTTTCCCGACGCGCCCAGATTCGCTGAAATCCGACGACCCGCGTGGTGACGGCGACGGTCGTCCCATAGAGGAGGGGGAGCGTCAGCTCTAGCCTCGCCCGCCGGACCAGCCAGAACAGGCCGTGGTCCTCGTACCACGAGAGGGGATAGCCCTCTCTGGCGGAATGTCCGAACGCGGTCTCGATGACGTAGCGCAGGACGCTCGAGGCCCGGGTAGCGGCGTCCGGCCCGCACTCGTCGAAGCGAACCCGAAAGTCCTGGGTGTGGCTCTCCGCCACCATCGCCCGGATGATAGCAGACCTCTCCTTTTCGGGGTAAAATCCGGGAGATGTCAGGACGCATAGGGAAGGAGGGAGGCGCGTGAGCGACCGCCAGATCGACGCCGCCGCCAACACCCTGCAGGCGATGATCAGCGCCCTCGGCCGCGACGACATCGGCGTGGGGGAGGTATCGCAGCGGGAGGGCGTGATCTACTTCACGCTCACCAAGGGTCACTTTACCCACAGCGCCCAGATCCCGGCCGATCTGCTGACTGACAGACAGCGGGCGCTGATCCAGTTGAATGGGATCGTGCGGACGATCAGCAAGGAGATCGAGAGCGAACACATCGAGGCGGCCACCAAGACCCAGGCCGCGGAGTAAGCCCATATGGCGCCCCGACGGCCTGGTCCGCTATACTTTCAGGGTGTCGGGGACGTAGCTCAGCTGGGAGAGCACCTCGTTCGCAACGAGGGGGTCGGCGGTTCGAATCCGCTCGTCTCCACCAGCTCTAATACAGACGGGGCGCGGGTTTTCGCCGCGCCCCTGCTCTCATTCCGGCGTCTCAACCGGTCGCTACGGCTCCGCAATAAATTCTAGCTTCAACGGAACCACCCGCTCGACGGAATCACCGACCGGTGAGGAACGCTCACAGCGTTCGCGGAGAAAGGCCAACTGCTCAGGCGTCGCGCCGGGCGCGCGGATGTGGATCACGTAGGAGATGGCATCATAACCTGGGCCGGGTGCATCGCCAAATCCCCACAATGCCCGTACGTTGAAGTGCCCGCGGGCCTCAATCGCGAGGCTCTCGATCGACACTCCGAGCAGGGCTGCGTGGAATGTGACAACCTCTACGTCGCAGGCGGCGAGCGCCGCAAGCCACGTCTGCATGGCGTTGAGTTCGCCCTCGCCGCCAATGTGAGTCACGGTGTCCCCAAACTCGACCCGTGCACGACTCGCCCCGACCCAATGGGCGACTAGCACAGGGTTACGTTCAGTCAGTGAGCGATCGTCCTCGATCTGCTTTCTGCGTTGCCGGAGCTGCTCAACGTTGTACCCATTCACCAGCGTCTGCGCGACGTTCTTGCTTGCGTCGTCCATCGATGCTCCCCTTTCTCTAGGCGGCGGTCCGCTGTCGAACGCCGGGACGGAGGGGATCAGTTAGCCGCGCACCCACATCCGCCCCACTACATCTCTGCTCGAGCAGGGGGGGTTCGTCACCATCGCCCAGTCTCCTCGCCAGTTCCCTTCGAAGATGCCCTCCCGCTCTGCTAGGCTGAAACCAGGACCCATGAGACCACTGGGGAGGGGTGACGCGTGGCGAAAACAGCGGCGCCGATAGAACACCGGCTGTTCATCGATGGGCGCTGGGTAACCGGCGGGTCGGTGACCGAAGTGCGTAACAAATACACGGGCGACGTCATCGGCACCCTGCCCGAGGCGCGGCGCCAAGAAGTGGACGCGGCGGTCGGAGCGGCCCATCGCGCCTCGACGCTCATGGCGGAGATGCCCGCGCACCGGCGTTCCGACATCCTGCGCCGGGCCGCCGAACTGATCCGGGACGATCGAGAGGGCTTCGCCGAGACGATCGCCGCGGAGGCGGGCAAGGCGCTCAAGTACGCCCGCATCGAGGTCGACCGCGGCATCACCACCTTTACCCTCGCCGCGGAGGAGGCGCGCCGCCTGCACGGAGAGACGGTGCCGCTGGACGGGGTGCCCGCAGGCGAGGGCTATTTCGGCTTCTGGGTGCGCCGCCCGGTGGGGGTCGTCGCGGCGATCTCGCCCTTCAACTTCCCCCTGAACTTGGTGGCCCACAAGGTGGCGCCGGCCCTCGCCGCCGGCAACGCCGTGGTCCTCAAGCCGGCCGGCACGACGCCGCTCACCGCGGTGCGGCTCTGCCGCGCGCTGGCGGAGGCGGGCTTGCCCGCCGGAGCGATCAACCTGCTCCACGGGCCCGGACGCACAGTGGGGGAATGGCTGGTCACCGACTCGCGGGTCTCCAAGGTGAGTTTCACCGGCAGCCCTCCGGTGGGCCGGCGCATCACCGAAATTGCCGGCATCAAGAAGGTCACCCTGGAATTGGGGAACTCTTCGCCCGTGATCATCGCGCCGGACGCCGACCTGGAGTACGTCGCCCGCCGCTGCGCCGTCGGGGCATATTACAATTCCGGCCAGGTCTGCATCTCCGTCCAGCGGATTTACAGCGACCGCGCCGTCTATGAGGCGTTCGTGGAACGGTTCGTCCAGGCCAGCGAGGCCATGGTGGTGGGCGATCCGCTCGATGAGCGGGTGGACGTCGGGCCGATGATCGACATAGGCGAAGCGGAGCGGATTGAGG
Organism: bacterium; assembly: GCA_050695215.1. Taxonomy (GTDB): domain Bacteria; phylum Sysuimicrobiota; class Sysuimicrobiia; order Sysuimicrobiales; family Humicultoraceae; genus JACQGZ01. The sequence goes on from JBOGSD010000144.1 coordinate 5,692, forward strand.
GCTGGGTGGGGGAAGCCCTCGCCGGAGGCGCCCTCGCGCTCACGGGGGCGCGGCGGGAGGGGGCGGTCTACTGGCCGACCGTCCTCACCGGGGTAACGCCGCAGATGCAGGTGGTCTCGAAAGAGGCGTTCGCGCCGGTGGCCTCGGTCATCGCCGCCGACGACTTTGACGAGGCGCTCGCCCAGGCCGACGCCACCGAGTACGGTTTGCAGGCGGCGCTCTTCACCCGCGATCTCGATCGAGTGTTCAAGGCGATCAAACGACTGAATTTCGGCGGGATCATCGTCAACGACACCCCCGCCTTCCGCGCCGACCACATGCCGTACGGCGGCATGCGCACGAGTGGTATTGGCCGGGAAGGCGTCCGCTACGCGATGGAGGAGATGACGAACATCCAGATGGTCGCCATCCGCCTTACACCGTGAAGGCGGTTGAGGGTCGCACCCTCTGAAACCGAACGGCAGGATACGGTTTCATCAAGTGCGACCCTCAACCGCTGAGACGATGTCACACGGGCTGAGCGACCACCTGGACATCGTCTTTACATGGCTGGGGGGCGCGTCCGACGAAACCGTGATCCCGTCGTTCGGTTTCGAAGGACGTGCCCCCAGCCTGAAGAGCCTAGAGGCGGGCGATCCGTTCCGCCGCGCGCCAGAGTGCCTGCTGTGCGGCGAACCTCAAGAGGAACCAGCCGGACCACCCTGCAGAAGAGCCGGAGAAAGAGTCGTCCAACAGCACCCGCCGGGAGGCGGTCTCCAGGACCCGAATCTCCAGCGTCGCCGATCCGGTGGGATGGAAGAGCATCCCGGGTTCGTTCTCCACGTCGGTGTCTAGGTGCATCCAGCGGCCGGTGACGATCCAGTCGGCGCCGACGGCCGCCGCCACCTCCGCGGAGCGGTTGGGGCCGAAGAGGTCCCGCGGCCCCAGATTGCGCGCCCGCATGGCGACCCGCACCGTCTCCACCGGCACCACCCGCAGGCGGCCGCCCGCGCGCTCGGCGAGGAGGCGCTGCAGTTCTTCGCTCAGCCGGGGGGCCTGGATGAGAAACCCGTCTGCGGTTTCATCCACGAAGTCCACAATGGCCACCACCCGCACGGCCGGTGTGGTTTGCGCCGCGGCGGGAGTCGCCGCGGCCAGCAAGACCATGACCAGAGCGGCAAGAAGTCTCATACCTGGATTCTACCCTATGGTCGGACGCAGGACGCTTTCGTGACGGTGGCGTGACCGGGGCCGGAGAGGACGTGCGGAAAATGGAAGGTCTGGCCGTGAACCTGCAAGGCAAGGCGGCCCTCGTGACGGGAGCGGCCAGCGGCATCGGGCGCGCCATCGCCGCAGCGCTCGCGGCGGCGGGGGCCGCCATCGCCGTGGCCGACCTCAGCGAGGAGGGAGGGCGCCAGAGCGCCGACGAGATCGAGCGGGCGGGGGGACGGGCCATCCCGGTCCGCGCCGACGTCAGCCGGTGGGATCAGGTCGTCCCGATGGTGGAGGAGGCGGTCGCGGCGTTCGGCGGCGTGGACATCCTGGTCAACAACGCGGGGTTGCAGCACATCGCCCCCGTCCACGAGTTTCCCCTGGACCAGTGGGAGCGACTGATCGGCGTGATGCTCAGCGGCACGTTCTTCTGCACCCGCGCCGCGCTGCCGCACATGCTGGCGCGGCGCTGGGGGCGCGTGGTGAATATCTCCTCCATCCACGGACTGGTGGCCTCGCCTTTCAAGAGCGCGTACGTGTCGGCCAAGCACGGGGTCATCGGTTTCACCCGCACCCTGGCTCTGGAGGTGGCCGAGGCGGGCATCACCGCCAATGCCGTCTGTCCCGGCTACGTGCGCACGCCCCTGGTGGAAGGCCAGATCGCGGCACAGGCCGAGGCGCACGGGATTCCGCCCACCGAGGTGGTGGAGCGGATCATGCTGGCACCCGCCGCCGTCAAACGGTTGCTGGAGCCCGCCGAGGTGGCCTCACTCGTGCTGTACCTCTGCAGCGAAGCTGCGGCCGGGATCACCGGCGCCGCGTGGCCGATCGATGGGGGATGGACGGCGCGCTGACGGGGGATGGAGGGGTTCACTTTATGGGAATGGAGGGTTAGTGACCGAAAGCAGCGCGGAGTAGCGAGGGCTGCGCCGAGAGGGTATAAATGAGGGACGATGACGCCATCTAGCCGCGGTCGCGCGCCTCAGCGGGGACGAGCGGCGCGCCGGCGGATCTCTGCCTCGACGCCGTACCGTCCACGCCGCGGGGCGCGCGTGACCATGCTGGTCGTTGCCGGGACGCTGCTGCTGGGCATGACCGCGGTCGGCGTCAGCGCTGGGGTGGCCGTGGCGGTGGCCCGCCGCGAGGTCCCCGACATCACCCGGCTGTATACCCCGCCCAGTCAGACCACCCGCATCTACGCCGCCAGCGGCGAACTGATCGCCAGCCTCTACCACGAGAACCGGCTCACCGTTGACCTCAAGGACGTCCCCCGGCACGTCCGCCAGGCGGTGCTGGCGGTGGAAGACGCGCGATTCTACGAGCACCGCGGGGTCGATCTCACCGGCATCACCCGCGCCATCTGGCACAACATCCGCTCGGGGCGCATCGTCGAAGGCGGCTCGACGATTACCCAGCAGCTAGCCCGGCAGCTCTTCCTCACGCCCGAACGGGTGCTCAGCCGCAAGCTCACGGAGATGGCGATCGCCCTCGAGATCGAGCGGCGGCTGACCAAGAACGAGATCCTGGAGCGCTACCTCAACGAGATCTACTTCGGCCAGGGCGCCTACGGCATCGAGATGGCGGCGCGGATCTACTTTGGCAAACGCGCCCGGGAGTTGACGCTGCCCGAGGGGGCCATGCTGGCCGGCATCATCCGCGCCCCTTCCGCCTACACGCCCTTCCGCAACCTTTCTGCCGCGCGCGCCCGGCAGGAACTGGTCCTGCAGCGGATGTCCACGCTGGGCATGATCACCGAGGCCCAGGCGGCCGAGACGATTCGCGAGCGCCTGACCCTGAACCCCTCGCCGGGGGCGGGACTGGTGGGGAGGCGCGCGCCCTACTTCGTCTCGTACATCCTACCCCTGCTGCTGGAACGCTTCGGCGAAGATCAGGTCTACCGGGGCGGCCTCTCGATCATCACGACGCTCGATCCGCCGACCCAGGCCCTCGCGGAGAAGGCGGTGCGCCAGGGGATCGCCCGGGGACTGGCCGCCGGCCTGCGCACCTCACAGGCGGCGCTGGTCGCGCTCGATCCCCGCACCGGTCACATCAAGGCGATGATCGGCGGGGGGGACTTTGCAAAGAGCCAGTTCAACCGGGCCTGGCAGGCGCAGCGCCAGCCGGGATCGGCCTTCAAGCCGTTCATCTACGTGACGGCCCTGGCCGACGGCATTCCGCCCTCCCGAGTCCTGGAGGACGCCCCGGTCACGTTTCAGATCCCCGGCACCAAGCCCTACAAGCCGAAGAACTACGACGGGCGATTCCGCGGGCCTATCCCGCTGCGCCGCGCCGTGGAGCAGTCGGTGAACATCCCGGCGGTGCGTATGCTCGACGAATTGGGCACCGACCGGGTGGTGGAGATGGCACAGCGGATGGGGATCGCCAGCCCGCTGCATCCGCACCTCTCTTTGGCCCTCGGCACCGCCGACGTGACGCCCTTGGAGATGGCCTCGGCCTACGGCACGCTGGCCAACACGGGCGTGCGGGTTCCGCCGGTCGCCCTGCTCAAAGTGTCCGACGCCTCCGGGAAAGTGCTGTACGAGGCGTCGAGCGAGCGGGTGGCCGCGCTCTCCCCCGAGGTGGCCTACCTGATGACCGACATTCTGAAAGGCGTCATTACCCGAGGCACGGGACGCGCCGCGCTCATTGGCCGGCCGGCCGCCGGCAAGACCGGCACCACCGACGACTACCGCAACGCGTGGTTCATCGGGTATGTGCCCCAGTTGAGTGTGGCCGTCTGGGTGGGCAACGATGACAATGCGCCGATGCGGCGGGTCGTGGGGGGCGGCCTGCCGGCGCAAATCTGGGCGGCGTTCATGAAGTCGGCCCTGGCCAAAGTGGAGAAGGTGGATTGGAGCCGCCCGGGCGGAATCATCGCCCAGCGCGGCGAGATCTACATCCGCGGCACCGAGCCCCCGCCAGAACCCGTGCCGACGCCGGGTCTCGCGGTGCCGGGGCTGGTTCCGGGCGCGCCGGCGGGGGTCCCGCCCGCCGTGGCCGCCGCTCCCGTCGTCAGCATCGACAGCCCCGCCGATGGGGTGGCGGTGCAGACCCCGGTGGTCATCGCCGGATCGGCGGTCCCGGGAGCGACGGTGCGCATCGTCATCGTCGCCGACAGCGGGCTGGTCAGCGTGACGCTGATAGAGAGTTACATCCCGGCAGACGCCGGCGGCCGCTTCGCCTACGAGTTTCGCCCCGCGGTGCCCATCCCCGGGATGAAGTACGTCATCACTGTTACCGCCATTGGGGCCCAGGGCACTACCGCCACGCGGACGATCACGATCACGGAAGCGGGACCTTAAGGGCCTGAAGGGGCGAAGACAGGCACCCGCAGAAACCGAACTACAGGATCACGGTTTCTTTGGGGTGCCTGCCTTCGCCCGCCCTGCCGTGTTCCGGCTGCTGACCGTGCGCAGTCGAGCGCGGATACGTAAGGTGAGGGCCAGATCCGGTGAAACCGTGATCCTGTAGATCGGTTTCGGAGGATCTGGCTCTCAGCCTTAGATCTTCATCGGGCAGAGGTAGGCAGCAGCATTCGCAGGAAGTACGGCAGGTCGGCCTCCCACTCCCACCGCGCCTCTGCGTCGATGGAAGTCAGGATTCGCGGCGGATTGGTCATCGGGGAACAGAGGCCCTCCTTCCGCTATACTAAGGGGTACCCGTCGGAGGACCGCCATGTCCGGCCACTCGAAGTGGCACAACATCAAGATCAAGAAGCAGAAGGTCGATCAGGTGCGGGGGAAGCTCTTCAGCCGCCTTTCCCGCGAGGTCACCGTGGCCGCCAAAGAGGGCGGCGGCAACCCCGAGGGGAACGCCCGCCTGCGCACGGCGATGGAGCGGGCCCGCGAGGCCGGGATGCCCAACGACAACATCCAGCGGGCGGTCTCACGCGGCACGGGGGAGGGGGGCACGGTCTCCCTGGAGACCATTATCTATGAAGGCTACGCTCCCGGCGGGGTGGCGGTGCTGGTCGAGGCGGTGACGGATAACCGCAACCGCACCGCCAGCGAGGTGCGCTCGATCTTCACCAAGCACGGCGGCCGCTTCGGCGAGGTCGGCTCGGTGGCCTGGATGTTCGACAAAAAGGGACAGATCGACGTCCAGAAGACCGCCGTCTCCGAGGACGACCTGATGCTGGCGGCCCTGGAAGCCGGGGCGGAGGACATCCGCAACGCCGAGGACACCTATGAGGTCGTGACCACGCCGGAGGATTTCATCCGCGTGCGGGATGCGCTGAAGGCCCGGTCGATCGCCGTCGCCTCCGCGGATGTGACGATGGTCCCGCGCACGACCGTCCGGGTCGAGGGGAAAGAAGCGCACCAGGTCCTGCGGTTGATGGAAGCCCTCGAGGAGCATGACGACGTCGCGCAGGCGTACGCCAATTTCGACATCCCCGAAGAGATCCTCCAGCAGGTGGGGTAGCGGCGACCAGCGAACATCGGTTTGGAGTGCGGCCACCTCTGCGCCGCACCAGTTGCGCATGCTCATCGCCCTCGGCGTCGATCCCGGTCTCCGTGCCACCGGCTACTGCATCCTCCAGGGCGACCACCTGGGCTGCCGGGTGCGCGAACTGGGCGTCCTGTCTGTCAGTCAGGCCGATCTGACCGGGCGGCTGCAGGAGATCCACGGGGAGGTCGCCGCCCTGCTCCGCGAGACTCGTCCGCACGTCGTCGTCCTGGAAGACCTGTTCGCCCACCAGCGGTTCCCGCGCACGGCTCTGCACCTCGCCCACCTGCGCGGGGTCATCGCCCTGGCCGTGGCCCAGGCGGGACTCGGCATAGAGACGCTGGCGCCGGCGGCGGTGAAGCGGGTGCTCACCGGCAACGGCCGCGCCAGCAAGACGCAGGTGCAGGCGATGGTGATGCGCCTCCTCGGGTTGACCGGGCGGCCGGGTTCCCACAGCGCGGATGCGGCCGCCCTGGCGCTGACCGCGCTCTCCCGGCGCGGGGTGGCCCTGGCGCCGGGTCGAGGGCCGGCGCTCCACCCCCCGAGGGCGGCGGCTGCCGCGGGAGCGCGGACGTGATCGCCTATCTGCGGGGGCGGGTGCTGCGCCGCGGCGAGGAGGTGCTGGTGGTCGAGGCGGGCGGCGTGGGCTACGAGGTGCACCTGCCGGCGGTGGTGGCCCGCACGATGCACGCGGCCCCCGACGGCGACGGAGAGGTCGCCCTCTACATCTCCTATCACGTCACGGCCAACCAGCCTCGCCCCCTGCTCGTCGGTTTCTTGCGGGAGGTCGAGCAGGAGTTCTTCGAGCGCTTCATCACGGTCGACGGCGTGGGACCCACCAAGGCCGTCAAGGCGATCAGCCATCCGGTGCATGCCATCGCCGACGCAATCGAGCGCAAGGACACGCAGTTCCTCACTCGCCTCCCCGGCATAGGCGCGCGCACCGCCGAGAAGATCGTCGCGGCCCTGCACGGCAAGATGGCCAAGTACGCCCTGCTGCAAGAGGCGGTCGCGGCGCCGGCGCCGCCCGCGGAGGACTTCAAAGCCGAGGTGCTCGAGGTGCTCACACGGCAGCTGGGCCACCGGCCGGCTGAGGCCCGGCGGATGGTGGAGGAGGCGATGCGCCGCAACCCGGTGATCGGCGACGCCGGAGCGCTCTTCCAGGAAGTCTACCGGGCCGAAAGACAGGGCGCGCCTGCCGAGAGTCTGTAGACGAGGGAGCCGATGAGCCGCGAACGCATCATCCCGCAGACCACGCCCGAAGAGGAGCATTTCATCCGCAGCCTCCGCCCCCAGCGGCTGGACGAGTGCATCGGCCAGGGGAAGGTCTTCGAGGGGCTGCGCATCAGCATCCAGGCGGCGAAGGAGCGATCTGAGCCTGTGGACCACATCCTCCTGCACGGGCCGCCCGGCCTGGGCAAGACGACGGTGGCCGGGGTGGTGGCCAACGAGATGGAAGCCAACGTCGTCTCCACCTCCGGACCCGCGTTGGAACGCGGCGGCGACCTGATGGGCATCCTGACGAACGTGGAACGCGGCGACGTGCTGTTCATTGACGAGATCCACCGCCTTCCCCGCGCCGTGGAGGAGCTGCTCTACCCGGCGATGGAGGACTTCTGCGTCAACTTCGTCATCGACAAGGGGGTGCACGCCCGGACGCTGCGCTACCAGCTGAAGCCGTTCACGATGATCGGCGCCACCACCCGGGCGGGGTTGCTCAGTTCGCCGCTGCGCGAGCGCTTCGGCATCGTGCACCACCTCGACTTCTTCCCGGTGGAAGACCTGCGGCGGGTCGTGCTGCGGTCGGCCGCGATCCTGGAGGTGGCCGTCAGCGATGACGGGGCGCTGGAGATCGCGCGGCGCGCTCGGGGCACCCCGCGCATCGCCAACCGCCTGCTGCGGCGGGTGCGTGATTTCGCCCAGGTGCGCGCCGACGGCCGCATCAGTGGAGAAGTCGCCCGGGAGGCGTGCGAGTTCGAGGGCGTGGACGGGGCCGGGTTGGACCCGCTCGACCGGGCGCTGCTGCGCGCCCTGATCGAGGTCTATGGGGGCGGGCCGGTGGGGATCGAGGCCCTCGCCGCCACGCTGAACGAGGAAGCGCAGACACTGGAGGAGGTCGTGGAACCTTTCCTGCTGAAGCGGGGCTTTCTCTCGCGCACGCCGGGCGGGCGCAAAGCCACGGCCGCGGCCTACGACCACCTCAAGCTGGCTCCGCCGGAGCGGGGTCAGGCGCCGTTGTGGTAGAGGGATGTACATCCTCATCGTGACGAGCATCGTCCTCAGCGTGGTCCTCAGCCTGGCGCTGTCGGTGCTCTTCCGCCGCCGCTAGAGGCCCCGATGCGCCGCGGTCTCTTCCTTGTGCTCGCCGCCACGCTGGTGGCCGGGGTCCTGCTCGGGAGCGCGGCGCCGCCCGCACGCGCTGCGTCGAACCACACCGTGCGTGTGGGCATCCTCCTGAATCACGAGGCGATCGTCCTGCAGGCCGACGGCGTGATCGAGGCCGGCGACGTGGCCGCGCAGACCATCACCCCGCTGCCTGCGGGGAGCTACGAGTTCCGGCCGTCGGCGCAGGGCATCGACGGCGGCGTCAACCGGTTTGGGGCGGTGGTCCGCCTCCGCTCCGCCGCGGGCTGGTTGGCGGCCGGACCGCGCCGCTACCGTGGGCTGATCGAACTGCGCCGGACACCCATGAGCCGGCTCACCGTCATCAACGAAATCGACCTGGAGCAATACCTTTACGGGGTCCTGAAGATGGAGGTGGATCCGCGCTGGCCGGCCGAGGCCCTGAAGGCACAGGCGGTGGCCGCTCGGACGCTGGCGCTGCAGTCGGCGGGCCGCTTCGCCGCCGAAGGCTACGACCTGCGTGCCACGACGGATTCGCAGCTCTACGGCGGGATCACCGCGGAGGACCCGCGCGCCACCGCGGCCGTGGACGCGACGCGCGGCGTGATCATGACCTATGCCGGGCGCCCCATCTTCGCCGCCTATCATTCCGACTCGGGTGGGGCGACGGAGTCGAGCGAGTACGTGTGGGGACAACCGTATGCCTACTTGCGCGGCGTCGCCGATCCCTTCGGCGCGGACGCTCCCGCGCGGGAGTGGCTCAGCCGGATCGACGTGGCGACGCTGGAGGCGCGGCTGGTCCGGGCGGGCCGTCCGGTCGCCGGGGTGTCGGGGATCGAAGTGACCTCCACCACTCCGTCGGGGCGCGCCCTCACGGTGCGGATCAGTGGAGCCGCCGGCGCAATGGAGATCCGCGGGACCGACCTCCGCCAGACCCTGGGCGTCTCCTTCCTGCGAAGCACGTTCTTTGTGGCGCGCCTGGTCGGATACGATGGCGCGGCCGCGGTCGAATTCCACGGCCGTGGGTCGGGGCACGGCGTCGGGATGAGCCAGTGGGGCGCCTGGGGTCAGGCCGCCGCGGGCCGCGGCTACGCCGAGATTCTGCGCTTCTACTATCAGGGGATTCAACTGGAGACCCGGTGAGACGGGTGGCCGGCGTCCTGGTGGGGATGGTGACTAGGGTTCGTCTCCGCCCTCGCTGAGAAAGAGGAGGGATGGCTCCGGGCGTTCGCGGTCTCAGGGTCTCGGCGTTGCTGATCCTGGGATACGCCGTCTCGCTGGCGGTGAACGCGGGGATGTATCTCTCGGCGAGCGGAGATCGGAGCGAACTGCCGCGTCTGGCGCTGCGGCTGAGCGGGTCGATGCTGCTGGCTTATGGCCTGTGGAACGCGGCGCGGTGGGCGTGGTGGGTGGCCGTCTTCTTCACTGGTTTCCTGGCGGCACTCGGCGTCCCCGGCCTGTACGTGGTGGCGACGACCGGGGTCCTGGCCCGGCGACCCTACCCCGCCGTCGACCTCGTCTTCTTTGCAGTGAGCCTCGCCGCCCTCGCCGGCGCTTTCGTCACGCTGATCTTGCCCGCGACGCGGCAGGCGGTAGGGGTGGGACGCGGCGGAGGGGGATGGTGAGGCCTCAGGCTTAGCTGGATTCGACTCGCGTCCAGCCGCGGGTCTGCGGCGACCAGCCGCGCAAGGGGCGGTCCAGCGCGTCGGTCTCCTCGATCTCGTAGCCCGCCGCCTCGAGCCGGCGCCGGGCCTCGGCATAGTAGCGGTAGTCGACCTGAAACGCGCCGCGGCGGAGCGGGTTTTGATAGCCGCTGATGCCGACCAAGAGCTTCTTCATGTTCTCGGTGTCCTCGGGGGCCGCCACGATGTCGACCGCCTGGTTGACCGTGCCGAAGGCGCGCACCGTCCGTCCCTGGGCGCGGTCCATGGGGCGGCCGGCCACGTTGGCGGCCGAGACCGGCACCTCCAGCGACGCCCCCGGCGCCGCGCCGGCCGGTGCGCCCGCCCCCCCGGCAGAGGCCCGCTGCGCTCTCAGCGCCTCCACCCGGGCGCGTGCGGCGGCGATCTTCTCTTCCCGGCTGAGTTCGCCCTCGCCTTCAGCCATTCCGTCGCCTCCGTGAAGTCGGCGCCATTGTAGCATGGTCCTCATAGAACCGGGGTCCGCCCCTTCCGCAAACCGAACGACGGGATCACGGGTAGCGTCGGAGACGGGCCTCGGCCTCTTCGGGTGGGACCGAGTTGAGGCGCGGGAGGGGCCATTCCGAGAAACCGTGATCCCGTCGTTCGGTTTCCCGGAATGGCCTCCCCCGCGCCAAGACAGGGTTCTCTCTAGAAGAGGGCCGGGAGGGGGCTCCACCCCTCCGCCGAAACAGATAAGGCCGATTCGGCGCAAGAGAGGAGACCGCTCGATGACTCAGCAACAGATAACGTCGCTGATCCCGCTGGTGGTCTTTCTCGTCTTCCTCTATTTCCTTGTCTGGCGCCCCCAGGCCACCACGATGCGGCGGCGGCGGGAGATGCTGGGGAAATTGCGGGAGGGCGACCGCGTCACGACCGTCGGGGGGCTGCACGCCACGATTGTGGACGTGAAGGAGGACACCCTGACCCTGGAACTGGCGCCCAACCTCAAAGTGAAGGCGGACCGGGGGGCGGTGCAGGTCGTGCGGGGACGGCAGAGCAAGCCGGCCTGATGACCGACAGCCCCTTCGACAGTTATCTCGAGATGGTCGATCGCGTGGGGGCGCTGCTGCACTACGACGAGTCCACGCTGGGGCCGCTGCGGGCGCCCAAACGCTCCATCATCGTCAGTATTCCCATCGAGATGGACGCCGGGCAGGTGGAGGTCTTCACCGGCTACCGGGTGCAGTACGACACCATCCGTGGGCCAGGCAAAGGCGGCATCCGCTATCATCCGGCGGTCACCCTCGATGAGGTCAAGGCACTGGCGGCGTGGATGTCGGTGAAATGCGCCGTCGTGGACATTCCCTTCGGCGGGGCCAAAGGGGGCGTCGCCGTCGATCCCGCCCGGCTCTCCCTGCGCGAACTGGAGCGCCTGACCCGGCGCTACGTGGCGGAGATCTTCGACATCATCGGCCCGGACCGGGACATCCCCGCTCCCGACGTGGGCACGCATCCTCAGGTGATGGCCTGGGTGATGGACACGATCAGCATGAAGCGGGGCTACGTCGAGCCGGGCACGGTGACCGGCAAGCCGGTGCCCCTCGGCGGCTCCCGGGGCCGCGAGGAGGCCACGGCACGGGGGCTCATGTACACCGTGCAGGCGGCCCTGCGGGTCCTGGACGCGTCGCTGGAAGGCGCGCGGGTGGCGGTCCAGGGCTACGGCAACGTGGGGGGCCACGCCGCGCGGCTCCTGCATCAGGCCGGGGCGCGGATCATCGCCGTCAGCGATGTCCGCGGCGGCATCCGGGACCCCCAGGGATTAGATCCCCAGGCGGTGCACCGGCATCTCCACGCCACGGGCAGCGTCGTCGGACTCCCGGGAACGGCGGCCATCAGCAACGCGGAGCTGCTGACGGTGGAGTGCGACATCCTGGTGCCGGCCGCGCTGGAGCAGCAGATCACGGAAGAGAACGCCGGCCGCATCCGGGCACGGCTCATCGCCGAGGGGGCGAACGGCCCGACCACGCCGGACGCCGACGTCATCCTGCGGGAGCGGGGGATCTTCATCATCCCGGACATTCTCTGCAACGGCGGCGGGGTGGTCGTCTCCTACTTTGAATGGGTCCAAGACCGCTACGGGTACTTCTGGAAGGAAGACGAGGTGCGGGCGCGGCTGGAGGAAAAGATGCAGCAGGCCTTTGCCGACGTGCTGGACATAGCCACCCAGCACCAGGTAGACATGCGCACGGCCGCCTACACGATGGGCGTCAGCCGCATCGCCGAGGCGCGGCGCCTGCGGGGGCTATACGGATGAGGCCAGAGCGCCGCAAGGCCGGAGCGCCGGAGCGGATCCCGGCGAACCCGGGGAGGCCGCAGCCGCCCCCGGGAGACCCGGCCACAGAGGCGCGGACCTCCGGGACGCCCGTTACCCTCGACGACATCAAGCGCCGCCCCGAGGTGGTCGCTTTCGTGGAGAAGGCAAACGAGTACACCGGCGCCATCGGCTTCACCGAGCACGGGGTGCGTCACGCCACTCTCACCGCCAGCATCGCCTTCAACATCCTCAAACGCCTCGGCCGGGACGAGCGGCAGGCGCAGCTGGCCGCCATCGCCGCCTACCTGCACGACATCGGCAACCTGGTCGCGCGGCACGGCCACGAGGTCAGCGGGGCGGTGCTGGCCGGGCGGATCCTGGCGAGTCTGGGGATGGATCCGCTGGAGCAGGCGATCGTGATGGGAGCGATCGGCAACCATGAAGAGCCGCATGGGGAGCCGGTCAGCCCGGTCAGCGCGGCGGTAATCCTCTCGGACAAGTCCGACGTCCACCGCAGCCGGGTGCGCAACCCCGACCCCACGACCTTCGACATCCACGACCGGGTGAACAACGCGGTGGAGCACTCCTTCCTTCGGGTGGACGAAAAAACGAAGACCATCACCCTCGAGCTGACCATCGACACCGCCCTCTCGCAGGTAATGGAGTACTTCGAGATCTTCCTCTCCCGGATGGTGATGTGCCGGCGGGCCGCGGCATTCCTGGGCTGCGCGTTCAAACTGCAGATCAACGGGGCCAAGCTGCTCTAGTCTTCCCCCTGCAGTCCGCTCCTGGCGCAGTTCGCCCAAGTTTTACGAAGGAATCCCTAAGATTTCATAGAATTCAAACGCAGGTTCATGGAGGCGCCGATGTCCCACCGCCCGACCAGAGTTCCACGGCCTCCATTGACCCGCGCCGGCATTTACCGGCTGGCCGTGCCCATCCTGCTCGTGGCGCTGGGAATGGTCACCGCCGGGCTGCTGCTGCTGGCGGGTGGGGTCCTGCTGGGAATTGTGCCCTATCCGGGGCGCTAGGAGGGCCGTGAACTCGAACCAGATCCTGCCGGTCGCCTCCGCGCTGGTGATCATCATCTTCGCCTATCTGGTCGTCCAGCGCTATCTGCGCCGCGGCGGCGCCCACCTGATGGTGTGGGGGGTGGGACTGGCGATGTTCGGCGTGGGTAGTTTCGCCGAGGCCTACTCCGCCGTCGCCTGGAACCCCACGATCTTCCGCCTCTGGTACCTAGGCGGCGCCATCCTCAACGCCGCATGGCTGGGGCAGGGGACCGTCTACCTGCTCAGCGGGCAGCGCCTGCCCAATCTGCTGGTGTCGCTGATCCTGGGGTACGTGGCCGCGGCCGTTCTCTTCATCACGCTGGCGGCCCCGCTGGCCCTCGATCGGCGGATAGTGGCCACACTCATCTCCTTCCACGGGCTGATTTTCGGAGCGGCCTTCTACCGACGCCTGGTGCGCCGCTGGCCTCCCTCGCGCGTCACGGCGGCGCTCACCGGCCTGCTCGTGGCGGGCAGCCTGGTCGCCACCTACTTGATCTTCATCGTTCCCCTCGACGCGACGCGCTTCAGTCCCGACCAGACCCTCAGCGCGCAGTACCGGGAGATCCTGCCGCCCGGCGCTACGGTGCGCAGGCTGACCCCGATCTTCAACATCTATGGGCTGATCGCGCTCGTCGGCGGCGCGCTCTACTCAGCCTTCCTGCTCTGGCGAAAGGAGATTGCGCCCAACCGGGTGGTGGGCAACATCCTGATCGCCACGGGGGCGCTGGCCCTCGGGTTTGCCAGCACGCTGGTGCGGTTGGGGCTGGCCGACTACCTCTACCTGGCCGAATTGGCCGCCGCGATCCTGATGTTTGCGGGGTTCCTCCTGGCCACCACGAAGGCGCCAGCGATGCGCCCGGAGAGGGTGGAAGGGAAGGGAATATGATCGCCGGCCGCCGTGCCCGGGCTGGGACAGCGGAGCACGGGGCTTGGCTCCACCTCGGTGAGGCCAGCCGGGTCCTCGGTGTCGACGAGTCGACGCTGCGCGCCTGGGCGGACGCCGGCCGCATCAACACTTTCCGCACCCCGGGGGGCCATCGCCGTTTCGCGCGCGCCCAGCTTGAGGAATTCCTGCGCCCCGGCCGCCTGCGACCGCCGCAGGTGGCCCGGTCCATCCACCGGCAGGGCAGTTCCCTGGCCCGGGCCCGCTCGGTGCCGGACGCGCCGTGGAGCGTTGCGCTCGATGAGGCGGCCCGAGCGAAGGTCAAGCGGATCTGCCGTGGGTTGATGAACGCGATGATGGGATTTCTGGCTGGGGGGGCAAAGCGCCGCCACTACTTGCGGCAGGGCGGCCGGGGTGGGCAGGTGCTCGGACAGACCCTCGCGGCCAGAGGGCTCCCTGTTGCGCAGGCGGCGCAGGCCTTCCTGCATTTCCGCGGCGTGATGACGGAGACGGTGACGACCCGCTTGGCGCTGCCGCTCGAGCAGCAGGTGCAGGCCTTGCGTCAGATGGACGCGTTTCTCAATCACGCCCTCCTGCAGATGCTGGACGCCTTCGGCACCGGCAAAGGCGCCGCCGGGCAGTGACCGTCCGACTGCTCGCGCTCGATTACCGGCGTCTCCCACCGGCCCTGCGGGCCGATGCCATCCTGCCCGAGCCGGAGACGCCGACCCTGCTTCGTCAGCTGGCCCGCGGGCCGGCGGTCGCCGAGGTCGCGGTCGTGGCGACCTGCCACCGGGTCGAGATCTACGCCATCACGACCGCCCCGCAGGAGTGGGAGTCAGCGGTCTGGGCGCTCCTGTCCCGGCCGGCCGGCGCCGACCCCTGGCGCCGTCTCGCGGGCGCCGAGGCGGTCCGGCACCTCTCCCGCCTCGCGTGCGGGCTGGAGTCCTCCGTGGTGGGAGAGGCGCAGATTCTCGGGCAGGTGCGGCGGGCCTGGCTGGAGGCTTCCGCGGAGGGCACCGTCGGCCCGATCTTTAACCGGCTCTTCCGAGTGGCGATTTCCGCGGGAAAACGGGCGCGCGCGCTCACAGCCGGACAGGAGCGGCCTACCTCCCTCGCCCACGTGGCGGTCCGCCTAGCAGCGCGCACCATGCCACTGGGGGGGAGCCGGGCGCTCGTGGTCGGGGCGGGGGCCATGGCCCGGTCCGCGGTGGAAAGTTTCCTTGCTGCGGGCGTCACCCAGATCGTCGTGGCCGCGCGGGATTCCCACCGGGCCGCCACCCTCGATCCGCGAGTCACCGTGGCATCTTTGGAGAGTTTGCTGGATCTGGTCGATGGCGTGGAGGTGGCCCTCACGGCCACCACGGCGCCCGGCTACCGGCTCGATGTGTCGATGGTGCGGCGGGCGATGGCGGGCCGGGGCCGGCTCTTGACGCTGGTCGACATGGCCGTGCCGCCGGACATCGATCCGCACGTGCGTGACATTGTCGGCGTCACCCTCATTGATGCCGACATGATCGCGGCCGAGGCGCCGCAGGTGACCGCCCTGCCGGCCGAGACGCTGGATCGGATCGAGGGCATCGCCGCAGAGGCGGCCGGGGCGTTCACCCGGTGGGAACGCGCCAGGGCGGTGGTGCCGACGATCGTGGGGCTGCGCCGCCGCGCCGAGGAGATCCGGCGCGCCGAACTTGCCCGGGCGCTGCGGCGCCTCCCCGACCTCGACGACCGCGAGCGCGCCGTCGTCGCGGCCCTGACCGGCGCGATTGTCAGCCGTCTCTTCCACGCACCCACGGTCCGCCTCGCCGCGGAGGCTGCGCGTGGCGACGGGGAGACGCTGCGCCGCGCGCTGGAGACGCTCTTCGCCCTCGAGCGGGAGCGCTGATGCGAGTGCGCCTCGGAACCCGCGGCAGCGCGCTGGCGCGCATCCAGGCAGACCTGGTCGCGGACGCTCTGCGGCGCCACCACCCCGGGATGACGCTGGAGGTAGTGGTCATCGCGACGACCGGTGACGGGAGGCGGCCGGCTGAGGCGGGAGATGCGGAGTCGGCGAAGGGACTCTTCACCAAAGAGATCGAGGAGCGGCTGCTGGCCGGTGAGATCGACCTGGCGGTGCACAGCCTCAAGGACCTGCCGGTCGAGGAGACCGCGGGGCTGCGCATCGCCGCCACGCCGGCGCGCGCGGATCCCCGCGACGCCCTGGTGAGCCGCCTCGGGGGGCTCATCGCCCTGCCACCGGGCGCGCGCGTCGGGACGGGGAGCCTGCGCCGGGAATTGCTGGTCCGCGAGGTGCGCCCGGATCTGACGATCGTGCCGGCACGGGGCAATGTGGAGACGCGGTTACGCAAACTGGCGGCGGGGGAGATGGACGCGCTGGTCCTGGCGGCGGCTGGGCTGATTCGGCTGGGGCGAGAGAGCGTGATCACCGAATGGCTGCCGCCCGAGGTTTTCGTCCCCGCGCCCGGACAGGGGGCGCTGGCGGTGCAGCTGCGCAGCGACGATGCGGTGACCGCTGCGCTCACCGCCGGGATCGACCATGCGGCAACGCGCCTGGCCGTGCGGGCGGAGCGGCGCTTCGCCGCGCATGTCGGCGGCGGCTGCCGGCTTCCCGTGGGCGCCTACGGGTCCGTCCGCGACGGGCGTCTGGCGTTGACCGGAATGGTCGCCGGGCCGCGCCCGGTGCGGGTGACCGTCGAGGGAGCCGTTGATGAGGGTGAGCGCCTGGCCGCTGAAGCTGCGCTCACCGTGAGGGCGGCGGGCGTGGACGGGTGAGGCATGTCGGGCCGCTGGCCGGGCGCCGCGTGCTCATCACGAGACCGACCCACCAGAGCGCGGCGCTCCGCCGCCAGCTCATCGACCAGGGGGCGACCGTCGTGGAGGCGCCGGCGATCCGGATCGCGCCTCCCCAGGATCCTAGACCCTTGGAGGAAGCGCTGCGCCGTCTGCAGTCCTACGCGTGGGTGGTGGTGACGAGTCCCAACGGCGCGCGGATCCTGGTGGAACGAGCGCGGAATACGCTCGACGCCTCCGCCCTCGCCGGAGTCTTGATCGCCGCCATCGGTCCGGCGACGGCGGAGGCCCTCCGCGCGGGAGGGCTCCGGGTCGACCTTTTGCCGTCGGGACGGTACCAGGCGGAGGGGTTGCTGGAAGCGCTCGCCGCTCGGGTCCGTCGCGGGGACCGGATCCTCCTCCTACGGGCCGCGGAAGCCCGTCCCCTTCTCCCGGCGGGGCTCCGCGCGCTGGGGGCGGAGGTCCAGGTGGTGGCGCTCTATCGCACGATGCCGGGGGAATTCGAGGCGGAGACGGTCGGCGGCGCGCTGAAGCGCGGAGAGATCGACGCCGTCACCTTCACCAGTGGATCGACCGTGCGCCATCTCGTCGCTGCGGTCGGCGCCGGCGCCTTCCTGGGGCCGCGGCGCGCGCGCACCGTCTGCCTCGGCGAAGTGACCGCCGCGGCGGCCGCGGCGGCGGGCATCCCCGTCGACCGCGTGGCCGTTCGCGCGCGGGTGGACGACCTGGTGGCGGCCGTCGTCGACGAACTGAGCGGATCGGAGGCGAGCCCGTGAGCTATCCTCGCACGCGTCTGCGGCGTCTGCGCGAGCACGCGGTCCTGCGCGCGATGGTCGGGCGCGCCGACCTGAGCCCGGCCGACCTGGTGGCGCCGCTGTTCGTCCGGGAAGGGCTGCGCGCGCCGGAGGCGATTCCCTCGATGCCTCCCCACGCCCAACACACCGGCGACAGCCTGGTACGGGCGGTGGGAGCGCTGATGGAGTCGAACGTGCGGGCGGTGATGCTCTTCGGCATCCCCGAGCACAAAGACCCCGCCGGCAGCGGAGCCGCCGCCGAGGACGGCATCGTCCAGCAGGCCCTCGGCCGCCTCAAGGTGGAGTTCGGCGGCGACCTCCTCCGCATCGCCGACCTCTGCCTGTGCGAGTACACCGACCACGGCCACTGCGGGATCGTCCAAGGGGAACGCATCGACAACGATCTCACCCTGGAGGCCTATCGGGGAATCGCGCTCTCCCAGGCGGCGGCAGGGGCGGATGTGATCGCGCCGTCGGGGATGATGGACGGACAAGTGGCGGCGACCCGGGACGCCCTGGACGGCGGCGGGTTCGCGCACGTGCCCATCCTGGCCTATGCCGCCAAGTACGCCAGCGCCCTCTACGCGCCGTTTCGCCAGGCCGCGGACTCCGCGCCCCAGTTTGGCGACCGGCGGTCCTATCAGCTCGACTCGGCGGCGCGGGAGCAGGCACTCGCCGAGGTGGCGCTCGATGTTGAGGAGGGTGCCGACCTGATCATGGTCAAGCCGGCGCTGCCGTCGCTGGACATCCTGGCGGCGGTGCGCGCGCGCTTCGACCTGCCCACCGCCGCCTACCAGGTAAGCGGCGAGTACGCGATGATCAAGGCCGCCGCGATCCAGGGGTGGCTGGACGAGCGCCAGGCGGCGCTGGAGACGCTCACCGCCATCAAGCGCGCCGGCGCCGACATCATCCTCACCTATTTCGCGGGAGAGGTGGACCGATGGCTGCGCGCCTGAAGGACGATTCGGTCGTTTACTGCAGTTTTCTGGTCTTCAAGGCTCGGGCGGCCTGGCACGCGCTCGCGCCCTCCGCGCGGCAAACGGTGGCGGAAGGTATGGAACGACTGATCGCGGACGCCCCCATCCGTTGCCGCGGCCTCTATTCGCTGGTGGGTCTGCGCGCGGACGCGGACCTGCTGCTGTGGACGGCGGCCGATCGGATTGAGGACGTGCAGGAGCTTGCCGCCCGCCTGAGCCTCACGCCTGCGGCGCCATCCTTCTCGACGCTCTTTGAGACCAACTCCGTCTCCTTGGCGGTGGCGAAGGTCTCCCCCTACACCGGCGCGCACGTCCCCGCCTTTCTGCGCAGCATCCCGCCGCAGCGTTTCCTCATCATGTACCCCTTTGTCAAGACCCCGGAATGGTACCTCCTGCCCTTCGAGGAGCGGCGCCGGCTGATGGAGGAGCACGGGCGCGTCGGGGGGCAATGGCCTCACGTGTTCACCAATACGCTGTATGCGTTCGGGCTGGGAGACGCTGAGTTCGTCGTTGCGTTCGAGACCGAGCGTCCCGCCGACTTCCTGGCCCTGGTCGAGCGGCTGCGGGAAGCGGAGGTACGGCGGTACACGCTGCGCGATACCCCGATCTATCTGGCCGTGCGGAAACCCTTCTGGGGAGTCTGGCAGGACCTCGGCGTCCCGCTGGACCGGACAAACGTGCTGCTCAGCGAGTGGCCGGAGACGCTGGCCGCCCTGCGGGAGGGGAGGCGGGTGACGATCCTCCGCCGCGGCGGAACTAGGGAGAACGCCTTTGGCGCGGTCGGCGACACGATGCTCCTCGCCGTCCCTCAAGCCGGGGAGGCGCAGCTGGCCGGGCGGGTCGAGGCGGTCTTCGACGTGACCGAGCCGGCGCGCCTGGAGACGCTCGAAGGGGTGCACCCGGGGGCGGTCGAGGAGGCGCGGGAACGCTTCCAGTGGCGGGGACCCGCCCAGACGCTGCGGGCGCTGCTGCTGAGGGTCACGACCGGGCCAGCGGGCCCGCTGCCCCCTGTGCTCCAGCGGTTCGGCGACTGGGCGGAGATGCGCGCGGGAGCGCCGGTGGGAGGCGCTGCCGTCATGAGTGAGGCCGCCTTCATGGAGCGGCTCAGCGGGGTGCGCGCGGCGCTACAGGCGGAGGCGGTGGAGGCGTGAGCCGGACCGCCCGCGCACCGGCACAGGCCAGACCGCGCTCGGAGGAACTCTTCGCCGAGGCGCGGCGCCTCATGCCCGGGGGAGTAAGCAGCCCGGTGCGCGCCTTTCGCGCGGTGGGTGGGACTCCTGTCGTTCTCGCCGCCGGTTCGGGGGCGCGGGTGACCGACGTTGACGGCCGGGAGTATTGGGATTACGTCCAGGCCTGGGGACCGCTGATCGTCGGCCATGCCCATCCGGAGGTGGTGCGCGCCGTCACCGAGGCCTGCCGGCGGGGGCTAGGATTCGGCGCGCCTACGGTGGCGGAGATCGACCTGGCGCGGCTCATCGTCGAGGCGCTGCCCTCCGTAGAGCGGGTCCGTTTCGTCACATCCGGCACGGAAGCGGCGATGTCTGCCCTGCGCCTGGCGCGCGCCGTCACCAGCCGGATGCCGATCGTGAAGTTTGAGGGCTGCTACCATGGTCACGCCGACGCCCTGCTGGCGAAGGCCGGGTCGGGCGTCCTGACGTTCGGGCTGCCCGCCTCCCCCGGCGTGCCCCCCGAGGTCGCGGCGCTGACGGTGACTTTGCCCTTCAACAACGCGGAGGCGGTCCGGACCTTCTTCGCCGCGGGAGGGGAAGCGGTGGCCGCGGCCATCGTCGAGCCAGTGCCGGGGAACATGGGTGTCGTGCTCCCCGCACCGGGCTTCCTCGAGACCCTGCGCGAGGCGACGACCGCCGCCGGCAGCCTCCTCATCTTTGATGAGGTGATCACGGGGTTCCGGCTGGGGTGGGCCGGCGCCCAGGGCAGCTCCGGGGTCACCCCCGACCTGACTTGTCTCGGCAAGATCATCGGCGGCGGCCTTCCCGCGGCAGCCTACGGAGGGCGCGTCGACCTGATGGCCCAGGTGGCTCCCGATGGCCCCGTCTATCAGGCCGGAACACTGTCGGGCCACCCGCTGGCGATGGCCGCCGGGGCGGAGACGCTCCGCCTCCTGCGGTGGGCGGGAACATTCGTGAGACTGGATGCCCTTGGCGCAGCGCTGGAAGTCGGGCTGCGCGACGCCGCCCGGCGGCGCGGCGTGCCCCTCACCGTCAACCGGTCAGGCTCGATGCTGACGCCGTTCTTTACGTCCGAGCAGGTGATCGATGCCGCCTCAGCGCAGCGCGCCGACACGGCGGCCTACGCCCGGTTCTTCCACGGGATGCTGGCCCGCGGCGCCCTGATCCCTCCGTCCCAGTTCGAAGCCTGGTTCCTCTCCCTGGCGCACGACGAGGCGGCCGTGGAGGAAACGGTACGCGCGGCGGATGAAGCGCTGGCAGACATATGACCGACTTGCCCGACCCCGCGTCATCCTCTCGCGCCGTCCCCGCGAACGACCGGTTCCTGCGGGCCTGCCGGGGCGAAACGGTGGACCGAACGCCCGTCTGGTTCATGCGCCAGGCCGGCCGCTACGACCCCCGCTACCGCGCGATGCGCGAACGCTATTCCCTGATGGAGATGTTCCAGAACGCCGAACTGTGCGCGCAAGTGATGCTGCTCCCCGTGGCCCCGCTGGGCGTCGACGCGGCGGTGCTCTTCGCCGACATCACGCTGCCGTTTCTGGGGATGGGAGTGGTTTTCGGCTTCAAAGAGCACGTCGGGCCCGTCCTCGAAGCGCCCTTGCGCGACGAGGCGGCCATCGCCGCGTTGCGTCCCTTCGACCCTCAGGCGCACACCCCGGCGGTGTTGGAGGCCATTCGCATCACCGCGCGGGAGTCACCCGTGCCGTTGATCGGCTTCGCCGGAGGCCCGTTCACCCTGGCGTCGTACTTGATCGAGGGCGGTCCCTCCCGCGACTTTGCGCGGACGAAGCTGCTGATGTTCTCGCAACGGTCCGCCTGGGAGGCGCTGATGGAACGCCTGACCGCCGCCACGCTCGCCTACCTGGGCGCGCAGGTCGACGCCGGTGTCCACGCGGTGCAGCTCTTCGATTCGTGGGCCGGAGCGTTGGGGCCTGACGACTACCGGGAGTTCGTTCTCCCGTATGCGCGCAGAGTCTTTGAGGCCGTCCGAGCTCGCGGCGTTTCGGCCATCCACTTCGCCACCGCTGCGGCGGGAATCTTGCCGCTGCTCGCGGAGGCGGGCGGCGACGTGGTGGGGATCGACTGGCGCCTCCCCCTCGACGAGGCGTGGGCCCGAGCCGGGCACGGCACGGCCATCCAAGGGAACCTCGATCCGGCGACCGCGCTGGCACCCTTCCCCGTCGTAGCCGCGCGCGCGGGAGAGGTCCTGCGTCGCGCCGCCGGACGTCCGGGGCACATCTTCAACCTCGGCCACGGTGTTCTCCCTGAGACACCACCGGAGATCTTGCAGCGATTGGTGGAATTCGTCCACACCTACAGGCGTGAACCGGAGGCCGGCGCCTAGATGGGAAGGGAGCGCCGAGCAGTCCTGCTGATGGCCTATGGCAGCCCAGCCACGCTGGAGGAGGTGGAAGAATACTATACGCACATCCGGGGAGGGCGGCGTCCCGACCCCGAGCGCGTGGAGGAACTGCGGGCCCGCTACCGGGCCATCGGGGGAAGCTCCCCGCTGCCGCAGATTACCCGGGCGCAGGCGGACGCGCTCGCGGCGAGGCTCGGCCTGCCCGTCTACGTGGGGATGAAACACTCGCCGCCGTTCATCGCCGAGGCCGTTGAACGGATGCACGCCGACGGCGTCGAACGCGGAGCGGCGATCGCACTGGCGCCGCACTACTCCCGGATGAGCATCGGAGGGTACCACGCCGCAGTGACGGAGGCGGCGGCGCGGCTCGGCGGTCCCCGGATGTCCTGTGTCCTCTCATGGCACCTCCATCCGCTCTTCATCGCCGCGCTGGCCGATCGGGTGCGCGCCTCCCGACGCAGGCTGGTCGATTCCGCGGCGGCCCCCGTCGTTTTCACGGCGCACAGCCTGCCGCAGCGGATCCTCGATGGGGGCGATCCTTACGTGACGCAGCTGCGGGAGACCGCGGAGGCTGCGGCTCGGGCCG
Source organism: bacterium (assembly GCA_050695215.1). Classification (GTDB taxonomy): domain Bacteria; phylum Sysuimicrobiota; class Sysuimicrobiia; order Sysuimicrobiales; family Humicultoraceae; genus JACQGZ01. The sequence continues at coordinate 28,242 of JBOGSD010000144.1, forward strand.
CGGGCGTCGCGCGCTGGTCCGTCGCCTTCCAGAGCGCCAGCGCCACTGGAGAGCCGTGGTTGGGCCCAGACATCCTCAACGTCGTTCGAGAACTCCACACCGCCGGGATCTCCGAGGTCGTGATCTGTCCCGCCGGATTCGTCTCCGACCACCTGGAGGTGTTGTACGATCTGGACATCGAAGGGCGTCGCCTCGCAGAGTCACTCGGCCTGCGGGTGGTCCGCACCGAATCGTTAAACGATGCACGGCAGTTCATCGACGCCCTCGCGGACATCGCCGCAGCGGCGTTTGATACAAGGCCCCAGGAGTCTGCGGGAATCTCCGGGGCGCCGGCCCCATCCAAGCTGATCGGGTCGGCGGTCAAGCTCGAGGAAACCCAGTCCAGCCCCCGCCGGGCGGCTCACGGGGCACATCGAGTCCGCGGGCGAGACTCTCGAAGACCGTAGCGGGCCGGCTTCACCGGACCTCTACTCTATAATTGACGGAGGTCCGTGAGCACCCGATGATCCGCTGTCCGCGCTGCGATACCGAGAATCCATCCGAGGCGCAGTTCTGCATGCGCTGCGGGACGCCCCTGCTCCGGCGCTGTCCGGTCTGCGGCGCGCCGAACCCGCAGGACGCCCACTTCTGCCTGCGCTGCGGGGCGCCGCTGGCAGAGGCGCGGGGGACGGAGCGGCGCGTGGTCTCGGTGCTCTTCGCCGATCTGGCGGGCTCGACGCCCCTGACCCGCTCCCTCGACCCCGAACCGATGCGCCGCATCGTCGCCGAGTACTTCACCACGATGCGGGAGGAGATCCAGCGCTTCGGCGGCACCGTGGAGAAGTTCATCGGCGATGCGGTGATGGCGGTCTTCGGCCTGCCGGTGGCGCACGAGGACGATTCCGAGCGCGCGCTGCGCGCCGGGGTGGCTATGCAGGCGCGGATGCCGGCGCTGAACGAGGCGCTCGCCGCCGATCTGCGGCTTCGGATCGGCATCAGCACCGGCGAAGTGGTGGCCGATCCGCGAGCGGCGGCGGCCGGCCAGTTCATGGTCACCGGCGAGGTGGTCAACCTGGCGGCGCGGCTGCAGCAGGAGGCGCCTCCCGAGGCCATCGTCACCGACGAGCGCACCTACGCGGCCACCAGAAAGGTCGCCGCGTTCACCCCCTTGGGCCCCGCCGGCGAGGGCGACTTTGCCGGCGCGCCGCGCTGGCGCGTCTTGGGGCTGACCGAACGGCCCGAGGACACGCGGCTGCGCGCTCCCATGGTCGGCCGCGACGACGAGGTGCAGTTCCTCCTGGCGCTCTACCGGCGCGTCGTCGACGGCCGGCGTCATCACCTGGTGACCATCATCGGCGCCGCCGGCGTGGGCAAGACCCGGCTGGTCGAGGAACTAGTCGCGGCGCTGGGGCGGACCGGCGAGCCGCCCCAGGTGCTGCGCGGCCGCTGTCCCGCCTATGGCGAGGGGCTCACCTACTGGCCGCTGGCGGAGATGCTGAAGCAGGAATGCCGTATCCGCGACACCGACAGCGCCGCGGCGGTGGCCGAGAAACTTCGTCGAGGAATCCTGGCGGTCTGCGAGCCTGTGTTGGGGCGTCCGGAGTCTGAACAGATCGCCGCCGATCTGGCGACCGTCCTGGGGGTGGAGGTGTTCGCCGACGAGGAGAGCCGCTGGCGCGAACGGTTGGCGGCGCTCAAGGATGCGGTGGAGAGCCGGGCCGGCCCCGCGCGCGACCCGCTGGTGGGCGAGCGCCAGGCCGCCGGCGAGGCGGTGCGCCGCGCCTTCCGCGCCTTCCTCATGGCCAAGGCGCAGCCCGCGCCCGTGCTGCTGATCTTTGAGGATCTCCATTGGGCGGAGGAGAGCCTGCTGGAACTGGTGGAGTCGCTGGCCCTGCGCGGCCTGGACGCGCCGGTGCTCACGCTCTGCCTGGTCCGCCCGGAATTGCTGGAGCGCCATCCCGACTGGGGCGCGCGGATCCGCAACTACACCTCCGTCTCCCTCTCGCCGCTCCCGCCGGGGGTGAGCCGGCGGCTGATCAGCGAACTGCTCAGCGGTGAGCCGGTCCCCGCCGACGTGCGCGACGCCATCGTGGCCAAGGCAGAGGGCAATCCGTTCTTCATCGAGGAGATCCTGCGCATGCTCATCGACGTCGAGGTGGCCGGCCTGGTGCGCGGGGAGGGCGGCTGGCGCTGGGCGAAGCACCCCCGGGAGATCCGCATCCCCGATACGATCCATAGCCTGCTGGCCTCCCGCTTGGACCAGATGCCGGCGCTGGAGAAACGGGTCATCCAGGACGCCTCGGTGGCGGGGCGGATCTTCTGGCTGGGGGCGCTGCTGGCCTCGGACGGCCTCAACCCGGCGGAGGCGGCCGCCGCCTTGGACCGGCTGCAGGAGCGGGAGCTGGTGGAGGAACGGGCCGCGTCCTCGCTCGCGGGGGAGCGGGAGTTTACGTTCAAGCACGCCCTCATTCGCGAGGTCGCCTACGCCTCGCTGCCCAAGGCGGCGCGCAGCGTCAACCACCTGCGCTTCGCCCGCTGGCTCGAGGCGACCGCCGCGGACACGGCCGAGAAATTCCTGGAGGTCCTGGCGCACCACTACGAGCAGGCCTGGCGCTACCGCTTCGAGACCGGCGACCGCGCCCCCGACTTGGCCCGCACCGCCATCGGGGCGCTGCGCGCCGCCGGAGCGCGCGCCCGGACGCTGGGGACGCTGCCGGAGGCGCGCCGCCTCCACGAGCGCGCCCTCGCCGTGCTGAGGAACGCCGGGCTGGAGGGGGATCTCCCCTTGCTGCTGGAGCTCCTGACCAGCCGGTCCGAGGTCGTCAAGTGGATGAACCTGCCCGACGTCGTGCTGGAAGATACGGAAACGATCCTCCACCATGCCCCCGGTCTGGGCCGCGACGATCTGCTGGCGCGGGCCTGGCTCAACCGGGCGTTTGCCGAATACCTCCACGGACGCCTCGCCCCCGCCGACGACGCGCTGCAACGCGCCCAGGAGCTGTTCCACCGGCTGGACGACCGCCAGGGGGAAGCGGAGGCGCTCGAAATCCTGGGGGCGATCACGGAGAACCTGCGCGACAAGCTCACCAGGGCGCAGAAGGCCTACCGCCGTGCCCTCGATCTCTACCGGGCCCTGGCCGACGGGCAGGGGATCGCCCGTACGCTGGCGCGGTTGGGGCGCACCGCCATCAACATCGGCGATCTGGTGGAAGGACGGAGCGCACTGACCGAAGCCCTGGACCTCGCCCGCCGGCACGGCGAGCCCACGAGCGAAGTCCGCAGTCTGATGGGCCTGGCCATCCTGGCCCACCTGACGGGGGATTCACCCGAGTCGGTGCGGCTGCACGAAGAGGCCCTCGCCGTCTCGCGGAAGATGGGAGACGCCCTGGGCCAGGCCGGCGTGCGCCGGCACCTGGGGATGCACTACCTGAGGTACGGACGGGTGGACGAGGCCGAACGGGAGCTGCAGGCGGCGCGGACGGTCTACCGCGAGGCCACGAATGAGGAGATGGAGGGGATCCTGCGCGGGCTGGCGGAGGTCTCGCTGGCCCGGGGTGATCTGCTCAGCGCGGCCGAGTATGCGGAGGGCGCCGAGGCCGCCACGGCTGACACCGACCAGATCACCCGGGCCACCGTGATGGCCACCCTCGCCAAGGTGCGGGCGGCGCAGGGCCGGAAGGAGGAAGCGGAAGCGCTTTTCGGCCGGAGCCTGAAGATTCTCGACGCCAACGAGTACCGCATCGATCACGCCCTGGTGCTGCTGCGCTACGGAGAGGGGCTGCTGATGATGGGCGAGGCGGCCCGGGCGCGGCCGATCTTGGAGCGGACGCGAGACCTGTTCGCCCAGATGGGCGCCACCCGGTTCGTCGACGAGATCGCCTCCAAGCTGGAGATGGTCCCCACGTGAGCGCGCCGGGGCCCGCGCGTGACCTCGTCCTGATCCCGCTCTTCAATGAAGACGCCACCGTCGCCGGGGTCCTGGCGGAGGTGCGGCGGGCCGCCCCGGCAGCGGACATCCTGGTCGTCAACGACGGCTCCACCGACCGTTCGGGCGCCATCCTCGAGGGAGAGGCCGTCTCGGATCCGCGTCTCACTCTCATCAGCCAGGCGGACAATCGCGGCTACGGCCAGGCCCTCATCGACGGTTTTGCCCACGGCGTGGCACGCGGGTATGATGCGCTCGTCACCATCGACTGCGATGCTCAGCACGAGCCGGGCCAGATCCCCCAGTTCCTCGAGGCCCTCGCCGGGGCCGACATCGTCTCGGGCAGCCGCTACCTCGATCCCAACGCGGGCGGCGATCCCGCGCCGCCGGAGCGGCTGGCCATCAACCGCGAGACCACGGCGCGGCTGCGCGAACTCACCGGGTATCCGTTGACGGATGCCTGGTGCGGCTTCAAGGCCTACCGTACCGCCGCGCTGGCCCGGATGCGTCTCACCGAGCCCGGCTACGGGATGCCGCTGCAGGTGTGGATCCAGGCGGCCCGGCTGGGACTGCGCGTCACGGAGATCCCGACGCCGCGCATCTACAAGAATCCGCGGCGGCGGTTCTGGGGCGGGCTGGATGATGCTGCGGAACGGCGTCGCTATTACGGGGAGGTGCTGGAACGGGAACTCGCCGCATCCTCGCGATAGGACCGCATCCCGACGACGTCGAGATCGGGATGGGCGGGGCCGTCACGCTCTTTCTCGGGCAGGGGCACGAGGTGACGCTCTGCGACCTCACCAACGGCGAACCCACCCCCCGCGGCACGCCGGAGCGCCGCGCGGAGGAAGCGGCGGCGGCGGCGCGCATCCTGGGGGTCCCGCGGCGGATCACCCTGCCGCTGCCCAACCGCGAACTCGCCGACAGCATCGAGAACCGGAGGATCGTGGCCGAGGTGATCCGGGAGGTCCGCCCCGACCTGCTTTTCGTCCCGTACTGGGTGGATGCCCATCCCGACCACGTCGCCGGCGCGGCGCTCGCGGAGGCGGCCCGTTTCTACGCCAAACTGAGCAAGACCGCGATGCGCGGCGAGCCACACTACCCCCGCCGCGTCTATCACTTCCTGACGACGCATTACGACCTGCACGTCAAGCCCTCGTTCATCCTGGACGTCAGCGCCGCCTTCGAGCGCAAACTGGAGGCGGTGGGCGCCTACGCGTCGCAGTTCGGCGCCGGTCCGGGCGAGCGGCCGATCGGGGACGAGCTGCGGCGGGTGAACGGCTACTGGGGCTATCTGATCGGCCGGGCCTACGGCGAGCCCTTCGTCTGCCGCGAGGAACTCGGGCTGTCCGGTCTGGATTCCCTCCTCTAGGGCGTCGCGCCGCGGTGATCGAGTTTCCCCTGCAGATTCCGGAGCGCTCCGGCGAGGTGCTGCTTGTGCCCCGTCGCGCCGAACTCCTCGAGCTGGCCCGCGCCAACCGGGCCGCTCTGGCGGCGGCCGGCGTGCAGATCGCCGGCGCAGCCTTGGGGGAGTGGCGGGCGCGGGCGCGCGCCGAGGCGCTGCCGCTGGCGCGCCGCTACACCCGGGGGCTGGGTGTAGAGCCGCCCCCGGACGGCGACCCCGGCGGCCTCCTCCTCGCCACCGGCCACCAGCCGGTCTTTCCCCATCCGGGTATCTGGGTGAAGTACTTGCTGCTCGACCGCCTCGCGGGCGACGGGCACACTGCGCTGGCCGTGATCGTCGACAGCGATGCGATGGAGGCAGTGGGCGCCGACGTCCCCACGCGTCCCGCCGCGCAGTTGGAGCGGCGCCACGAGACCCTGCGGCGCGTCCACCCGGAAGAGCCGTACGAGGCGCACCGCGCCCCCTCGGCGGAGGAGTGGGAGAGCTTCCTGGCGCGCCTGGACCGCCATCTTCAGGCCATTCGCGAACCCCAGGTCCGCGCGCCCTGGGAGGCGTTCCGCCGGCGGCCCCGCCCCGAGGTGGAGACCTTTCCCGCGTTCCTGACCGCGGTGCGGCGGCGCCACGAGGGCGCCCGCCGGTTTCTGGACCTCCCCATCTCCACCATCGCCGAGACCGAGCCGTTCCGCGCGTTCTTCGTGCACGTGGCGGGAGACCCGGCAGGCTTTGCCGATGTGCACAACCGGCACCTCAGCGCCTACCGCGCCGCCCAGGGGATCCGCACCGAGGCGCAGCCCTTTCCCGATCTGGACGTCGGAACGGACCGGGTGGAACTCCCCTTCTGGTCGGTGGCGGACGGACGGCGTCGCCGTCTCTTCATCAGCCCCCGCGACCGGCTGCTCTCGACGCCCGAGCGTCCGCTCATTCCCCTGCCGCGGGACCCTGCCGCCCCGGCCCTCGCCGCGCTGGCGCTGCGGCCGCGCGCCATCACGCTGACGTCGTTCCTGCGGGTCTTTCTCTCCGACCTCTTCATCCATGGGGTCAGCGGGGCGCGCTATGACCGGGTGACCGATGCCGTCCTCTCCGAATTTCTCGAGATCCGCCCGCCCGCCTACGCTGCTGCCTCGGCGACCCTGCACCTGCCGTTCGAGGGGGCGACCGATCCCGCGGGGGAGCGGTCGGCGCTGGCGCAGCAGATCCAGGAGGGGAGGCACAACCCCGAGCGGCTGCTGGTGGACCCTACCGCCGAGCAGAAGGCTCTCGTCGACGAAAAATGGCGGCTCATTCGAGGGTTGGCAGCGCCGGGGCTCACCCGGGCCGGCCGGCGCGACCTGACGCAGCGCATCCGCGGCATCAACGAACGGCTCTCCGCCGCCCTCAGCGGCTCCCTCGCCGAGATGGAAGCCGCCCTGGCCGCGTACGAGGAGGGGAGGGGGCCGGAGAACGTGGCCAC
>JBOGSD010000145.1:0-4466 GCA_050695215.1 bacterium
CGGGCGCCGCGCCCCGGGCGCCCGCTCAACGCGCGACGGCGGGGCGCCGTCCCAGCAGCTGGTCGAACTCTTCGAGATTGGTCGCGTGCGCCGCGGCTTCCTCGTACGCGACCAGCCCCTCATCGACGAGGCGGCGGAGGGCCGTGTTGAGCGTTTGCATCCCATCTCGCGACCCCGACTGAATCACGGAAGGGATCTGGAAGGTCTTGCCTTCGCGGACCAGGTTGCGCACGGCGGGGGTCACTTTCATCACCTCCACCGCCGCGACGACCCCTTTCCCGTCACGGCGGGGCAGCAGCGACTGGGACAGTACCCCCACCAGGGAGAGCGACAACTGCACCCGCACCTGCTCTTGCTGGTGGGGCGGGAAGACGTCCACGATGCGCTCCACCGACTGCGCGGCCCCCTGGGTGTGTAAGGTGGCGAAGACCAGGTGGCCGGTCTCGGCCGCGGTGAGGGCCGTCGCGATCGTCTCCAGGTCGCGCATCTCCCCGATCAGGATGACGTCCGGGTCCTGCCGCAGCACGTGGCGCAGGGCGTGGCCGAAGGAGTGCGTGTCCGCGCCCACCTCGCGCTGATCGATGATGCACTTGACGTCCTGGTGCAGGTATTCGATCGGGTCTTCCACCGTGACGATGTGGCACGAGCGGTGATGGTTGATGTGGTTGATCAGCGCCGCCAGCGTGGTCGACTTCCCGCTGCCGGTTGACCCGGTGACCAGCAGCAGCCCCCGGGACAGTTCGGCGAACCGTTCCACGCCGGGGGGCAGCATCAGGTCGGTCACCGAGGGCACACGCATGGGGATCGTCCGGATGGCCGCCCCGATGGCGCCCCGTTGCTGAAAGACGTTCACCCGGAAGCGGGACAGCCCCGGCACGCTGTAAGCAAAATCCAGTTCCCACTCCCGGCGGAAGGTCGCGCGCTGGTCGTCGGTGAGCATGGACTCGATCAACGACTCCAGTTCGGCCGCCTCAAACGGAGGGGCGCTCAGCGCGACCAGGCTGCCGTGGACCCGCAGGATCGGTGGATTCTTCACCTTGAGGTGAAGGTCGGAAGCCTGCCGTTCGATGACTGTCGTCAGGAGGGCGTGGATGTCCATGAGGCGTCCGAGTTATGCCCCTCCCCGGGCGGTCCTAGACTGCGCGCTGCCGGAGGGCTTGGCAACCGAACTAGGGGATCATGGTGCGTGAAACCAGCGCTCGAGCCGCTCGCGCTCGAAGGCCATCTTGGCCGCCAGGTGTTCGGTGGCGGGCTTCACAACCGTGATGTCCGGCGGGTCGGCGAGGAAGGCCCCCTCGATCATGGAGGCCTGCCCGTCCCCCAGTTCGACGAAGCAGTAGCCGCGGCCGTCGAACCTGGCTTCGGGCTCTCGCCCTTCCATCATCGCCGCAACGTTGCGCGCGACCACCTCTCCCTGCCGCTCCGCGAAGACGCCGGCTTTGGGCAGGGTCAATCCGCCGGGCATGGGGATCTCGGTGACGTCGCCGATGGCAAACACCCCCTCGGCGGAGGTCGCCAGGGTCTCGGGATCGGGACGGATCCACTCCCCGCCGGCGGTGAGCCCGCTCTCTTTCACCACCGCGGGCGGCCGGTGCGCGGGGACATAGATCACCACATCGGCAGAGACAGCCGTGCTGTCAGCGAGCACCACCTGGGTCGCCTCTACCCGCGCCACCGTGGATTTGGGACGAAACCGAATCTGCCGAAGGGTCATCGTGCCCTCGACGCGGGCGCAGGCGGCGGGACCCGCCACCGGCAACGACATCGGCTGGGGCGTCAGCACTTCGATCTCGACCGCCTCCCGCCGTCCGGTGCGTCGCAGCAGGTCGTCGATCAGAAACGCGGCTTCGTATGGCGCCGGCGGGCACTTGTAGGGAAGTCCGACGATGGCGATGACGATCCGGCCGCGCCGAAGGGCGGCCAGCTGCGGCCCCAGGGCTTCGGCGTCGTCGGCGGCGTATAGATTGGCCCCACCCTCGACGCCGCCAGGGACCATGTCCGGTCTGGCCTGCGCGCCCAGCGCGACAATAAGGAAGTCGTAGCCAAGCCGCTCCCCGTCCACCGCCACCTGGCGCGCTTCCAGATCGATCCCTTTCACCTGACCCTGACGGAAAGGGATGGCGCCGCCGGCGAACCGGGCCCGCTCGCGCGTGCCCTCTGCGCGCCCGGCGCGCCCGTCGAGCAGCCAGAGCTTGCGCAGCCCCATCAGGAAACTGGGGGAGGCATCGACCACGAGGAGATCCGCGCGCTCCCCCGCCAACCGGTGCAGCTCGAGGGCCGCGGTCAACCCCCCGAACCCGCCCCCGAGGATGAGGATGCGAGCCCGCGCCATCAACGCACCGGCTCCCACTCCATCAGGGCCGCGGCGACCCACGTCGGTTTGGGTTGATGGTAGAGATCCGAGGCATCGCTGAAAGTGAGGTCGAGGATCCGCCCCTGCATCGGGCCGCCCAGGTAGCGGTAGACCTGCCCGGCGTCCCGCGCGTCACTCTTCGCGCTGACACAGTGTTGATTGTAGCCCCAGTAGTCGCCGCGACCGAGGATCGCCAAGCCCTCCTCGATCGTGCGCCGCGCCAGATCCAGGCCGCCCTCGTGCGGATGCAGGGAGCGGTCAGGGGGATCGCCGTAGCCCAGGCCGTGATGGAAGGCATCGGCGGTGGAGACGACCACGGCGCCCTCCGCCAGGCGGGCGAGCTCGTCGATTCCGGGGAGGCGCTCGGGGGTGCCGCCGGCCAGATACGGATACCGTTCGATGACCTCGGGTCCCCGGATGCCGCGGCGCGTGGTCTCGACCGTCCAGAAGTGGCGAAAACTCATCAGCGCGTGATCGCGGCGCCACTCCTCGAGGCCGGGGATGCCCGGGCCCTGAATCCCCCAGAATCGCCACTGCGCCGGATCCTCACCGGCCGCAACCCGAATCCGGGCGTCTTCCATCTCGTCGGTGAAGGCGTGCAGCACGCTGACCACGATGACGCGGTCGGCGCCGCTGTCCAGGCAGGCCTGCACGATGGCCGCGATCTGGTGGCCGCAGTCCAAGACGCCCGCGTGCGGAAAGACGAGCACGCCGCCGGCGCGGAGGACGCGCGCCAGGTCCCATTGCCGCGCCCGCTCGAAGCGTTCGGCCGTACCCAGCTCCCCCATCATCTCGTGCTCGCGCCGATAGAGGGCATGGATCTCTTCCTGCAGTTTCTCCCGGTCAAGTTTCATGCGTAGGCTCAAAGCAGGGGGGAAGGATGGTGGGCAGGGAAGGACTCGAACCTCCGAAGGCCGAAGCCGCCTGATCTACAGTCAGGTGCAATTGCCGCTCTGCCACCTGCCCACAGCACACAACTCCAAGCAAACCAAGACTAGCACGGCGTCCCGCCAAGTGGAACCGTCGGCGGAAGGCGGCGCTGTCATTGCTGCCTGCGAGCCTCCGCCCGCCTCGCCAGCTCCTCCGGCGAGACGTCCTCCTGATGCGTGGCGATCCACCATTCGTTGCCGCCTGAATCCTTCACGGCCCCCACCCGGTCACCGTAGAACTCGTCGGCCAGCTCTCGCGCGGAGGTGGCGCCGGCTTGGAGAGCGCGGTTGTACAGAGCGTCTGCGTCCTTGACGTACAGGTAGAGCATGGCAGGCTTCGGCGGATTCCGATCTCCTGCCTCACCCATCATAACCACGGAGTCGCCGATCCGGACTTCGGCATGCGTGACGACCCCGTCCCGTGTCTGACGCTCGGTTTCCACTGCGTCAAAGGCGCGCTTTAGGAAATCGAGCAGTTGGGGAACTCCGCGAACAATGAGGTAGGGTGTGACGGTGTGATAGCCTTCGGGGACCGGTTTGACTGTCATAGTCGAATCCTCCTGCACTCGTCGCGGCGATGCGACGTTCTCAGTTTTCAACGTGATTTTCCCCGCGGAAATGCCTCGAGGGGAGGCCGTCATGACCTCCCCTCGATCTTACTCCCGGCGGCGACCTACTCTCCCACGGCGTCTCCACCGCAGTACCATCGGCCCTGGAGGGCTTAACTTCCGTGTTCGGAATGGGAACGGGTGTGGCCCCTCCGGCATCACCGCCGGGAATCACGCACAGGGAAGACACAAACTCGAACGTCGGGTGCCGCGGCAGGTAGGTCTGGGCGCGACGAGCGACACCCAACATTCGAGAACTTTGCCCAGGACTCGAGGGGCGGACTCACGCACATGGCGTTCCGATCACATCCCCTCAGAGCCCCGAACACACTTGTTTGACCCTCGCGTACGCCGGCACTAACGGCCGGCGTCACGGCACGCTCAGGCTCTGTAGAGCTACTCCCAAGGAAGGATCAAGCCCTCGTCCGATTAGTACCGGTAGGCTCAACACGTTAACCGTGCTTACACCTCCGGCCTATCAACCTGGTCATCTCCCAGGGGACTTACCCGGTTAACCCGGTGGGAGACCTCATCTTGGGGTGGGCTTCGCGCTTAGATGCTTTCAGCGCTTATCCC
>JBOGSD010000146.1:0-4659 GCA_050695215.1 bacterium
TCGCCACCGGGTTTGTGTTTGACGACTACAACCCGGCCGCTTTCCTGAGCGCGCTCGACCGGGCGCGGGGGGTTTTCCGCGACCCCGTCTCCTGGCGGCGCATCCAGCAGGCGGGCCTGCGCGCGGACTTCTCCTGGGACCGCTCCGCGGCCCGATACGCGGCCTTGTACCGCGAGGCCGTGGGTAGAAGAGTAGGTGGGCTGGCCGGCGAGACCGCCTAGCCCTCATCAGTGGGTTGAGGAGGGAATCAGAACGTGCCCGAACTGCGCAAGGATCCCATTACCCGCCGCTGGGTGATCATCGCCACAGAGCGGGCCACCCGGCCGACCGATTTCGTCACGACCGTGGACGACGACCGCACCGATCCCGAACGCTGCCCCTTCTGCGAAGGACGAGAAGAGAAGACCCCTCCTGAGATCTTTGCCATCCGCCCGGGCGGCGGTCCCGCGGACAGTCCGGGCTGGCGCGTGCGCGTGGTCAGCAACAAGTACCCGGCGCTGCGCATCGAGGGCAAGACCGACCGGACGCAGATGGGACTCTTCAGACGGATGGACGGCGTCGGCGCGCACGAGGTCATCGTGGAGACTCCCGACCACGATACGCACCTGGCGCTGATGTCCGAGGGGGAGATCGCCGACGTCATCCGCGCCTACTATCAGCGCTACGAGGACTTGGACCGGGACAAACGCTTCGAGTACCTGCTGCTCTTCCGCAACCATGGGAAGTCCGCGGGGGCATCCCTCTCACATCCCCATTCTCAATTGATCGCTCTGCCGATGGTGCCGAAACGCATCAGCGAAGAACTCGACGTGGCGGAACGCTACTACGTCAAGCAGGGGTCCTGCATCTTCTGCGACATGATCGCCCAGGATCGAAAGGGCGGGGAGCGGATCGTTTACGAGAACGAACGCTACCTGGCCGTCGCTCCGTACGCCTCGCGCTTTCCCTTCGAGACCTGGATCCTGCCACGGGCGCACATGGCCAGCTTCGGCCGCATCGGCGCCGAGGACGTGGCGCCGATGGCGGACGCCCTCAAGACCGTGCTGCAAAAACTGGACCTCTGCGTGAAGAACCCGCCCTACAACTTCATCGTACACACCGCGCCCTATGAATACCCGCGCTCGCCGGCCTACCACTGGCACCTCGAGGTGATGCCGCAATTGACCCATACGGCCGGGTTCGAGTGGGGTTCGGGGTTCCATATCAACCCGATGGCCCCCGAAGAGGCGGCGCGCTTCCTGCGCGAGACCGTCGTCCGCGAGCAGGTTCCGACCTCTTGAGCGCCTGAGCCAGGCGCGGGGCGGGACAGCCCAGCGTGCTCGACTTCATCCTCCACCTGGACAGGTACCTCGACGCGCTCCTCCAGGGCTTCGGCGCCTGGATCTACCTGCTAGTTTTTCTCGTCGTCTTCGCGGAGACTGGGCTCGTGGTTACCCCGTTCCTGCCCGGAGACTCCTTGCTCTTCACGCTGGGCACGATGGCCGCCCGGGGTGGGCTGGACCCCGTCGCGCTGGTCGTCCTCCTCGCCGCCGCGGCCATCCTCGGGGATACCGTCAACTACTGGATCGGGCAGCGCGTGGGACCGAGGGCCTTCCAGGCCCAGAACGCCAGGCTCTTCAAACCGGAGTACCTCCGGCGGACGGAGCGCTTCTACGAACGGTATGGGGCCGCCACGATCATCGTCGCCCGCTTCGCCCCCATCGTCCGCACGTTTGCTCCCTTTCTGGCCGGGGTAGGCAGGATGCGCTACGGCCGGTTCCTCCTCTACAACGTCGTGGGCGGCATCGCGTGGGTCGTCGTCTTCGTCCTGGGAGGATATTTCTTCGGGAACATTCCTCTGGTGAAAGACAATCTCTCGGTCGTCCTGCTCATCATCATTGCCGTCTCAGTGGCCCCCGTAGCCGTGGAGGTCGTCCGCCATCGGCGGGCACCGCGGCTGCCGATGGCTCCGTAAGCCCCGCCCCTTCTGGCTGGGCCACGTGGTGTTACTCCCCGGTTCAGTCTCCTCTACTCTTGTCGTATGGAGCGTGAAGACACCCGGGCGGAGGTCATTGCTCGGCTACGACCCTACGTCGACCGCGCACACCGCCTGAAGGGGTTCCGGCTTGAGGTTGAGCCGGTTCCTCTCGGCCCGCCTTTGCCCTGGAACTACGAGGTGCGAGCGAGGGAACTACTGACCGGCGCCCGGTCCGTGCTCGACATGGGAACGGGTGGTGGAGAGGTCTTCTCTGAAATCTTGGCAGGATACGATGTCTTTGCGGTCGCCACCGAGCCATGGCTGCCTAACGTGTCGGTTGCTGCGGGTTGGCTGCGGCCATTTGGGGCGCTTGTCGTCCATGCGAACAGCCTCGCTCTCCCGTTTGCAGACGAGGCCTTCGATCTCATCCTAAACCGCCATGAGGAGCTCGACCCCGCAGAAGTCGCGAGGGTTCTCGCTCGCGGTGGTCATCTGCTTACCCAGCAGGTCATCCCCGAAAACTGGAAGGAGCTCCGCGCGTTCTTCCCGAGGATGACTCACTTCGGCCCGCACTTCGAGCAATATCAGGATGGGCTCCGCGCTGGTGGGCTCGTGATCAGGAGCGCCGAGAGGCACGAGACACTGGCGGCGTATCATGACTTGGGCGATATCGCCTACCTGCTTACGGCCCTCCCCTGGGAAGTCCCTGACTTCGATGTCTCGCAGGATATCGAAGCGCTCATGGCGCTGGAAAGAGCACTGCGGCGTCCCGAAGGCATTGTCTTGACGGAAGGCCGTTACCTCATCGAAGGATACAAACCGGCAGCGGAAGCTAAGCGAACTCCTAAACATACTTGGGGCGAGCAAGAAGGGAAAGAAGGCCCCGGCGATGTTGCTAAGAGAGGATTTTAGCAGCGATGGAAGTCGGGAGTTGGGCTATTTGGTGCGGGTGCCGCCCGTAGTCTTCAGGAACCTTATTGTTCCCATAAGAGCCCCCGCGGACATGAGAAGGAACCCAACGAAGGGAATCCACAAATTTCCTTTCTCTCCGAGCCAGGGTAGTGGGGCAAAGTCCGGTACATACAGGAGAAGACCAAGGCCGACCATGAGACTTGCCGCTCTTAACATGCCCCGCCGGCTTTTTGGCATTACTATCCAGAGCGCCGTGATTACAGTAACAGTGCTTAGCGGGGGCGAAACTCCAACCCACCACATAGGGATGGGAATGGGCCAAAGGATCGATAGAAGAATCGCAAGGAGGATGCTTAGGATTACCAGTGCCGCGACGCCGCGACGTGAGCTCACCTGATCCTCCCGGGACTCCAACCCCACACCGAACCTCCCCGCCTAACCAACGATGGCCACGTAACGTGCGGTGAGCAGGAAGGGGAAGAAGCCCCCGGCGATGTTGCTCAGCGGCAGCACCTCCGGCGCGATCTCATAGCCCAGCGATTCCATCAGTTCCCGCCTGGCGCGGACCCGAGCCATCATCTCAGGGTCGAGCGCGCGCAGGCGCTCCTGCAGGTCGCCGTCGGCGAGGACGATGCCGTCTTCCATGTTGAGCACCGCGGCACCCTGCCGTGGGACCGGGATGATGTCCTGCTGGATGGCGTAGCCGGACTTCAGTGTCGCCCTTGAGCCAGCATAGAACGGGCTGCTCACCCATTCGTCCAGGTGAATGAGGTGGCCCTGGTTCACCGCCGGATCCCAGGCGGCTGACCGGGCGCCGTCCGCAGCGGCCACGACCTCTCCGCCCGTAGCTCCGATCCGCACCGAAGCGAACCACGCACGCACGACCTGCAGGTAGTTCTCCACGAGGTCCGAGTACCCGTCCTCGTCGTCCACGCGGTCCGCATCTTCACGCCCGATCAGCCGGCCGGCCCGGCAGGTCAGCGCCCCGATGAGGCCAAAGGCCGCCTGCGCGTACTCGCCGCGCACGACTCGAGAGTTGCGGGGGCTCTTCAACCCGCTGGGGATGGGGCGGCCGAAGTTCACCATGGGATGGCAGGACAGTTCCAGCCCGTAGGACCGCAGGGCCGCCGCCGCCTCCCGCTCGCTCAGGCCTTCACGCAGGGAGAAGACCCAGTCGCGCAGCGCCGTGCTCGTGAGCGACGACGCGTACTCGCAGAAGCGAATCATCTCCGGCTCGAGCACGGTACGCAGCCCCTGGTCCGGGTCCATCAGCAGCGTGGTGGCGTTGGCGGGCTCGCGCCCCGTCAGATCGGCGAAAGCGCGCACGATCCAGTAGGGCACCTCGGAGCGCTCCTGGGGCTTCCAGCCGACCAGGCCGATCCGCATGGACGCGCGCACGCCGGCGCGGCGCAGCAGCCCCTCCAGGTCGGCGCTGCGGCTGCGGTCCTGGTTGGGCAGGCTAAACGGCTGGTAGAGGACAACCTCGGCGGGGACGCGCAGCTGAGCGGGAGCGTAGCCCAGGTTCTCGTTGCCGACCAACAGGGTTGGGCGCGGCGCCGCTGCTTCAATCCAGAGGGTTTCCTCAAAGCGCGGATCGAAGCCGCACCGCCAGGCCAGGTTGGCGCTGTGCTCACGGTCGGCGTAGATCGCCAGGCAGTCCAGTCCGGCGCGCTGACGGGCCTCTTCCAGGCGGGCGGCGCGAGCTTCGAAGACCGAGGGGGGGAGTGTGGGGACCTCTGCAGGGACGGGCAGATCCGGCAGAGCCCGTTCGACGAACCGGACCGTCACCG
>JBOGSD010000147.1:0-4494 GCA_050695215.1 bacterium
CACCACCTCCAGCCGATCATCCCTGGCGTAAGCTGGCTGATGAGACGATGAGACTCAAGGCCGTGCGGGAGGCGGGGCGGACAAAATCACTGAATCCCTAAGCGGACAGAATCACTGACTTCCAACATACGGAAATGGCGCCTCAGCACGACTGCTCACGGCGAGAACCTCAGAACGTCCTTTCAAAGAAGAGATACACACGCTCGGTGGCAAAGCCCAACGCCCGGTAGAAGGCGCCGGCGAGACCATCCGGGCCCCAGTGCAGCCCCACGGCCGGAATGTGCCTGCCGGCGAAATAACTCATCGCCCCCGCGGCGAGGGCGCGACCCAGGCCGCGGCGCCGGTGCGCCTCCCGCACTCCGGCCACCAGATCGCCGAAGCCTCCCGGATGGGCCTCCGCCAAGAGGAAACCGGTCAGGTAGCGCTGCCGCTCGGCGACCCAGGCGCGGACCTGGGGACGGGCGATGGCGCGCGCGACCTCGTCAGCCGCCGGCGCCGCCGGATAGCACTCCTCGTAGATCCGCGCCATCTCGCCGGCATCGGTCGCGATCGCCCGGCGGATCGCGTACCCGTCGGGAGGACGGGCCGTCTGGCGTCGCGGCTGCAGCGAGGTCACGACGAGCAGATTCGCAAAGGGCATCTCCAGATGCCGGGCCAAGGCGAGGGCCAGGGGATTGTTTTCTGCGCACCGCAGGACCAGGCGCTCGATCCGCTCCCGCCGGACCTGGGCGAGCAAGTGCGCCCCCAGGCGCGCCAGGGCGGCCCGCTCCTCCCGCGACGGCGGGTCGGGCCGACCACCAGACGATGCGCCCACAGAGTGGATGAGATCACCCAGGACCTCTTCCACCACGAGCGCCGTCTCCCGCCGCCCCAGCATGATCAGGCCGGCCGGGCGCCGGTTGATCTCCACCAGCAGGACCTCTTTCTCGGACTGGATCCACCAGAAGTCACGCGGCTTGATCGGTCCGTAGCGGTCGAAGGAGGCGGCGTACCCGCCGCTATAGGCGCGTCCATAGAGATCCACCAGGACGGTGGCGTCCTCGGCCCGCGCCGCGCGCACCTCCAGGAGCATAGCGCCCTCCCCGCCTTCAGCCGGGAGGGACGTGCGGCAGCGGGACTTCAGTGGCGCCATGCCACATCCGTTCGAGTTTGTAGTAGGCGCGGCGCTCGTCGGACATGAGGTGGACGATGACGTCCCCGTAGTCGAGGAGGACCCACTGCGCCTCCTCGTTGCCCTCGCGGGCCCAGAGGCGGTGGCGGGAGGCGGCCATCGCCTCCTCGATCCCCTCCCGCACGGCGCGCATGTGCACCCGGCTGGTGGTTGTGCAGATCACGAAGAAGTCCGTGATGAGCGTCTGTCCGCGCAGGTCGAGGATGAGGATCTGCTCCCCCGCCTTGCCGGCTGCCGCGGCTGCCGTGGTCTGCGCCCGCGCCAGCGCGGCCGGCTCATCAGTGCGGACGCGGCGGGCGTTAGTCAGGGCGGCGGCGCACCTCCACCTGGGCGGCCGCAGGGGCGGCGTAGAGAGCGTGTTTGACGATGTAGTTCTCCACAGGCTCGGGGACGAGGTATTTGATCGGTCGCCCCCGCTGGACCCGGGCGCGGATGTCCGTGGAGGAGATCGCCAGGGCGGGGATCTCCATGAAGTGGATGTTGTCCAGCCGCCGGCCAGTCACGTTCTGGGCACGGGCGTCTTCGGGGTCGAGGACGAATCCGGGGCGCGTCGCGGCGATGAAGTCGCAGAGGGCCAGCAGACCGGGCGAATCCTCCCATTCTCCCCGCAGGATCTGCAGAATCGCGTCGGCGCCGGTGATGTAGTAGAGCGCGTCGCCGGGCAGGTCGGCGCGGAACCGCCGGATCGTCTCGATGGTATAGGAGGGACCTTCCCGCTCGATTTCGTCCCGCGAGACGGTGAACGCCGGGTTCGTCACGGTCGCCAGGAAGGTCATCAGGTACCGGTGCTCCGGCGCGCTGACCTCTCGCGGGTCCTTGTGCGGGGGATGATGGTTGGGCACGAAGATCACCCGCTGCAGACCAAACTGCACCCGGGCCTCCTCCGCCGTGACGAGGTGGCCGTTGTGGATGGGGTCAAACGTGCCCCCCATGATGCCGATGCGGGAGTGGATCAAGTCCAGCTTGAGGTTCGCCCCGGCGCGGAGGTGGTCCTCTCCCGGTCCAACGCATCGGCGGCCGCCCGCAGCAATTCAGGGAGGCCCTCTCCCGTCGCTCCCGAAATGGACCAGGCCTCCAGCCCCAGGGCGGCCACGTGCGCCCGCACCTCGGGGACCCGGCGGCGGGCCTCGGGGAGGTCGATCTTGTTCAGGGCCACCAGGACGGGCCGCGCCAGCAGATCAGGGTCGTAGCGGCGGAGCTCCTCATTCACCGTCGCCAGGTCGGCCAACGGGTCCCCCTCGGAAGAGAGGTCCAGCACGTGGATCAGCACCCGCGTGCGGGAGATGTGGCGCAGGAACTCATCCCCCAGCCCCGCCCCGGCGTGCGCGCCTGCGATCAGTCCGGGGATGTCGGCCATGACGAAGCTGCGCCCGTCGGGGACGCGCACCACGCCCAGCACGGGATGCGTCGTGGTAAAGGGGTACGCCGCGATCTTGGGACGGGCGGCGGAGACGCGGCTGAGGAGGGTGGACTTGCCCGCGTTGGGCACGCCGACCAGGCCCACGTCGGCGATCAGGCGCAGCTCCACCTCGACCCAGCGCTCTTCGCCCGCACCGCCGCGCTCTGCCTCCCGCGGCACCCGGTGGGTGGACGTGGCGAAGTGCGCGTTGCCGCGCCCCCCACGCCCCCCCCGGGCTGCCACGGCGCGCTGTCCCGCCTCGGTCAGGTCCGCGATCAGATCAGCCGTGGCCCCGTCGCGCAGCAGCGTGCCCACGGGGACCGGCACCACCACGTCTTCCCCGTCCCGCCCGTGCCGATTGCTGCCTTCGCCGTGCCGCCCGCGGCCGGCTTTGAGGTGCTGGCGGTAGCGAAAGTCCAGCAGCGTCGCCAACCCGGGGTCGGCGACGAAGATCACGCTCCCTCCACGCCCTCCGTCGCCGCCGTCGGGGCCGCCTTTGGGGACAAACTTCTCCCGCCGGAAACTGACCACGCCGTTGCCGCCGTCGCCGGCCTTGACGTGAATCCTGGCGCGGTCGACGAACACGCTCAGTCTCTCCGGCGAGCGGCTTGGACAGACCCCGTGAACACGAAGGCCCGAGTCCATCGGACCCGGGCCCCTCCGAGGACACGTCCCCCGTTAATGAATGGGATCGACACGCACTTGACGTCCGTCGCGCCCGCGGCGCTCGAACATCACAATCCCGTCAATCAGGGCGAAGAGCGTGAAATCCCGTCCCATGCCGACGTTGCGCCCGGCCCACACGCGGGTCCCGCGCTGGCGCAGGAGCACCGATCCCGCGCTCACCCGCTGTCCGTCGAAGGCTTTGACGCCCAGTCGCTGGCTCTGGCTGTCCCGCCCGTTCCGGGAGGAGCCGCCGCCTTTCTTGTGTGCCATTTACGCGCCTCCTGTCTTCTTCCGCCGGGCTCGCGCCATGGGAACCGCCTCCCCTGCCGGCGCTGCCTCCTCGGATGGGCCGGGGTCGCG
This sequence comes from bacterium, assembly GCA_050695215.1. Taxonomy (GTDB): domain Bacteria; phylum Sysuimicrobiota; class Sysuimicrobiia; order Sysuimicrobiales; family Humicultoraceae; genus JACQGZ01. The sequence continues at coordinate 3,597 of JBOGSD010000147.1, forward strand.
TCCCCCCAATTCGATCCTCTCGATGCGCAGTTCCGTGAACGCCTGGCGGTGGCCGGAGCGCCTCCGGTAGTGCGCCTTGGCCTTGTATTTCATCACCCGGATCTTGCGGCCGCGGCCCTGGCGCAGCACACGCGCCCGCACGAGCGCGCCGGAGAGGCTGGGCGTCCCGACCTGGGGCGTCCCCTCCCCGCCGATCAACAGCACCCGGTCCAGAGTGACCTCATCGCCGGGGGCTCCATCGAGCCGTTCGACCCGCACGACGCCGCCCTCTGTGACCCGGAGCTGGCGTCCTCCACTCTCGATCACCGCGTACACCATCGATCCTCCAGCGCGTGCCCATTCGATATCCAACAGAAGATGAGTCTATCAAAACGGGCATGGAGGGTCAATTTTGGCAGTGCACAGACGGGAGAGATGGAGGGACGAATTCCTAGAACCCTTCCACCGCCCTCTCTCTGAAGTAGCGTATCGCCCCCGTCTGGAACGGGATGGGAGACCGACCGGCTACCCCGATGAGGGTGATGTTTTGCGCAGCCTGGTGGGCCAGTGCCAGTTCGGTCCGTTTCTCGTAAATCAGCTTCGTAATTTGATAGGCGAGGTTCGCGTCGAAATCCCGGTGAACCGCCAGCAGGATAGCCTGGCCGACCGTTGGGATGTCTGCCGTCATTCCGGGGTAGAACTCTTTGAGGATCGTCACCCTGAAGAGGAGGTTGCCGAATTCTTTCTGCAGCACAGGCAGGACGGAGTCGAGCGGGATGAGTTTGATCCGAACGCCCGTCGTCGCCGCCAGGGCCAAGATGTCCGGTGTGGGAAGGCTTTCCCCGCGCCAGAAGAAGGCATCGATCTTCCGATCCCGTAACGCGCTAACAGCGTCCGCCAGCCCCAGCAGTTCCTTGTG
>JBOGSD010000148.1:0-3662 GCA_050695215.1 bacterium
CGGCGTGGACGGTCAGGAACAGGAACCCGTCGAATGACTCGATCTTGGGGCGCTGGCCCGTCTTCTGCGAGTCCTCAATCGCCAGCGGGTGGAACTGGAAGACCTCGGAGAGGACGCGCAGGTCCTCTGCCCGGGCGCGGTCCAGATCGACCCACACCGCCTGGCTGTCCCGCTCCAGAAGCGCCGGCAGCGGTGCGGCGGGGTCGGCGGTGACCTCCTCTTCTCGGTAGACGGTGACCTGCACGCCCCCGCCCTTTCAGCGCCCCAGGAGGGCGGTCAGGTCCCGCACCACCGCGTGCGGGTCGAAGTCCGGTTCGTAGTGACCGAGAATGTGGCCCTGGTCGTCGATGATCAGGGTGGGGAGGCCGTGGTCAATCAGGCCGGGCTTGGCGGCCGGCCGCACGGGGATGCGGTACGCGCCCAGGACCTTCGTCACGATGGCCGGGGGGCCGGTGAGGAAGTGCCAGCTGCGATGATCCACCTTGAAGTTGGCCGCGTACTTCCGCAGCACCGCCGGCGTGTCGCGGCGGGGGTCGAAGGTCAGCGAGAGCAGGACGACCCGTCCACCGGCCCACCCGCGCTGCTGCAGGTCCCTCTGCACCGTCGCCAGTTTGGCGGTGGTGAGCGGGCAGACGTCCACGCAATGCGTGTAGAGGAAGGAGAGCAGCACGAAACGTCCCCGGAACTGGCTGAGCCGCACCGTCGCGCCGTCCTGATTGACGAGCACAAAGTCGGGAGCGAGCTGCGCGGTGGCGACCGCGGCTGCGGCGGGAAGACCGGCGCCTAGGATGGCCAGAACCAGCAGCAGGGGCGCATAACGGCGTGCGGACATGCCGACTCTGACTATAACACCGGCACCGAGGAAGCGGCGGACCGTGGACGAATCCCCTGCCTGATTCCTCATGTCCACGCCGCCGTCCCTCTCCGAATCGAAGTCGCCGCCTCTCTCGGAAACCGCGGTGCGCCCGCACGTCCTGGTGTGGACCCTGGGCGGCGAGACGATGCAGAGCAGTTACGGAGCGAACTGTGTCGGCGTCATCGGCGCCGATGCCGCGCTGATCATCGATCCGCTGATCGCGCCCGCCCACGGACGCCTGGTGCGGGAGGCGCTGCGCCGGCATACCGACGCCCCCGTCCGGCTGGTGGCCTTGACCCACCACCACACCGACCATTCGCTGGGCGGCGCCATCTTCGCGGCCGAGGGGGCAGAGGTGGTGGCGCACCGGGCCTGCCGCGAGCGGATGGCGACAGAGCACCCCGCGCTCATCGCGGAGCGGCGAGGAGCCGCGGCGACGCGCGACCTCTTCGCCGACGCACTGCCTGTGCTGCCCACGGTGACTTTTGATGAAGGGCTTACGCTGCACATCGGCGGGGTAGAGGTAGAGGTGTGGCACCCCGGGTGGGGGCATACGCCCGGTGACGCATTTTTCTACCTCCCGGCGGAACGCGTCGCCGTCTGCGGCGACCTGGTCTGGTCCGCCTACCACACCAACTATGAGGACGCCGACCTGGCCGGCGCGCGCGAGGGGCTGCGCGCGCTGGCTGCCCTCGACGCCGATACCTTCATCCCCGGTCACGGTCCCCCGGGGGGCCCAGAGCTCTTGGACGCCCAGCGCGGCTACCACGACACGGTGGAGGCTCTGCTCCGCGACGGCGCCGCCGCGGGGATCGAAGACGAGGCCCTCGCTGACAGGGTGCGGGGCCGCTTCCCCGACCATCGCCTCTCTCTCGTCGTCCCCACGGTGACCCGCCTGCGCGACGGTCTGCGCTAGACTGGGAGAAGCATCCCCACGGAGGTGTCCCCCATGGCAGAGGTACGCGTCGGCGACCGGGCGCCGGAGGTCACCCTGGTGAACGCGGATCGCCAGCCGGTGCGGCTGTCCGAGTTGCTGGGCCAGCCGCTGGTGCTGGCCTTCTTCCCCGCCGTCTTCAGCACCACGTGCACGAAGGAGATGTGCGCCTTCCGGGACACGCTGTCCGGGTTTGACCGGGTGGGGGCCCGGGTCTTCGGCATCAGCGTGGACATGCCCTACGCGCAGAAGGCCTGGGCGGAGCAGCACCGCCTCTCCTTCCCGCTCCTCAGCGACTACAACCGCGAAGCGGTGAAGGCCTTCGGGGTCGAGGATCCCAACTTCGCCAAGGGAGTGCTCCCCGGCGCGGCCAGACGGTCGGTCTTCGTCCTGGATAAGGCGGGCCGGGTGACCTACCGTTGGCTCGCCGAGGCCCCTGGCGTCGAGCCCAACTACAGGGAAGTGGAGGAAGCGGCGCGGGCGGCGTCCGCGGCGGCCCCGGCGTCCTGATCCTGGCTGGACTCGGCTCTCTTCAGGCCGGAGAAGCGCACGCCGAGCAAACGCACCGGCCGGTCCAACGTGACGCGGTCGAGCAAGCGCACCGCCGTGTCCAGCAGGAGCGTGCGGTCCTCGGTATGCTCGGGCAGCGTCTGGGCGCGCGTGTGCGTGCGGAAGTTGTAGAAGCGGATCTTCAGCGTGACCGTGCGCGGGAGATACCCGTCCTCGTCAACGCACTCGGCATAGACGTCTGCGCCCAATTCCCGGATCGTCTGCACCAGAGTCTCCCGGCGGCGTACGTCCACTTGGAAGGTCACCTCCCGGCTGTACGACTTGGGTTCCCATTCCGTGACGACGGGGCTCTCGTCCCGCCCCCGGCAGATCTCGTAGAGGTACTCGCCGTGCTTCGGGCCGAGCGTCTCCTGGAGCCGCTGGAGCGAGATCTGCCGCAGATCTCCCACGGTGGTGACGCTGAGGGTCTCGTGCAGACGCGCGGCGGTCTTTGGCCCGATGCCCCACAGCACGGTGGCCGGCAGATCGCGCAGCCGCTCCTCCGCCTCGGACTCCCAGATCACGCTGAGACCGTCAGGTTTCTGGAGGTTGGCGGCGATCTTGGCCAGGAGTTTGTTCGAGCCGACGCCGATGGACGCGGTCAGGTGGAGCTCGCGACGGATCCGCTCTTTGATCGTGCGGGCCAGCGCGACCGGGTCACCGTCGAGGCCGGAGAGGTCCACGAAGGCCTCGTCCAGGCTCCACTGCTCGATCCGGCTGGAGTAGTCGCGCAGAATCGCCATCACCTTGACCGAGGACTCGCGGTAGGCGCTGAAGTCCACCGGCAGGAACACGGCCTCGGGGCATCGCTTGAAGGCGGTGCGCAGCGGCATCGCCGAGAGGATGCCGAAGGGCCGCGCCTCGTAGGACGCGGTCGAGACGACGCCCCGCTTGCGCGGGTCGCCGTCGCCGCCCACCACCACCGGCTTGCCCCGCAATTCCGGCCGCCGGAGCTGCTCGACGGCGGCGAAAAAGGCGTCCATGTCGAGGTGCACGATCGCGCGGGCCACAGGGAAGGATTCGACGCCGCGCCGAATGGACCATGCGTGTTCCGGCTGGACGGACAGCGCGCGCTGGTGACCGGAGGGACCTCTGGCATCGGCGAGGCCACGGCCAGGCTCTTCCTGCAGGCGGGCGCCCGCGTGGTGGTGGCGGCGCGGGGGCAGAAACGCTGGGCCGAAGCGGTCGAGGCCCTGCCCTCCCATGGAGAGGTGCACTTCATCCGCACGGACGTGCGCGACGAGGGGGCGGTGCGGCGCACGATCGGGGAAACGGTGGAGATCCTGGGCGGGCTGGACATCCTCGTCAACAGCGCCGGCGTCA
>JBOGSD010000149.1:0-7200 GCA_050695215.1 bacterium
CGGCCGGCCGCCTCTTCGCGACGCTGGCGTGGCCTCGGGTGAAGGAGATCTTCGAGCTGGTCCTGGGCGGCAGTCCGATCGTCGTGCCTTCCTCTTATAAGGACCTGCAGAGCGAGGAACTCCGGCCCATCCTCGAACGCTTCTACCGCGGCTCAGACAGCAGCGCCGCAGAGCGGATCAAACTCTTCAAGTTGATCTGGGACGCCATCGGTACCGAGTTTGGCGGCCGGCACGAGCTCTACGAGCGCAACTACTCCGGCAACCACGAACAGATGCGGGTCGACCTGATGTCGCTGGCGAAGCGCCGCGGCCTCCTCGACGACTTCGCCGCCTTCGTTGACCGCTGCCTGGCGGAGTACGGCGTGGAGGGGTGGCGAGACAACACCTGGACCTGGGAGCGGTAGCCGGCCTCTATGAACGTGATCGTACTGGTGATCGACAGCCTGAGGCAGGATCATGTCGGTCTCTACCATGGAGGAAGTGGCCCGTTCCCCGATGTTCCCCCCTGCCGGACGCCCGCCCTCGATGCGTTCAGCCGTCAGTGTGTAGTCTTTGCCAACGCCTACCCCGAGGGGTTGCCGACGATCCCGGCCCGCTACACCCTCATGACGGGCCAGCGCGGCCTGCCCTTCCGGCCCTGGGGGCCGCTGCATGCCGGGGATCTCACCGCCGCCCAGATCTTGCGGAGCGAAGGGTATGTCTGCGGACTCATCACCGACTGCTACCACTACCGCGCGCCGGGGATGAACTACCATGCGGGTTTCCACTCCGCCCGATGGATCCGCGGCCAGGAGTATGACCCCTGGGAATCGTCGCCCTCCGCCCGGCCCGTCGCCGGTTACGTCAACGCTCGGTACACACAGGAATGGCGTGAACGGGTGGCCCAGTTTCTGGCCAACACCGATGGGTTCACCGCCGAGGCGGACTGGTTCTCGGCGAAGGTCGTCGAGGATGCCATCCGATGGCTGCGTAGGAACCGGACGCACGATCGGGTGTTTCTCTGGGTGGACTGCTTCGATCCGCATGAACCCTGGGATCCGCCGGCCGCCTTCGACACCTACATCGATCCTCACTACAAGGGCCCGCGGCTCATCCTGCCGATGGGAGGGCTCCACGAGCGCTGGGCCACGCCGGACGAGGTCCGGCTGATGCGAGGCCTCTACGCCGGCGAGGCCACCTTCGTCGACCACTGGATCGGCACGTTCCTCGAGGCGCTGGGAGAACTCGGATACCTGGACGACTCGATCGTCCTGATCCTCTCGGACCACGGGCATCCCCTCGGCGACCACGGGAAGTTTCTCAAGGGCGCGGACCGCCTCTATAACGAGATGCTGCGGATTCCCTTCATGGTGCGCCTCCCCAAGGGCCGGCACGGAGGCGTGCGTACCGAGGCCCTGGTCCAGTTCCACGATGTGCTGCCGACGCTGCTGGATCTCCTGGGCTACGAGGGGGCCCTCGGCGGGATGCACGGCCGCTCCTTCCGCGGCGTGCTGGAGCGGCGGGCCGATGAGCACCGTCAGGCGGTCATCACCGGCTACCACGAGGGCATCGACCGCTGCATCAGGACGAAGCAGTACAGCTACATCGAGCGGCCCGCGGGCCAGGTCGATGAACTGTATGACCTTCAGAGGGATCCGCGGGAGCAGCGAAATCTCATCGAGACGCAACGAGAGGAGGCCGAACGCCTGGCGCGGCTGTTCGGCCGGTCCTTTCGCTCCCGGCGGCGCCGGGCGCAGGGCATCCAAGGGAAGTACGAGCTCAGTTCCTCAGGGCTGGACGAGCCGGTGCTCGGCGGGGGCTAGCACCGCCGCGACATGCCGGGCGAGCTGCACCGGGGTATCGGTGGTGATCTGCTGCGCGCCGGCCTCCAGCGCCGAGGCGAGGCACGACGGAAAGTCGGCGTCGCCCGCGTTGATCGTCCAGACGTCCACGAGGATGTCGGGACGGAGCCGGTGGACCAGGGCTATGGGATTGACGCCGTCTCGCAGCGCCTGCTGGACGAACCCTTTGTGGAGGTAGATCTCTCTCGCTGCCGGCAACAGCGTGAGCAGCGACTCGATCCGGTCCTCCAGGTACAGCCCGACGGGGAGCGTACGCCGGTAGCCGAGGGGATGGTCGTCCATGTAGCCGTAGGCGTTGACGCGGTGCGGTAGGCGGAGGCCCTCTTCCCCGGGAGTGTCGAGGTAGAGGAGGAAATCCAGGCCGACGGCGAGGGCCGGGTCCACCCGGCGCAGCGTCCTCAGGTTCCAATCGGCCAGGCAGCCCACGACTACCTGAATGTGGGAATCGGCCCGCAGCGGCGCCAGGGCGGCGAGGAGGGCGGCCGCGGTCTCTGCGGCGACGGGCCGGACCTCCTTGAAGTCCACCTGGACCTTCAGCGGTCGCTGAACGCGGCGCAGGATCCCGACGGCGTCCGCCAGGACGGCGGTGGGCTCCTCGGAGTCGCGCAGGCGCAGCCGCGTGAACTCGGCGGCCGTCACGGACGCCAGGGGCCCGCGTCCAGTCGTCTCCCGATCCAACATGGCGTCGTGGTTCAGCACGAACCCCCCGTCGCCCGCGACGCCGACGTCGAACTCAATGACGGCCGCGCCCCCGTCGAGCACATGGCGCAGCGCCGACAGTGAGTTCGGTGGGTGAGGATGGTCCCCGCTGAGGAGCCGGTGGTACTTGAGAAGGACGGTGCGGCCGCGGTGGGTCAGCTGCGTCGGAAGGGTCAGAGGCGGCGTCCCTCCGCGTCGAAGAGGTGCAGCCGCCCCGGATCGTACCCCAGGCTGACATTGCTGCCCACCGCCGGCCGACGGTCCTCGGTGATGAGGACTTTCACGTCGACGCCGCCGGCATTAAGCGTGACGAGCGCCTCGCGGCCCAGCGGCTCAACGACGACGACCCGCGCCGGGATATCGCCGCCGAGGCGCGCATCCTCCGGGCGGACGCCCAGGAACCCCTTCCCCTGCGCCCGGACTCCGATGGGCAGACGGACGCCGTTGGCCGCGAAGTGTCCCTCCTCGAAAGTCCCTCGTAGTAGATTCATTGGCGGGTGCCCCACGAAGGCGGCGACGAAAGCGTTGGCGGGGCGGCGGTACAGTTCGTCGGGGGTCGCGAACTGCTGCAATTCACCCACCGAGAAGGCAGCGACGCGGTCGGCCATAGCCAGGGCCTCCGCCTGGTCATGGGTGACCAGGATGGAGGTCACGCCCAGCTCCTGCTGCAGCCGCCGGATCTCGCCCCGCGCCTGAATCCGGATCTGCGCGTCCAAGTTAGATAAGGGCTCGTCGAGCAGGAGCACCTGCGGCTCCTTCACGAGGGCCCGCGCCAGCGCGGCGCGCTGCTGCTGGCCTCCCGAAACGGCCGCCGGCCGGCGCTCCAAGACGTGGCCAATACCCAGGAGTTCCGCCGTCTGCCGGACCGTCTGCCGTGTCTCTCGCTCAGGAGTCTTCTTCAGCCGTAGCGGGAAGGCGATGTTGTTGAAGAGGGTCAGGTGTGGATACAGGGCGTAGGATTGGAAGACCATTCCCACGTCGCGGTCGCGCGGGTGAAGATGATCAACCCGCCGGTCGCCGAACCAGATCTCGCCCTCCGTGGGGATGTAGATCCCGGCGACCATCAGCAGCGTCGTGGTCTTCCCGCAGCCCGACGGCCCGAGGAAGGCGACGAGCTCGCCCCCCCGCACGTCCAGGTCGAGCGCCTTGAGGGCGACCACTTTGCCGAAGGATTTGCTCAATCCCTGCAGGCGGACCGGAATGCCTTTCATCCTTTGACCCCGCCTCCGTAGATGTTCAGCAGGTAGCGCTGCCCGAGCACGAAGAGCAGCAGCACCGGCATCGCGTAGAAGAGCCCCACGGCCGCGGCCATGCCGAAGTCGGCGAATGCTTCAGTGAGGAAGCTCTGCAGGTAGGTCGCCATCAGCTCGCGCCGGCTCGAGACGATGAGCGTAAAGGGCAGGATAAACTCCCCCCACGCCGAGAGCAGCGAGAAGGTGCCGAGGGCGAGCAGCCCGGGCCGCACCATCGGGAAGGCGATTCTCCAGAACAGAGTCCACCGCGACATCCCGTCGACGAGGCCGGCCATCTCCATCTCCCAGGAGAGGTAGTCGAAGAAGCCCTTCATCAGCCAGATGCCCAGCGGCAGTTCCAGGGCGGCCTTGACCAGGATGACGCCGACCAGCGTATCGAAGAGCCCGAGGATGCGCAGGACGTAGAAGATGGCGATGATCAGGCTGACCGCCGGAAAGGCGTGGAGGACGAGCACCAGCCCCAGGTAGGCGGCGCGCCCGGGGAAGGACATCCGGGAGATGGCGTAGGCGGCCATCGAGGCGACGACGACCTCGAGGGCGGCGACCAGGACCGCGAAGAGCGCCGTATTGAGCAGCGGCACGTAGATGGGCTGCCGCCCCCCGATCGACTGCCAGAGGAAGCGCCAGTTGTCCAGCGACGGCGCCCCGACCGGCAGCAGCCCGTGGATCCGGTCGAACAACCCGTTGAGGATAAGCCAGAGCAGCCCCGCCGCAATCGGCAGTGTGAGCAGCGCCAGGCCGAAGGCGACGATCCGCCACCGTGGAGGGAGCAGCGGCATCAGTTCACCTCCACCTTCGGCTCGGCCACCAGCGCGCGGTAGTTGAAGATCCGCAGGTAGAAGACGGAGACGACGATGCCGATCAAGACGAGAAACGCCGCCATCGCCGCGCCCAGGCCGAACTGGACGTTCCCCGCATAGTTGGAGAGCGCCAGTTTGTAGGCGTGCAGCGACCAGACCGTCGTCGTATAGAAGCCGGGGCCGCCGTCGGTCAGCAGCAGGATGTATTCAAATGAAGTGAGCAGCGAGAGCGTCTGGTAGGCGGTCACGAAGAGGATCGGCCACTTCAGCATGGGGATGACGACGCGGCGCACCGTCTGCGCCGCCGTGGCGCCGTCGACCGCCGCCGCGTAGAAGAGGTCGCTGGGGATGGAGCGGATGGCCGAGGTGAAGATGAGCATGCCGAAGGACGCCCCCACCAGGCCGTTGGCCAGGACGATGGCGGTCCAGGGCTGGGCGAAGAGCCAGTTCTGGGAGACGCCGGTCAGGTCGCTGACCAGGCCGAACGGCGCCTCCCGGGTCAACCCCTGCCAGATGACCACGTAGACGACCGGCGGAAGGACGCGCGGCAGCAGCCAGATCGCGCGGACCTGATCCCCGAAGCGCTGGCGCACGGAGGTGCTGAGGAGGGCGAGCAGCAGCCCCATCCCGACGTTGAAGGCCAGCGTGAAGAGCACGTAGCGGGCGGTGTTGATCAGGATCTTCGGCAGGAACGGGTCCGCCAGGAGGGTCCGGTAGTTGTCCAGCCCGATCCACTGGGGGTTGCGGAAGGTGATGATGGAGATGTTCGTGAGCGACAGGTAGAGCGTCGTCACCACGGGGACGAGGAAGAAGAGGAGGATGAGGACGGTGGCCGGCAGCAGGAACACTGCCGGCCACCCATACCGTCCAACCAGCCGCCCGACACCGGCCGCCCGTTGCTCAGGGACTGCAGCGGCGACGGTCCGGGCCACGAGCCCTTACTCGATCACGAGCTGCGCGCCGATCGTCCGCTGCATCTCGGCGGCAACGAGGTCCACCGCCTGCTCCGGCGTGGCCTGCAACGACTCCACGGCGGAGATCCCGCGGAAGAGCGCGTCCTGCCACTTCGGCAGGTCGGGGTGCGGCGGGGCGAACGTCGTGAAGTTGAGGATGTAGCTGACTTCCTTGAGGAAGCGGTCGTTGATGGCGCGCGCGGTGAAGCGCAGCACCGGCAGGTGCGCGCTGCCGACGGCGTGCTTCGCGTCGAGGTCGGGCACCGTCGTGAAGGCGAGCAGGCGCAGGGCCAGCTCCTTGTTCCTCGAGGCCGCCGCGATCGTGTAGACTTGGGGATTCGACAGGGTGATCGCGGTCCCGCCCCGCCGGTAGCTGGGATGGGGCGCAAAACCGATGTTCGCCCACAGCCAGGCATCGCCGCCCTTCTCCCTCAGGTAATCCCTGTCCATCTCGGCCCACTGCCAGGTGCCGCCGGAGAAGAAGAGCACCTTGCCGTCGGTCGCCGGCTCGAAGAAGCGCCTCCAGTCCCCGTTGAGCCGGTCCCGCTCGATGACGCCCGCCTCCACCCCCGTCCGCAGCCATCGGAAGTAGCGCAGCGCCGCCTCTTTGGTGAAGATAAGCCGGCCGCTCTGGGCGTCGTAGTCACGTCCGCCGAAAGAACGGTACCACATCACGAAGTCGATCCCGTTGACGGGCCGGTGGTAGTAACCCTTCCCCGGCTCGATGATGTTCTTCGTGCGGGCCTCCCGCATCGCGGCCATGACGTCATCCCAGGTGAACTCTCCGCGGGAGATCCTCTGCGGCAGCTCGGCGATCTGCTGGTCGGTCCAACCCATCCGCTTGAGCAGCGTCTTGTTGAAGTAGAGAGGCCGCGCCTCACTGTCCTGCGGAATCCCATAGGTCTTGCCCTTGTATCGGGCGGCATTCCACAGGGACGGAATGACGTCGGCAAACTGCGCGTGGTTTGGGATCATGCCGTCCAGCTCAGTAAGGAACCCCCCCGCAGCCCACGTGGGGATCAGGAACCCCTGAAGCTGAAAGATATCCGGAGCGTCGCCGCTCTGGATAGCCAGCAGAGTGCGGCGCAGGAATGAGTCCCAATTCGTGGTGTCGAACGAGCCGTCGATTCTGACCTGGACGTTCGCGCCTTCCCTGCGCAGCGCCGCGTTCATGCGTTCGGCGGCGGTCTGGATGTTCGTGAACCGCGTGACCGAAGGGTTGTCCGGCCCAATCGTCCAGACCTGTAGCGTGACGGTGCGGGGCTGCTGGGCGCCTGCCGGGGGCAGGGCGAATGCCAGCGCAACCAGGATGGCGAGAACGAACGACAGTCGGTGCCTCAAGACTCTCACCTCCATACGGTTCCTCCTCATGATGCGCGACGCATGCGACGTCGTGTGGGCTGGAGGAGGGCGGTCGGCTGTACTCTTCCCTCCCCGGGGGGCCCCTTCCTCTCGCGCTCGCGGCCCGAAGGCTCTTTCGCTGCAGGCCCCTTCCAGGCGGAGGAGAAACCCGCCCGGCGGCGGAACCTAGCGCCATCCTATGAAATCGTTTTCAGGGCGAAGGAGCGGCGCGCCGGTGCCCACCATCCGCGACGTCGCCCGCCGGGCAGGGGTCTCCGCGAGCACGGTCTCCCGCGTCCTCACGGGGAATACC
>JBOGSD010000150.1:0-6270 GCA_050695215.1 bacterium
CAAGGTCGATGATGCTCCGAGAGAAAACGTGCCCGGACAGATTCCGGGTTAGACGCCTGTTCCCTCCTCCGCCCGGGGCGCGGCAGAGGAGAGGTGGGTCACCCACGGAATCTGATAGGTGCCCGATATCCCGTTTCCGCCGATGCCGGGACGACCATTCCTGCAAGTGCCGGGGCCGACCAACGTGCCCGACCGCGTCACCCGCGCCATGGCCCAGCCGATCATGGATCATCGCGGGGCGACTTTCGCTGCGCTGACGCGCGAGATCCTCACGGACTTGAAACAGGTTTTCGACACGACAGAGGGGACGATCGTCCTCTATCCGGGGTCGGGCACAGCGGGATGGGAGGCTGCGCTCGTCAACACGCTCGCGCCTGGAGACCGTGTCCTGGCGGTCGTCCACGGACACTTCGGGGCGCTGTGGGCGGAATGCGCCCGGGCCATCGGCTTGGAGGTGGAGGAGGTCGCGCTGCCGTGGGGGGCGCCCCCCGATCCGGGGCGCGTCCACGACCGGCTGAGCGCGGACCGGGACGGCGCGATCAAGGCCCTGCTCCTCCTCCACAACGAGACGTCCACGGGGGTGACCGCCGACGTCGGCGCCGTGCGCGCGGCGATGGACGCGGCCGGCCACCCGGCTCTCCTGCTCCTGGACACCGTGAGCTCGCTGGCGGCCATGCCGGTGCGCTTCGACGAATGGCGCGTCGACGTCGCCGTGGCCGGAGCGCAGAAGGGGTTGATGCTTCCGCCGGGGAGCGCCGTGCTCTGCGCCGGCCCGCGCGGCCTGGCCGCCGGTGAGCGCGGCGGCAGCCGGAGGTACTTCTTGGACTGGCGGCCGGTGATCGAGCAGAACCGCGACGGCTTCTTCCCCTACACGCCGGCAACACAGCTGCTGGTGGGGATGCGCGAGGCGCTGCATATGCTCTTTGAAGAGGGACTGCCGCAGGTGTTCGCCCGCCATGGGCGGCTGGCCGAAGGCGTCCGCCGCGCCGTGCGGGCCTGGGAACTCGCGCTCCTCTGTCAGGATCCGCGGGCCGCGTCGAACTCCCTGACCGCGGTCGTCATGCCTGAGGGGATGGACAGCGGCCAGATGATCGACTGGGCGGCGGCGCAGCTGAACCTCGCCCTCGGCGTGGGCCTGGGGCGCCTGCGCGGCCGCATCTTCCGGATCGGCCACCTGGGGTGGTTGAACGAGGTCGAGGTGCTGGGGATCCTCGGCGGCGTGGAACTGGCGTTGACGACGCTGGGGTCGCGGGTGCGCCCGGGGGCAGGCGCCGCCGCGGCGGCCTCTTGGTTTGCCGAGAGCGCGGGCCTCGCCGCGCCGGTGGGAGATGGCATCGCCGTCCCTCCGCGTTGAGATGGCGCGGGAGGCCGTCCGCCTCGAACAGGCGGCCCGCCGCATCCGCCGCTATGCCGGGGGTCTCCGCTATCATCCGGTGAGCGGCATGGCGCAGCTGCCGGGCGAAGCCTTCGAGACCGCGCTGCGATCCGCGCGGGGGAGCCTCGCGCAGGTGGGGGGGTGGGTGGACGATCTCGGCGCGGCCGGGGAGCGCGTGCGCCTTCTTACACAACAGGCGGGCGTGGCGCTGGACGTCCTGGCACAGGCGCTGGCGCGGCCCGAGCGCGTGCCGTTGGACGCGCCCTACGGTCTGGGCTCGCCTCGCCGGCCCCACCCCGGCGCGCAGGCGACCTGGGTCGCTGAACGGGCCGAGGAACTCGCCCGGGCGCTGGCCCGCCTCGCTGTCATCGAAGAGAATGCTAGCGCGTGACGTCCCCCACCCCCCTGAAGTTGGTGCAGATGTAGAGCGTCGCGTCGCGATCACGCGCGACCAGCAGCGTCGTGCCCCGCATCACCTCCGTGCACGACTGCTCGAGCCGCCTCGTCCAGTGCCCCTCGGTCTCCACGTAGACGACGTCGCGACCGATCAGGCTTTCCGGCGGGATCCACAAGAGGAACGCATAACGCAGCGGGGTGACGACGATCTCCTCCCGGAGGTGATAGGCGATCTGGGAGGCGTCCTGATATCCGTCGGCGAGGATGAAGACCTCGCGGCCGTTGGCGGTGAGCGCACGGGCTTCGCGCGCGGCGGCGCGGGCCACGCCGTCCCAGCGCCCGAAGGCGGAGTCGACGTCGGCCACCCCCGGCAGGAGGACCGCGGCGGCAAGGGCGGCGGTGAGCGCGCCGGTCGCCGCCAGGGCAACCAGCCCCAGGGCCCGACGTCGGCCCCGCCACTCCGGCCAGAGCGCGCCGAGGACAATCGCGGCAGAGAGATAGGCCGGTGACGGCCAATGGGGTTTGGCCCTCGCGCCTACAGCGCTGACGAGAAAGGCGATGAACAGGGGCCCGCTCATCCAGAGGAGATAGCGCCACGCCGGTCCGGAGCGGCGGGCCGTGGTGATGACGGCGGCGAGGAGCGGGATGGCCGCCAGTCCGTGATAGGCGAGTTGCCCCGCACCCGAGAGCAGGAGGTTTTGCGGAACGGAGCGCGGCGCGATCCAGGGCGGCCGTTCCAGGGTGAATCTGATCGTCCACCAGTCGTGTGTCGCGTTCCAGAGGACGAACGGGGCGACGAGTGCGGCGGAGACCGCGACGCCCGCGTAGAAACCCGGATCCCGGAGCGACCGCCGCCAGGGCCCCGACGCCCACGCGGCGGCCAGACCCAAGACGAGGAAGGCGCCTGTGAGTTTCGTCAGCAGCGCCAGCGCCGCGCTCACCCCGGCGGCGATCCACCACCACCGCCCCTCCCGCAGCGCGCGCCATCCCGTCCAGAGGCTGAGGCCCCAGAAGAACGCGATCGGCCCGTCGGGGAACGCGAAGGCGGTGCCGAGCGCGGCGATAGGCAGGAGGGACGCGATCACGGCGGCACGCGCCCCGGCCGCCCGATCGAACAGGTCGCGCCCCGCGGCGTAGAGGACGATGGGCATGGCCGAGGCGAGCAAGAGGGATGCGGCGCGGATCCCCATCGGTCCGTCTCCACCGAGGCGGGTGGCCAGCGCGATCAGCGCCGCGATCGCGGGGGGATGGTCGGGATACCCCCAGACCAGGTGCCGGGACCACAACCAGTAGTACGCTTCGTCGTTCGCCAGCGGAATGGCGGCCGCCAAGGCGATCCGCAGCAGCGCGGCTGCAAGGGTGAGGGCGGCGACAAGAACGGGCGCGCGAAGAGCCCGGTCGGCCGCCGTCACGACCGGGTCAGCAGCTCCGCCCGCCGGAAGATCCGATCGAGCATGCGCTGCGTCAGCCGTCCCGTCTGCGTGTTCTGGCGGCTGGGGTGATAGGTATCGAGGAGGCGGAGGCTGCGCCGGCCCCAGCGCAGGTCGACCTCCGCGCCGTGGGCGAAGCGGGGCGCCGGGCGGGGAATCTCGACGCCCGCGGTCGCGGCCGCGCGCAGGAAGGCGTCATGGCCCAGCCGGCCGAGCGCCACCACGACGCGGGCACGGCGGAGGATGTGCAATTCCTCGATCAGGTACGAGCGGCAGTTGACGATCTCACGCGGCGCGGGGCGGTTGTCGGGAGGGGCGCACCGCACGGCCGCGGTGAGGTAGAGGCGGGATAATTGCAGCCCGTCCTCACGGGAGAGGCTCGTGGGCTGGGAGGCAAACCCGGCGCGGGAGAGCGCGGTCATGAGCGTGGCCCCGGCGCCGTCTCCCGTAAACATGCGCCCGGTGCGGTTGGCGCCGTGTGCGCCGGGGGCCAGCCCCACGACCAGCACCCGGGCCTCCGGATCGCCGAAGCCGGGCACGGGCCGGCCCCAGTACTCCCACTCCCGGTAGGCGCGGCGTTTCGTCTTGGCGACGTCGCGGCAGTAGGCGATCAGCCGGGGGCAGCGGTGGCAGGCGATGACGGTGGCGGCGAGGGCATCCAGCGCGTTCGTTGACCCGCTCACGCCGGCCGCCGTATACTTTTCGTGTCCTTCCCGCGGGCGGTTAGCTCAGTGGAAGAGCGCATGCTTCACACGCATGAGGTCGCAGGTTCGAGCCCTGCACCGCCCACCACCTTCTTCTGACGGCATCCAGGTTCCCCGTTCAGAGATTCTCCATACCGCCACAGGATTGCCTACCCGCAGGCCGAGAACCTGCGTGAGGGGAGGGCTGACCATGCGAACTCCGATACGTCGGGTGGCGGTGATCGGCGCCGGGACGATCGGCACGGGGTGGGCGACGTTCTTTGCCTCCAGAGGGCTGAGGGTGCACCTCTTCGACTTCGCGTCGGAGAAGGCCGCGCGTGCTCTGGCCGACATCCGCTCGCAGCTTGGAGCGCTTGCCGCATATGGCCTGATCTCCGGCTCCGCGCATCTGGGGAGTGGGCGCGGCGCGGGGACGGCAGCGGTGGTTGCCGATGAGGCGGCCGAACGCGTCCGTGTCGCCGGCCGCCTGACCGATGCCGTCGGGGAGGCGGACATGGTCCAGGAGGCCGTCTTCGAGACCTATGAGGCGAAGCGCGCGGTCTTCGCCGCGGCGGATGATGCGGCGCCGGAGGACGTGCTCCTGGCGAGCAGTTCCTCGGGGCTGCTGATGACCGAGATCCAGCGGGCGGTGCGCCGCCATCCCGAACGGTGCCTGGTCGCTCATCCGATCAACCCCGTGTACCTCATTCCGCTGGTCGAGCTGGTTCCCGGGGCGCAGACCGACCCGGCTGCCATGCGGTCGGCCCGGGCCTTCTTCGAGTCCCTCGGCAAAGTGCCCGTGACGCTGACGCGAGAGGTGCCCGGCTACCTGGAGAACCGGATGACGGCCGCGCTGTGGCGCGAGGCCATCGATCTCGTCCATCAGGGCGTGGCGTCGGTGGAGGACGTGGATCGGGCGATCTGGGCCGGCCCCGGGCTGCGCTATGCCCTCCTCGGCCCGCTGATGCTCTACCACCTCGGCGGCGGGGAGGGTGGGGTGCGCGCCTTCGTGCAGCACCTCGGCCCTGCGGTCCGGTCCTGGTGGGAGGATCTACGAACCTGGGCGGAGATGCCCGAGGGCGCGGTCGATGCCCTGGAGTCCGGATTGGGGCAGGTCCTTCGCGGGCGCACGATCGGCCAGGTGGCGGCGTGGCGGGACGCCCGGCTGGTCGAACTCCTCAAGGTGCTGAGCGCGCATCCCCTCTTTGGGGAAGAGACGGACGCGGCTCCATGATCGGATTAGTTTCGGTGCTTGGGTTGGGGCTGATGGGCCGGCCGATGGCGCGCACCCTGCTGCGGGCCGGGTTCGCGGTGGTGGGGTGGAACCGGTCGGCCCTTCCCGTGGAGCTGACCGAGGGGATTCCTCTCGCCGAGGTCACCGCGGCCGCCCGCTCGGACGTCGTCATCCTGATGCTCGCCGATTCCGCCGCCACCGACGCGGTGCTCGCGCAGGTAGAACCGCACCTGCGCGGAGGACAGCTCGTCATCGACATGGGGACCTCTGATCCAGCGCGCTCCCGCGTCCACGCGGCACGCCTCTCGGCGAAGAGGATCGGCTGGGTGGACGCTCCAGTGTCGGGGGGCCCGCAAGGCGCCGCGGCGGGCACGCTGGCGATCATGGCCGGCGGCCAGCCCGAGGACTTTGGCCGGGCGCGCCCGGTGTTCGAGGCGCTGGGTCAGGCCGTGCTGGTCGGCGGTCCCGGGGCCGGCCACACCACGAAACTGGTGAATCAGGTCATCGTCGGACTGACGATTCAGGCGGTCGCCGAGGGGCTCCTCCTGGCCGAACGCGGCGGTCTTGACCCGCGTCTCGTGCAGCAGGCGCTTGCCGGCGGCTTCGCCGACTCGAAGGTATTGCAGCTCCACGGCACGCGAATGATCGAGCGTGCGTACCTCCCTGGAGCCAAGGTCACGACGCAGCTCAAGGACCTCGTGCTGGCCCGTGCGCTGGCGGCCGTGGCGGGCCTGCGCCTGCCCCATCTGGCCAGCGTGACGGGGTTCTATGAAACGCTCGCCGGGCGCGGCGACGGCGAGCTCGATCACTCTGCGTTGCACAAGTTGCTTCTGGAGCGGTAGCGCGGGGTGGAAGCCCTCAGGCCCGTTCGAACTCCTCGATCAGTTCGTCGAACATCTTCTGCGTCTCTTCGGACACCTCGTCGGCCATCTCCGCGTAGACGTGATGCTCCATCGCTTTGGTCTGGATGTTGTCCAGCATGTTGGCTTCGATCCCGCGCAGGAAGGTCGTGACGTCGTCGCGGGAAAAATCGCCGAACTCCGCGCCCTTCACCCGCCGGACGAACTCGTCGAGGCCGCGCATCTCCACCAGGCAGAGCTGCTCGTAGATCTCCCAGAGCCTCTCGTTCATGCCGCCCTCCGCACCGTCACC
>JBOGSD010000151.1:0-8486 GCA_050695215.1 bacterium
ACCTGGATGCGGTGATTCCAGGTGTCGGCGACGAAAACGCGGCCCGCCCCGTCGACGACGATCCCCGACGGCGTGTTGAATTGCCCCTCAGCGGACCCGTAGTTCCCCCACCCGCCGAGCGGATCCCCAGTGGGGCTGAGTTTCTGCACGCGGTGGTTCTTCGAATCGGCCACGTACACGTTCCCCGAGCGGTCGAGGGCCAGGGCGGCCGGGGCGTTGAAGGATCCTTCGCCCCCGCCGGAGGAGCCCCAGACCGCCAGTACCTCCCCGTTAGGCGCGAACGTCACGACGCGGTGGTTGCCCGTGTCCGCCACGTGGAGATTGCCGGATCGGTCAAGCGCCAGGCCCGCCGGCGCGCGCAGCGGCCGGCCGCCGGCCGAGACCCAGGAGGCGGGTGGGCCGCCGGCGGCGGGAAACTTCAGGACGCGGTGGTTGCCCGTGTCGGCGACGTAGAGGACGCCCGCATCGTCGATGGCCACGCCGGAGGGTCTGTTGAATTGGCTGTCCGGACCGACCTCACCCCAGGAGGTGACAAACGTGGCCTGCAGGGCGGTGGATGCGGCCCGAGAGCTGGGCGCAGAGGATTCCCGGGGAGCGGCGCAGGCGGCCAGCCCCAACGCGGCAAGCGCGCACAGGGCGGCGCGGCGTCCGTTCACCGCCGCCGGTCTTCGTCCGCCAGGGCGCGGCGCAGGATCTTGCCGATGAGCGTCTTGGGGAGGGAGTCGCGGATCTCGAGGGCCCGGGGAGTCTTGTACGGAGCCAGGCGCTCGCGGCAGAAGGCGATGAGCTCCTCCGCTGTCGCCGCGGCGCCATCTTTGAGAGCGACAAACGCCTTCACCACTTCACCTTTCATCGGATCCGGCACGCCGATGGCGGCCGCCTCGCGCACGGCCGGGTGCTCATAGAGGACCTCTTCCACCTCGCGCGGATAGACCTTCAGGCCGGCGACGTTGATCATCTCCTTCTTCCGATCGACGATGTAGAAGAAGCCGTCGGGGTCCATGCGGGCCATGTCGCCGGTGAAGAGCCACCCGTCGCGCAGGGTCGCCGCGGTCTCTTCAGGACGGTTCAGGTAGCCGCGCATGACCTGGGGGCCTTGGACCGCGAGTTCCCCCACTTCGCCGATCGGAAGCTCCCGTCCGGTTTCAGGGTCGGCGATGCGCGCGTCAGTGTCGGGAAACGGCACCCCGATGCTTCCGGGGCGCCGGTGTCCCCGCACGGGGGTGCAGTGGGTGATGGGGGAGGCCTCGGTGAGGCCGTACCCCTCGACGAGCCGGCCGCCGGTCGCCGCCTCCCAGGAGCGCTGCACCTCCTGCGGCAGCCCCATCGCGCCGCTGATGCAGGTCTGGATGGAGCGCAGGTCGTACCGCCCCAGGTCCGGCCGGTTCAGGAGGGCCATGTACATCGTGGGCACGCCGTGGAAGACCGCTGGGCGCGTCCGCTGCGCGGCCTTGAGCACCATCACCGGATCGAAGCGGGGGATGAGCACGATGCACAACCCTGACCACATGGCGAAGTTCAGCACCGCCGTCATCCCGTAGATATGGAAGAAGGGCAGCACCGCCATGGCCCGGTCGCCGGGGTGCGCGGTGGCCGCGTTCCAGGCCGACGCCTGCAGGGCATTGGCGACCAGGTTGCGGTGGGAGAGGATCGCGGCCTTGGGCAGGCCGGTGGTGCCGCCGGTGTATTGATACAACGCGGCCTCGTCGGGGGAGGTCTCAACGACTTCCGGGCGGCCGGCGCGCAGCAGGGT
This sequence comes from bacterium, assembly GCA_050695215.1. Classification (GTDB taxonomy): domain Bacteria; phylum Sysuimicrobiota; class Sysuimicrobiia; order Sysuimicrobiales; family Humicultoraceae; genus JACQGZ01. Next base: position 1,754 of record JBOGSD010000151.1, read on the forward strand.
CGAGAAGGGGTGCACGTCCGCCGCCGGCGGCACCCGCACCCACTGGCCCTCCCGCTTCGCCTTGATCGGATAGAGCAGTCTGAGGTGCGCCGGCATGTATTCCTGGATCGCGGTGACCACGAGATGGCGCACGCCGCTGCGTCGCGCCGCCGGCGCCACCTGAGAAAACATCATGTCCAGCGTCACCGCCACCTGCACGCCGGCGTCCGCCAGCTGGTGGGCAACCTCGCGCTCGGTGTAGAGCGGATTGTGGGGGACGGCGATCCCGCCGGCCTTGAGAATCCCGTAGTAGGCGATGACGAACTGCGGGGAGTTCGGCAGGTGCAGGGAGACCGGCGTGCCCCGACGCACCCCCAGCCTCTGCAGCCCGGCGGCGAAGCGGGAGACCAGATCCTCCAGCGCATCGTAAGTGATCTGCCGGCCGAAGAAGAGCAGCGCCGCCCGCCCGGCGTGGCGGCGGGCGGAACGCTCCAGCATCTGGTGGACGAGGATCTCCGGGTACGGCAGCGTCGCCGACACGCCCTCGTCGTAGAATCGGGTCCAGGGCCGTCCCGTCACCGGCGGCACCTGCACGCTCACCTCGCTCACCTCGTTCCGTGAGTAGACGGCCCGCTCTCGATGACTTCTGTGCCCACCTCCGTGGCGGCGATGACCTCTAGCATGGCGTCGTGGACCCGGCCGTTGGATGCCAGGATGTTCCCTGAACGCAACGGCGTCCCGTCCATGCCGGAGACGCGCCCGCCCGCTTCCTCAACCAGCAGCACTCCGGCCGCGATGTCCCAGGGATTGAGTCTCGGTTCCCAGAATGCGTCGGCCCGCCCCGCCGCTACGTAGGCGAGGTGTACGGCGGCCGATCCCAGGTTCCGCAGCCCTTGAGCGCTCACAATGAAACGCGGAATGGCCTGCACGTCGCGATCGCCCAGGACGTAGGGGAAACCGGTCACCACGAGCGCCTCTTCTAGGCGAGAAGTCGAGGAGACATGTAGACGACCGAAGGGTCCGCCCTTCGTGGAGAGCCACGCTCCGCTGCCGCGTTCGGTGACGAAAGTTTCCTCGAGGGACGGGTGCTGCACCACGCCCAGCACAGTCTCGCCGCGAAGCTCCAGGGCGATGGATACCGCGAACCACGGCAGCCCGTGCGCGAAGTTGGCGGTCCCATCCAGTGGGTCGACCACCCACCGGTACTCCTTACCCTCCCGCAGCGTGCCTTCCTCCGCCAGGAGCCCATGGTCGGGGAATACCTCTCTGACCCGCCCCGCGATGAGCGCCTCGACCTCGTGATCCGCCCGAGTGACCACGTCCATGGCCCCCTTGAGCCGGATCTCTTTCTCGATGGTGGAGTCCGAGATGTATCTCATCAGATGGACGCCGCATTCGCGCGCGAGTTCCACCGCGAAGGTGGTGAAAGGAAGCGTGGGCTTCACGCTGGAGAGTGTTCGGGCCGGCAACCCCCTCACACCTGTCGGCCAAGCGGGCGGCCGGCTATCGGTGGGGTCGGTCGTGAGAGGAGTTGGCGATGATCTCTCAAATACGCCGAAACAGATCCACCGAACCAGTGGAGTGCTCGTAGACGTGACCCCGGAGACCAGGTACGCGAAAAGCGGAGGCGTGCATATCGCCTATCAGGTAGCCGGAGAGGCAGACGAGGTCCTTGATGAAGTCGAGGAATTTCCTACTGGCGTGCGCCGCGGCCGTGAACCCGACAGGGTCCTCGCGAGCATGCTCTTCGTTGACATCGTGGAGTCCACGGAAATCGCCGCGCGGCTGGGCGACCGCCGCTGGCGCGATCTTCTGGAACGGCACTTCGCCTTGGTGCGCCGGCAACTCGATCGCTTCCGCGGTCAGGTCGTGGACACCGCCGGGATGGCCTGCTCGCTTCCTTTGACGGCCCGGCCCGAGCCATCCGCTGCGCGCAGGCGATCGCGGAGGCAGTCACGGCCCTCGGCCTGCAGATCCGCGGCGGGCTGCACACCGGCGAGTGCGAGCTGGTGCAGGGCCGGCTGACGGGCATTGCCGTACACATCGCCTCGCGGGTCGCCGCCATGGCCAGTCCCGGAGCGATATTCGTCTCAAGTACAGTGAAGGATCTGGTGGTTGGCGCCGGCTTCGATTTCAGCGATCGAGGGCCGCATGTTCTGAAGGGCGTTCCCTCCGAATGGCGCGTGTACGCGGTCGAGGGTGGCGGGTGAATCCTGCTAGCTTAGCTAGATAAACGCAACGCGGTCGAAATTCGAGCCTAGAATCTTCGCAGGATCGGCCCCAAGCCATTTGTCCAGCACCGTGGCGTAGACCGATCGGAAATCGATGCCGTGCTTGAGGTCGCCGTCGGTCAGGTCGCTCAGGCTGGGCTGCTGGCCGTAGAGGCCGCCCTTGATCTTTTTGCCGAAGACGAACATCGGCGCGGCGGTGCCGTGGTCGGTGCCCGCGCTGCCATTCTCGGCGACGCGGCGGCCGAACTCGGAGAAGGCCAGGACCAGGACGCGGTCGGCGTTGCCCTGCGCCTCCAGGTCGCGGTAGAAGGCCTCCACGCCGTCGGCCATCTCCCGCAGCAGGTTCTCGTGCGCGGCCCGCTGGGCGGCGTGAGTGTCGAAGCCGGTCATGTGGGCGTAGTACACCTTGGTCGGCAGGTTGCCGGCGATCATCTGCGCGACCAGTTTCATGTTGACGCCGAACCGGGTGTTCGGATACTCGATGCCGGCCTTGTACTTTGTGACCGCCTCGCGGACGCGCTCGGAGGAGACCACGGCGTTCATCGCCGTGTGCCGCAGGAAGTCGATCGTACCCGGTTCGTTCGGCGCCGGCGCGTTCAGCAGGCGGAACAGTTCCAGCTGCTCGCGCTCCCCGATGCCGTTCATGCTGGGCATCCACTGGAAGGACTCGGGCGTTTCCAGCGTGACGCCGTTGCCCGACTCCGCGCGCAGCGCCAGCGGCAGCGACCGCCCCACGTTCACGCCCACGGTGGGCTGCTCACAGACCGGGCACTTGCTGTCGAAGTAACGGCCGACCCAGCCGACGCGCACGACCCGCCCCTCGGGGTCGGCGGTGTGCCAGATCTCCATCGACTTGAAGTGGGAGCGGCTGGGGTTCGGGTACCCCACCCCCTGGATGACCGCCATCGCGCCCTTATCGTAGAGACCCTTCACTTTGCCCAGGTTGGGGTGCAGCCCGAGGGTGTCGGTGACTCTGATGACGTCCTTGGCCGGCACCGCCAGCGTCGGGCGGGCCCGATAGTACGCCTCCTCGGTGAAGGGGACGATCGTGTTCAGCCCGTCGTTGCCGCCGCCCAGCTGGACGACGACCAGGATGTTCTCATCCGGCACGCCCGGCCGGCTGGTCACCTGGGCGACGTCCCAGGGGTTGTTCATCGCCAGCGCCGTGCGCGTGAGGAAGGTAGGCGCCGTCGCACCGACGGCCACCATCGTCAGCCCCTTCTTGACGAATTCCCGGCGGGTCATGCCCCGACTCATGCCTGCTCCTCCTCCTGCTTCGGACGGCTCGTTACGTGAGCTGGTATTCGGGAATGCTCATGATCAGGCGCACCGCGCTGCGGACGCGATCGGCGCTAGCTGTCACCGGGTCGGCGGCGCGGTTGGCCCCCACGGCCCGCCAGAGGCCGAACATCCGCTTCTGCTCCAGCGTGACGCCCGGCAGCAACCGCCGCAGCAGCGCGTCGACGACCTCTCCGGCCGTCTGCGCCGACGCCGGCACGAGCCCGGCCACCGGGAAGGTGCCGATGCCCTGGAGGAAGCGCGCCGGCAGCCCGGGCATCCGCCCGCTGGTCATCAGGCTGCCGAAGTTGTACCGGTCGAGCACGGTGGAGGTGGTGATCCACCCCTCTCCCTTGGGCCACCCCCCGACGTTGGGAGGATACAGCAGCGCCATCCCCATCTGATCAGCCGCCAGCACCAGCCCACGCGCCATCGAGGCCGGTGCCCCCAGCGCCCGGGCCGTGCCGACCACCAGCTGGATGGGACTCTTCACCTGGGTGCGCAATGACGCCGGAGAGAAGAAGGCCTCCGATTGCAGGATCGCCTGGACGAGCGGTTTCACTTCGAAGTTGACGCGGCGGAAGGTAGTGCCGAGATCCTCGATCAGCGCCTCCTCCGCGCGCAGATAGGCGAAGAACTCAAACAGTTTCCGCGGCACATAGCGGGCCGTGGCGCTCTGCTCGAAGATGATATTGATGATGTCGGTGCCGTCGAAGGCGCCGCTCTTGCCGAGGAAGGTCTTCATCCCCTCATCGTGCTGGGCCCGCACGAAGGTGAACTCCCCAAAGCGGTGGGTCCAGCCGGTGAAGGCGCGCGCCGCTTCTTTGATATCGCCCTCGGTGTAGTTGCCGATGCCCATCGTGAAGAGCTCGAGCAGTTCGCGGGCGTAGTTCTCGTTGGGCTTGCCTTTGCGGTTGCTGTTGTTGTCGAGATAGTCCAGCATCGCCGGGTCGCGGCTGATCGCCAGGATCAGCTCCTTGAAGTTGCCCAGGGCGCTGCGCCGGAAGAGCTGGTTCTGGATGTAGAGGAACTCCGGGTTGCGCGTCTCGGGGAAGCCGGAGACCAGCAGCCCATGCCAGAAGAGCACCATTTTCTCCTGCAACGGCCGGCGGGTCGCCAGCAGGTGGGTCGCCCACCACTCCCGCGTCTCCTGGAACTTCTCCCGGTAGAGCCGGTTGATCTTCGTCTGCAGTGCCCGCAGGGTACTCTCGTCGGCGCGAGCCTGCCGCGCCCGGAAGGCATCCTCAATGGCCTGGCGCAGTTCGGTGTAATCGAGCGAGGGGAGGGTTTCCGCGACCCGGTCGTAATTGAGCAGTTCCTCGACCGCCGCATCGGGACCGAGGCCGACCAGCCGATCGATCTCCTCGGGCCTGCCGCCGAACCCGGCGCGGCTGAGCAGGTGGGCCGCCTTGGCGTAATCCCACGGGTTAGACGCCGTGGGCCTGTACTTCCGCAGCAGGGCCTCGGCCATGGATCACTCCCCCTCGCAGTGCTGGACCTGGGGCTCTCCCACTGGATGCCCTACTTCCTGCCAGCATAGACGGAGGAGCCCCGGGCGGAGTTTAGTTCTGGGTGCGGCTTCCGGCGCCTCCCGGAGCGGCCCAGCCGGGGCCGGGCAGGAGCGCCCTCTCGGCACACGAAGAAGGGGGCCGTGACGGACATCGCGGTGGCCGGCCTCACCGAGATCGACCCGATCTTGTCGCTCTGGGGCGAGCTGGCCGCCTACCACGCTCGGCTCGATCCGGCATTCACGCCGTCGGCGGAATGGCGCTCCACCTATGCCGGCTACCTCGCCGCCCTGGTCGGCCGCGGCGACGCGCGGGTGCTCGTGGCGCGCTCGGAGGAGCGCCTCGTCGGCTTTGGCGTCGGCCGGATCACGCTGCTGCCGCCGTTCTTTGCCGACCGCCGCCGCGGGTTCATCCAGGACGTCTTCACGCACCCGGACTACCGCCGCCGGGGGGTCGCCCTCCGGCTGGTCGAGACCCTGCTGGACTGGCTCCGGGAGGAGGAGGTCGGCACGGTTGAATTGACCGTGGCCACGAACAACGCCGAGGCCATCCGCCTCTGGGAGCGTCTGGGGTTTCAATCCTACATGCTCCATTTCAAGCGCGCGCTCTGAGCCGATCGCCCGGCCGCGGAAAGGTGCGCGGCGGAGGGCGCCGAAAAAGAGGTCGATGGTGGACCGCCTCGACGCCGCCCGCAGCGCCGCCGCCCAGCGTACCCTCAAGGCCCTGCTCGTCATCACCCCGGCGAACTCCTACTATCTGAGCGGCTTTCGCGCGGTGACCTACAGCCGGCCGGTGATCTTGATCGTCACGGCATCGCCGGTGCTGATCATCCCCGAACTGGAAGCCACGCACGCCCAGGCCCGGTCGCGCGTCTCCGACATCCGCACCTACTCGGACGTCGGGCTGGGCGGGTACGGGGGCAAGTCTCCCCTGCATCTGGCGCTCGACCTGGCGGCGGAGGTGCTCCGAGCGCAGGGAATCAGCCAGCGCGTCGGCTTCGAGCCGGCGGGGTTGACCTTTGAGGGGCATGCTCACCTGCGGGAGACGCTGGGGAGTGGGCTCGTCGCCGCCGGGGGCATCGTGGAGAAACTGCGCATGGCGAAAGAAGAGGTGGAACTGGCGCAGATCCGCAAGGGATGCGCCCTCGCCGAGGTAGGGATGGCGGTTGAGGTGGACGCCAGCACCGCGGGGACGGCCGAAGTGGCGATCATGGCGGAAGGCAACGCGGCGATGCTGCGCGAGGCGGCGAAACGCTACCCCGAGGACGAGATCTCCGCCGGGTCCCGGCCGGTGTCGGGAGAGAAGACGGTGCTGCCGCACTCCATTCCCAGCGGCCGCCAGTTGCGCGCCGGAGACGCGGTCATCCACGGCACCGGGGCCACGGTCAACGGCTATTACAGCGAAGATGAACGGACCATCTTCGTCGAGCGGGCGGGGCCGGAACAGCGCGAACTTTTTGAGGTGATGCTGCGGGCGCAGGAGGCGGCGATCGCCGCCATCCGCCCCGGTGTGCCCTGCCGGGAGGTGGACCGCGCCGCCCGCGGCGTGATCGAGGACGCCGGTCTGGGCGCCGCCTTCATCCACCGCACCGGCCACGGCATCGGCATCGACTACCACGAACTGCCGTTTTTCGCTCCCGGCGACGAGACGGTGCTGGAAGCCGGCATGGTCATGTCGGTCGAGCCCGGCATCTACGTCCCCGGGGTCGGCGGGTTTCGTCATTCCGACACGATCGTG
>JBOGSD010000152.1:0-30008 GCA_050695215.1 bacterium
TCTCCCGCGCTGCAGGACGCCCTGCGAGGGCTGCTGACCGAAGGCCGGACGCGGCTCATCGTCAACCTGAGCGAGACGACCTACCTGGACTCGACGGCGCTGCGCATTCTCACCGCGGCCAGGCAGCAGTCCCAGGAGGCGGGAGGCAACGTTGGTCTGGTCTACACCCAGCCGCCGATCGACCGGCTGATGACGATCACCGGATTGAAGGATCTCTTTCCGGTCTTTCCGTCAGAAGCCGACGCCCTCGAGGCGGCGAAGTCGTGGGTGAGCGCACCCCCGCACGGATAACAGGCAGGCTTTTCGGCGCCGCGCCGGCGTTCCTGCTGGGGCTGCTGCTGCCGGTGGTCGTCACGGTCGTCACGATCGTCCTTCGCCACACCTTCGACCGTCCGTTCATTTTTCTCTACCTGCCGCCGCTGCTCGTCGTGGCCTACCTGGGGGGACTGCTCCCGGCCGCGGTCGGGGCCGTCCTCAGCACGGTTCTCGCCGACTTCTTCTTCGTCGACCCGGCGGGGCTGTCGGTGACCGAACTCAAGGCGGACGCCCTCCCCTCGCTGATCTTCCTCGCCAGCGGCCTCGTTATCGCAGCGGCCGGCAACCAGTATCGCCTCTACCGGCTCCGGCTGCGCGGCGACCTCCAGCGCAGCGGACGCCGGCGCGAGATCGACGCCCTCCTCATTGACGTAGGCGACCTCCTGGCGAAACGGGAGGAGACGAAGCGGGTGTACGGTGATGTCTGCGGGCGTTTCGCCGAGGCGCTGGGAGGCTGGTGTACGATAGCCGCGCCCTCGCCGGGGGACGAGAGGATCGCCGTGCTCGGCTCTTCCGCCGGCGCCGATCGCCTCGGCCCGGCAGATGACCTCGTGAGCAGCCTGACCTCCGGTGACGGCCCGCTGGCCGCTTGGATCGCCGGGCAGGCAGAGGCGGCAGTGGTGTGGAGAGGGGGCCGGGGGGCCGATCTGCGGGAGCAGGGCATGAAGCAGTGGTTGTCTCGCCACAGCCTGGAAGGCGCTCTGGCCGCCCCGCTGCGGCTGGGTGCCGATAGTTCGGGATACCTGGCGATCATGACCACGTCCTCCCACCCCGGCTGGGATGCCGATGTGCGGCGCGGGGTGACGATGCTCGCAGAGCGCATCGCGCTGGCGATGCAACGCGATCGGCTGGCCGCCGAGGGCGCCCGCCGCGAGCGGGAGCAGGCCTTCCTGGACGGCCTGATGGTCGAATTCGCGGCGGAACGCGACATGACGAGCACCCTGGAGACGGTGGCGCAGCGGTGCGCCGACCACCTGGGCGATTGGTGCGGCATCTCCCTGCTGGACGCGGACGGCCGCACCTTGACCCTCACTGCGGCCCATCACCGCGACCCGGCGAAGGTCGAGCGGATCCGCGGGATCGTCGCCCAGACGACGCCTGCCTCCGTGGACCATCCCATGACGGCCCGAGTGCTGGCCGGCCGGGTTCCGGTGGAAGTGGACGCAGCCGACTCCCGCGTGCTCTCTGGGGCGATCCACTACCGGAAGACTCCGCTCGGGACCCTCTCGATCGGGGTGGACACCGCACGCCGGTGGGACGCGCGGGATCTCCGTCTGTTCGCTGAGGTCGCCGATCGGACCGGGGTGGCGATTCAAAACTTCCGCCTCCGCGACGCCGAGCGGGCGGCCCGCGCGCAGGCAGAGCGCGACAGCGCCCGGGTGAGCGCCGTCTCGCGCGTGATCGCCATCGCCGCGGCCACCATTGACCTGGGAGCGGTTTACGACGAGTTTGCTGAGACGCTGCAGACGCTCCTGCCGTTCACCCGCGTCACCGTCTCGCTCTACGATGCGGACCGGCAGTGGCTGACGATGCCCTATTTCAAAGGGCCGGAGCTGACGGCGCCCCCGCAGCGCCTGGAAGGACCCAAGGAGGGGACGGTGCGAGGATGGGTCATCGACACCGACCGGCCCTTTGTGCGTGACGATGCCTTGGAGGCCCATGAGTTCGAGGAGGACGGTCTCCTCGGCGCCGCCGGGATCCGCTCCTATCTCGTGATCCCGATGAGGGCCGGCGGGCGCCCCGTGGCAACGCTGAACTTCGGCCACACCCGGCCGCACTTCTACACCGAGGAGCACGCCCGGTTGATCCAGCCCATCGCCGACCAGCTGGCGCTGACCGTCGAGCACGCCCGTCTGTACGAACAACAGCGCCGGCTCGCCGCCGATCTCTCGGACACGGTCCATCGCGCGCTCCTGCCGAAGGATCTCCCGGAGGTGCCCTTTGCCGCCCTCGCCGCGTTCTACCGCCCCGCCGACCCGGAAGGCAAGGTGGGCGGCGACTGGTATGACGCCGTGCTCCTGCCCGACGATCGCCTCCTCCTCAGCATCGGGGACGTGGCCGGCCATGGTCTGGCCGCCGCGTCGGAGATGGGGCAGGCCCGCCACATCATCCGGGCCTACGCGCTAGAAGGGCGGCAGCCCGCCCAGATCCTCACCGCGCTCAATCAGGTGTTCTGGCGGCTGCCGGAGACGCCGCACCTGTCGGTCTGGGTGGGGACGGTCGATCCCTTCACCGGGAGATTGGATCACAGCAGCGCCGGGACCCCTCCGCCGTATCTGCTGGCGGGGCGGGAGATCACGCCGCTGGATGCGGGCGGCCCGCCGCTGGGCAGTTCTCCCGGGTTCGCCTACGCGGAGGAACAGGCGGCGCTAGGGCCGGGGATGCGGCTGCTCCTCTACACCGATGGGCTTATTGAGGTCACCCGCGACGTGGTCGAGGGGGAGCGGCGTCTGCGCGAAGCCCTCGCTGCCACCGCCGGAGCTCCAGGACCGGCCGCCGGGGAGATCCTGCTGCGGGAGGTTCTGCGTGGCGTCGAGCCGCAGGACGACGTCGCCCTGCTCATCTTCGACCTGCTGGCGGAAGACGCGCCGCTGACACTTGCGGTCGAGGCCATTCCGGTCAACCTGCACCGGGTGCGGCGGGCGGTGCGCGCGCTGGCGGCGCGCCACGGCGTCGCCGCAGGGAAGGCGGAAGAGATCGTGCTGGCCGTCGGGGAGGCGACGCTGAACGCCGTGGAGCACGCCTATCGCGGGCGCCCGGGTCGGGTGACGGTGCGCGGCGCCCGCGCTGGGGAGGTGCTCACCGTATCCGTGCGCGACTACGGGCAGTGGCAGGCGCCACGGGACGCCGGGCGCGGGCGGGGGACGGGCATGATGCGGGGATTTAGCGATGAGTTCAAGCTCTACACGAGTCCGGCGGGGACGCTGGTGGAGATGTCGTGGCGGCTCGCCGAACGGCCCGCCACCTCTTCCTGACCGTCCTGAACGCTACGCGATCATCTCCCTCATGCGGCGCAGGGCTTCCCGCTGCAGCCGGGAGACGTGCATCTGGGAGATGCCCAGGCGGCGGGCGATCTCGGCCTGCGGCAGGTCGTCGTAGAAGCGTAGCCGGATGATCGCCTGCAGCTGCTCGGGGAGGGCGGCGAGGACTTTCTCTATGGTGTGCCGCTCCTCAGCGCGGCGCAGTTCCTGGTCGTCCCCCCCCAGGTAGTCCGCCAGGGAAGAGGGCGCGCCCCCCCGCGGTTCGGCCACTTCGGTGTCCAGCGACACCGGGTTATAGGCCTGTCCGACCTCCAGGGCCTCCACGACGGTCTCAAACGGGACCCCCGAAGCGCCGGCGATCTCGGGGATCGTCGGCGAGCGCCCCAGCGTCTGGGAGAGACCTTCCATCGTCCGCATCAACTGGTTGTTGAGTTCGCGCAGGCGGCGGGGAACGTGCACCGACCAGGACTTGTCCCGGAAGTAGCGCTTAATCTCACCGATGATCGTGGCGGTGGCGAAGGTGCTGAACTCCACCCCGCGCGTGGGATCGAAGCGATCGATGGCGCCAAGCAGGCCGACCTGGGCCACCTGCAGGATGTCCTCCAGCGGCTCGCCGCGATAGGCGTATTTCCGCGCCAGATAGGCCGCCAGCGAGGCGTGGGCGAGGACGAGCTGCTCGCGGAGGCTGGGGTCGCGGGTGAGCCAGTACTCGTGGAGGAGGTCTCGGGCGGCCTCGCGCCCCGCTCCCGGCAGTGGCGGACCCGGCATCACGCCTATGCGGATAAGCGCTTGATCAAGCGGATGAGCCGGCGCACGCCCTGCCGCTCGGTGCGCACTTCATCCATCAGCACGCGCATGAGGAGCAGTCCCATGTCCGATTCCTGGGCCCGCTCCTCCCCCCGGTCCGCCCCCCCGGCGACGAGGATTTCCAGCCGGTCGGGGAAGACCTCAAACTGAATCTCGACCAGGGATCCCGCGCTGAGAATGGCCTCGCTGCAGGCCTCGCTGACGGCGACTTTGAGATCCTCCACCTCGTCGTAGCCGAAGGCCATCCTCCCGGCGATCGCGGCCGCGGCGAGTCTGACCACGCCGACGTACTCCGCACGGGCGGGAATGGACATGACCACCCGCTCGACATTCGTCTGGCGCTCAGACCCCGCGGACTCTGTGCTCACCCCTACCACCCGCCCCCCGGTGGGTCTCCGCTCGTTCGTCTGGTTCTGGCTCCCGTGACTCAGCATTGTTGGTTCGCCTTTCTGGGGAGTCTTCTCCTGGCTCCACCGGCGGTTTTCCCCCCGACCAGGGGGATGAAACGCGCGTCACCTCTTGTGCCCCGTGCGCCTTTGCCGCCGTTTGTGCCACCCGCCGGTGGGTAAACCAGGGGAGGAGGTGACGTCCCATGTCGATGGAGACCATCCGCCGCACCGAGCCGATGGAAAACGTGAATCACGACCTCGTCCAGTTGCTCTCGGTGAAACTGGACTCGGCGGCGCGGTACGAACTCTACAAACACGACGCCCGCGGCAGCCCGCATCTGCAGCAACTCTTCGACCGTCTGATGCAGGACGACCTCCATCACGTCCAGATGCTGCGCGAGGCCATTGCCGGCCAGATCGCCAGTAATGATTGGAAGTAAGACCCGGCTCGGCGTCTGACCTGATGTTTGACCCCGCGACGACGGGGTAAAACGAACAACGCAAGGACAAGGACAGGAGGTAAAGCCATGCACAAGGAGCAGTTCACTGGGAAGTGGCGGCAGCTTCGTGGCCGCGTCAAGGCTGAGTGGGGCAAGCTGACCGACGACGAACTCGACCAGATCGAGGGCAACTACGACATGCTGGTCGGGAAGATTGTCGAAAAGTACGGTCAGACGCGCGAGCAGGTCGAGCGGCGGCTCGATAGTATTACGCCTGCCGACCTCGAGGCGCCTGCCGGCAAGACCAAGTAACGACGGAGCTGTAGACTAGCTCTGCAACGGTACGTCGTCACACACCGGGAGAGTCCTCTCCGTACGGCGCCTCTCTCCCCCGTACGAGATCGACTCTCCTGGTCTTTTGTCTACGGCCCCCCGTTCGGGGTAATCGTCGCCCCCTGCGCTTTGAGCGTCCGCTGCACCTCCGCCATCAGCGCGCTTTTCTGGATCAGCTCCCTAGGGGTACAGCCCCGCTGTGCGCAGAAGGCCGCGGCCACCCCCGCCGCCTGTCCCAGGGCCATGGAGGTAGGAATCACCCGCGCCGAGCCGGCCGCCTCTGAGGTGGCGGAGAACGCCCGCGAGGCCACCAGCAGGTTCTCTAGATTCACCGGCACGAGGGTGCGGAAGGGGATCGTGTAGACGTGGCGGACCGGGGCGTAGGGGCTGACCCAGCCGTTGACGTAGGGATGGATGTCGATGGGATAGGAAGCGGCCGCGATGCGGTCGGGAAAGAGCCGCCCGATCAAAATGTCCTCGACGGTGAGGGTGTAGAGCCCTCGGACATGCCGGGTCTCCCGGATGTACAACTGCGGGGCGTGGTCGACCAGCACCGCTCGGGCGAATCCAGGGATAGACTCGCGCAGAAAGGCCACCAGAGCCGGCAGTTCTCTCCGGGCCCTGACCATCCCGGCCTCCACCGAGGCCGGATCGACCCCGTTCACCCCGAAGACCTGCAATGAGTTGATCAGCACTGTGCCGTCCCGCTGCAGCGCCAGGTTGAGGCCGAGGACCGCCACGTCCGGCTGGGAGGGGCGGTAGCGCTTCATCATTGGCTGGTAGCCCCAAGCCGCGCGTCCATTCACACCCCAGGCCGCCGCCTCCGCGCCCGACCCCTTCCGGCGCAGCAGGTCGCCGGTGAGTTCCACCCAGTTGACCTCGCCCACGCGAAAGATGAGGCCGGCCGCCTGCATCCAGGGGGTCCCGTCGGGTCCGGAGCGTCCCAGCACGAAGGGCGCGCCGGCGCTCGTGGCCACCTCGGCGTCGTCGGTGGCGTCGATCACCTGACGGGCGCGCACCGTGAGCGTACGCTGCCAGTCCCGGTCGTCGAATTCCGCGCCCACCACGCGTCTCTCTTCCTTCAAGACGCGGATCAGGGGCGCGTTGGCCGTGGACCCCACCAACTGTTCGCGGTAGACCTCTCGGGTGAGTTTGCGCACCGCCTCTTCCAGATCGAAGCTCAGCCCCAGGGCCTTGTAATACTCCCAGAAGATCCCCCGGGTCAGGTGGGTCCCTTCAGAGGTGAGGTTCATGTCGAACGTGGTGAGCCAGGCGTAGGCGATGACGCCGCCCATCTTCGGCTGCCCTTCCACGATGTGCACGCGCGCCCCGGCCCGGGCGGCGGCCGCCGCCGCGGCAATGCCCCCGGGGGTCGCACCGATCACCAGCACGTCCACCGTGATCGTGCGGGGTGGAGCCGCCGGCAGAGGTTGCGGCGAGAGGGCAGCGAAGAGCACGGCCAGGACGGCGAGGGTGGGGCAGCGTGAGAATCGACGCACGGGTGTCCATCGTATCATGACTCGTCTGCACGGCGCCGACCTCTTGGTCTGGGCGCCGGTGGTGGGGAATCTGCTGCTGGCCGCGTGGGCCGGCCTGAGCAGCCTCCGTGGCCGTCGCCTCCTCTCCCCGGCGTTCTGGGGGATGCTGCTGGCGGTGCTGGCCCTGTTGATCGTGCAGGTCCTCGCTGGCGTCTTCTTGTTCGCCGGGGGCGCGCGCCCGAGTGCCGGCCTGCACGTGCTCTACGGTGTGCTGGTGCTCGCAGCGGCGGTCGCGCAGTATGGGCTGCGCCCCCGCGGGTTCCTGCGCGCCCGCGTCGGGCTGGGATCGGGGTTTCCCGAGCCCCGCCTCATGGCGCTGCTGTGTTTCACCCAGGCCGCCCTGCTGATGCGCGCATGGATGACCGGCGCGTTCGGGCGCTAAGCCGCGTCTCTCCGTGAACGGGGGGGTGGGGTGAGATCAGGTGTGGTTAGAGGAGGATCGACAATGAGCTGCCGCGAGCGACTGGAACAGTTCTTCCGTGAGCGAGGGGTGAAGTTTCAGGTCGTGACGCATCCCGAGGTGTACACGGCCCAGGAAGTCGCCGCCGTCGAGCACGTCAGCGGGTATGACGTCGCGAAGGTGGTGATCGCGTCCGTGGACGAAACGCTGGCCATGATCGTGCTCCCCGCCCCTCACCGTGTGGATCTGGACAAGGTGAAGCGCGCGCTCGGGGGGGCGCAGGCCCGGCTGGCCCGGGAGGAGGAATTCAGCGCGGTCTTCGCCGACTGCGAGGTCGGCGCGATGCCGCCGTTTGGTTCGCTCTACGGCCTGCCCGTCTACGTGGACCGGGCGCTGACGGACGACCCGCGGATCGTCTTTCGCGCGGGCACGCACCGGGAGACGATGACCGTCGCCTACGCGGATCTGGAGCGGCTGGAACAGCCGAAGGTGGGCGATTACGCGACCGGGCCCGCCGCGCCGTCGCAAAATTGACCCTCCCGGAATGGCTCCGCTACAATGAACCGAGTCGTTCCATCCGGGAGCCTTGATGCAACTGCTGGCCGTCGTCATCGCCGCGGCGTTCGTCCTGATCGGTCTCGTCCCCCTCGCCCGCACCCACTTCCGGCAGCCCACCTTCTGGGTCATGCTGGTGATCGGCGCCTTCGCCTTTCCCATCGCGCAGTGGGTGAACCGGACGGTGTGGGATCCCGCCGTGTTCAGCGTGGGGTTGCCCCAGGCCGGCGTGGGATTGCTGCTCAATCTCTTCGTCTGGGCCCTGCTGGCGGAAGGATTCAAGATCGCTCCGGTGCTGATCGTGGGAGGGATGACCGAAGCGCCCCCGCGCGACTGGTTCGTCTACGGCGCCGCCGCCGGGGCGGGGTTCGGCCTCTTTGGCGCGCAGCAGGTGATCGGGTACGCGCTGGAGGTGAGCCGCCTCCCGCTGGGCACGCCGGTGACCGCGGCCCTGGCCATTGTGCTCCGCCTCTTTCCGATCCTCGCCCACATCGCCACCACCGCCTTCGTCGGCTGGGCCACGACGCGGGGCTGGCTGGGCCGCGCGCTGCTCGCCGCCGCCGCCGTCCACCTGCTCCTGGGGATGGTCGAGCGGGGGCAGGGGGCCATCGGGACGCTGCTGGGGAACCTGCTCTTCGGTCTGATCGCCCTCTTCCTGTTCCTCTACGCCTGGACCCTGCGCGATCACACCGTGCCGCGCGCCTCCCGCCTGCGCACGGGGTGACGATGGGACGGACGCGGGATCCCCGCTGCTGATGCGCGTCGCCATCCTCTCCGACGTGCACGCCAACCTGGAAGCGCTGGAGGTCGTGCTGGAGGACGTGGGGCGGCGCGAGTGCGATCAGATCGTCTGCCTGGGGGACTTTGTCGGGTACGGGCCCAACCCCAACGAGTGCGTGGAGGTGCTGCGGCCGCTCGTGGAGGGCCGCAGCGTCGCCGGCAACCACGATTGGGCCGCGATCGGCCGGCTGGAGATCACCTTCTTCAACGCCTTCGCGCAGGAGGCCATCCGCTGGACGCAGCAAGCGCTGCGCCCGGGGGCGGTCGAGTTCCTCTCCGCGCTGCCGGTGGAATGGAGCCACCAGGGCGAGCTGCCTTTTCTCGCCGTACACGGCAGCCCGCGCGACCCGATTGAAGAGTACGTGCTCGACGCCGCGACGGCGGTGGAGAACTTCGGCCATCGTTCTTTCGCCCTGTGCTTCCACGGTCATTCGCACGTGCCCGCCGTCTTCATCGAAGCCGACGGGGAGGTGGCGGCCCGTCCGCTTGCCGCCGAGGAACCGCTGCGCCTCGAGGCCTCATCCCGCTACCTCATCAACGTGGGCAGCGTCGGCCAGCCGCGGGACGGCGACCCGCGGGCGGCCTACGCCGTGCTGGACGTGGAGGAGCGCGCGGTGACGCTGATCCGGCTGCCCTATCTGGTGTCGCGCACCCAGGACAAGATGGTGGGCGAGGGTCTGCCGGAGATGCTGGTCGAACGGCTGAGCGTGGGCCGGTGACGCGTATCTATACCCGCACGGGCGACCGGGGCGAGACCGGCCTCATCGGCGGGCGGCGGGTCTCGAAGGACGACGCCCGGGTGGAGGCCTACGGAGCGCTGGACGAACTGAACTCGGCGATCGGCGCCGCGCGGGCCTTCCTGAAGGGGGCCGCGGAGGCCCTCCTGAAGGGGGCTGCGGGGGCCTTCCCGGCGGGGGCCGCGGACGGACGCGCCGACCTCGACGCGGCGTGCGATCAGATCCAACGCGACCTCTTCGCGCTGGGGGCGGAGATCGCGGCGCCGGGGAAGGAGGGGCAGGGGCCGCGCGCCGCGGCGGCGGACGTCGAGGCGCTGGAGCGGTTGATCGACCGCTTCGACGCCGCTCTGCCGGCGCTGCGCGTCTTCATTCTGCCCGGAGGCTCTTCCGGCGGTGCGCTGCTGCACGTCGCGCGCACCGTGGCCCGCCGGGCCGAACGGCGCGTGGTCACGCTGTCCCGAGCCGAGCCGCTGAATCCGGAGATCCTGCGCTATCTGAATCGCCTGGCCGATCTGCTGTTCGTGCTGGCGCGGGCCGCCAACGCCCGGGCGGAGGTGACCGAGGACGAGTGGCGGCCGGGCCAGGGTGAAGGGCGCTAACACCTTCAGCGCGCTGCGCCACCGCAATTTCCGCCTCTATTGGAGCGGCGCGCTGGTCTCCCTCGTCGGCACCTGGGTGCAGCAGACGGCCCAAACCTATCTGGTCTGGGAACTAACCCGCTCGCCGCTGGCCACCAGCCTGCCGCTGTTCTTCTTCACGCTGCCCTCGCTGCTCTTCTCCCTCGTCGGCGGGGTCATCGCCGACCGGGTGAACCGCCGCCGGCTCCTGCTACTGACGCAGAGCCTCTTTGCCGCGCAGGCCGCCGTCCTCACCGCGCTCACCTGGTTCGACGTGGTGCGGGTCGGCCACATCAACGCCCTCGCCTTCGCCAGCGGGCTGGTCATGGCCGTCGACGCGCCGGCGCGCCAGTCGCTGGTACCCAATCTGGTGCGGCGTGAGGATCTCACCAACGCCATCGCGCTAAACTCGCTGGTCTTCAACGCCTCTCGCATCGTGGGCCCACCGATCGGCGGGCTCCTTTACGCCGTGCGCGGACCCGAACTGGCGTTCCTCTTCAACACGCTCTCCTTCGCCGCCATTCTCTATCCGCTGGCGATCCTGGCGCTGCCGCCCGAGGGGGAGGGACGGCGCGCCACCACGATGTGGGACGACCTCTGGGAAGGGCTCAGGTTCGTGTGGGGCCATCCGGTGGTCCGCACCGTGCTGCTGCTGGTGGCCCTGATGGGGACCTTTGGCTTCAGTTACGTCGTGCTGATGCCGGTGATGACCACCCAGATCCTCGGCGGCGGGCCCGCGCAGAACGGCTATCTCCTGGGCGCGGTGGGCGTGGGGGCGACGGTCGGGGCGCTGCTCGTGGCGGCCACGGCCAGATCCGGCCATCCCGGTCGCCGGCTGCTCTGGCTGGGCGCCCTGGCCGGGGGGGCGCTGCTGACCTTCGCGGCCTCCCGCTCGCTGCCCGTGGCCGCAGTGGTCCTCTTCGCGGTCGGAGGGTTGATCATCGGCTTTCTGGCGACGGCCAACGCGACGATCCAGCGGCTGATCCCCGACGCGCTGCGCGGTCGGACGATGAGCGTCTACTCGCTGGCGCTGCTGGGGAGCGGACCGGCGAACAGCCTGCTCGCCGGGGCCCTCGGCAGCGCCGTGGGCGCCCCGCGGGCGATCGCCATCACCGGGCTGCTGATCATCGTCCCGATGATATTGGTGGCGCTCCTCTCCCGCTCGTTGGTCGGCACGTCTCCACCCTCGGTGGATGGTTCTCTGCCGTCACGCTGAGCGTCCGATGAGAGCCTTGAGCGGGTGGATGACCCGCAGCGTCTCCTCATCCTCCTCCCCCGCCGCCCCTCAGGCCGGGGGCGGTCATCGCTGCCGCATCCAGCAACTCGGCGAGCTGCGCCTCGCTCAGGCCGGACCGCTCGCGCGCCACCTCACGGACGGTGCGGCCGGTCCGTTCCGCCTCCTTCACGATCTCCGCGGTCTTGTCGTAGCCGATGGCTGGGGCGAGGGCCGTCGCCGTGATCAACCCCTGCTCCACCAAGTCCGGGCCGCGGCGGGTGGCCTCCAGCCCGTCGACGCACTGCGCGGCGAAGTTGGCCGAGGCGGCCCCGAGCAGGGCGATGGAGGACAGCAGGTTGTGGGCGATCACGGGCATCATCGTGTTCAGCTCGAAGTTGCCCCACTGGTTGCCCAGGGCGACCACCAGGTCGTTGCCCTGCACCTGCGCGCAGACTTGCAGCACCGACTCGGCGATGACCGGGTTCACCTTGCCGGGCATGATCGACGATCCCGGCTGCACGGCCGGGAGCCGCAGTTCCGCCAGCCCGGCCCGCGGGCCCGACCCCATCCAGCGGATGTCATTGGCGATCTTCATCAGGCCAGTGGCGTAGGCGCGCAGGACCCCCGAGGTCAGGACCAGGGCGTCGAGGGCGGCCTGCGCCTGGAAGTGATTCTCTGTCTCCCGGATCTGGAGACGAGCCAGCTCGGAGAGGCGGGCGCAGGCGCGGCGCGCGAACTCCGGGTGCGCGTTGATGCCCGTGCCGACGGCGGTGCCCCCCAGCGGCACCTCTTGCAGCTCCGCCTCGGCGTGGTCCAGCCGCTGCAGGGCCCGCTCCACCTGCCCGGCGTACCCCTCGAACTCCTGGCCCAGCCGGATGGGCGTCGCGTCCATCAGATGGGTGCGGCCGGTCTTGATGGTGTCGTGGAACGCGTCGGCCTTCCCCGCCAGCGACCGGCGCAACTGCTCCAGCGCGGGGCGCAGGACGTCCCGGATCTGCAGCAGCGCGGCCACGTGGATCGCCGTGGGAATGACGTCGTTGCTGGACTGGCAGACATTGACGTGGTCGTTGGGATGGACCGCCTGGCTGCCGCGCTCCCCGCCGAGCAATTCGACCGCCCGGTTGGCGATCACCTCGTTGGCGTTGGTGTTGGTCGAGGTGCCCGAGCCGGTCTGGTAGATGTCCAGCGGGAAGTGCTCGTCCAGCCGGGCGTCGGCGACTTCAGAGGCCGCGGTGACGATGGCCTCGCCGATGCGACCGTCCAGCAGGCCGAGCTCCATGTTCACTTCGGCGGCGGCCCGCTTGATCAGGCCGAGAGCGCGCAGGAAGGGGCGGGAGAACCGGATGCCGCTGATGGGGAAGTTGCGCATCGCGCGCGCCGTGGAGGCGCCATAGTAGGCGTCCGCGGGCACGTCCATCTCCCCGAGACTGTCACGCTCCCTGCGCATGGTGGACTCACTCCTCGCGGTAGACTTCACGTCGGTGTCCTACCTTGAACACGGTCACGGTCTTTCCTCTGTCGTCAATGGCATACACGACACGGTAGTCTCCCTGTCGGATGCGGTACCGTTCTAATGCTGAAAGCTTCTCGGCACCAGTCGGACGGGGATCGGCAGAGAGTCGATGGATCCGTCCCGCGACGCGCTGACGGTTCTCTCTTGGAATGGACTCGAGTTCTTTGACCGCGGAGGGTTTGATGAAGAGCCTATAGCTTGCCACGCCTCTTCAGGTCCTTCAGCATATCTTCGAAGGCGAGGCTTGGCTCCTTGGCGCGCTGGTCGAAGGCCGCATGGTCCTCGGCGTCTTCACTCAAACTACGGTGCACGGCGTCGTTCACCAGAGCGGAGAAGGTCCGTTCGGTCTGCGCGGCTTTAACCCTGAGGGCCCTGTGCAGCTGAGGGTCAAGATAGACGGTAACTCGTCTGCGCTCCGTCTTCATACCTCATTTATAGCAGCAAAGCGTTGTGACGTCAAGACGTTATGTTACCGTGAGCGCGATCACAGGCTGAGGAGAACGAGGCCCGTCCAGACCGTCCCGGCGATGGCGGCGCCGTAGCAGGCCACCGCCACGGCCAGCCATACGCGCTTGAGGGCGAGTCCCTCCTCGAGCGTGTAGCGGAAGCGATGGGCCCAGTGAAAGAAGGAGAGCGAGATCAGCCCGAAGAGCAGCAGGCGCGTCAGCGGATGCGTCGCCAGCGGCAGGATGCGCTCGTAGGCAAAGGGACCAGCCGCCCCGGTCGCGGGGGCCACGAAACCGGTCAGCACGATCAGCGCCGGGGTCAGCAGCGCTGCAACCGTCCCGCCGGCCGCGAAGAGCAGCCACCAGAAGGGATCGGTCGGCTTCGCCACGCTACCTCCCCAGGATCAGCCAGGCGAGCGCGAGGGAGAAGACCCCCCACGCCGCGAGGTTCGCCCCCAGAATGAGCGCGGCGGGGAGGCGCCGGCCTCTCACCCGCAGCGCCACCGCCATCGGCGCCAGGCGGAACCAGGTGATGCTGTGGTAGACGGCGGCGACCAGGGCGACGGCGTGGAAGGTCAGCGCGGCCGGCGAGCGCAGGGCCGCCAGGAAGCCGGCGTAGGCCTCCGGACCATCCGCCAGGCTGCGCAGGAGGAGGAGCAGCACCAGCGCGTATCCGCCGACGAAGACGCTGGTGAGTTCCCGCGCGACGAAGAGGGTGTAGGCCCGGGAGCGCAGCCACCAGAGGAACGGCACCGGCCGGCGGTAGGTCCTCACGACCTCACCTCCGCCTCCCCGGCCGGAGGAGGTCACCGACGCGGGCGAGCGCTTCGGAGAGCTTGGCCTGCTGGATGGCCCCGGCCGGATCGACCTGCGCCGGGCAGACCGTGGTGCACTCGCCGACAAACGTGCAGTCCCAAATGCCGTGATGTCCGCCGAGGACCTCACGCCGCTCCCCCCGCCCGTCGTCGCGGGAGTCGAGGTTGTAGCGCTGCGCCAGGGCGATGGCCGCGGGCCCGATGAAGCGCGGCTCCAGCGCGTA
Organism: bacterium; assembly: GCA_050695215.1. Lineage (GTDB taxonomy): Bacteria > Sysuimicrobiota > Sysuimicrobiia > Sysuimicrobiales > Humicultoraceae > JACQGZ01. The sequence goes on from JBOGSD010000152.1 coordinate 14,107, forward strand.
GACCGGGCAGGCCGAGTAGCAGAGCATACAGTTGATGCACATGCTGAACTGTTTGTAGCGGTCCAGGTGGGCGGGACTCTGGCGGTACTCGGCGGCCTCCGGCGGTCCATCCTCTCGGACGATCCAGGGCTGCACCCGCGGCAGTTTGTCCATGAAGTCGTCCAGCACGATGACCAGGTCGCGGGCGACGGGGAAGTTCTCCAGCGGCTCGACGCGGATGCGCCCCGGGTAGTACTCCCTCAGAAAGGTCGCGCAGGAAAGCTTGGGAACGCCGTTGATCATCATGCCGCAGCTCCCGCAAACGCCCATGCGGCAGGACCAGCGATAGGTCAGGCTCCCGTCCAGCCGGTCCTTGATGTGGTTGATGCCGTCCAGGACCACCCACTCCTCGCGGTAGGGGATCTCGTAGCTCTGAAACCGCGGGGCGGCATCGCCCTCGGGCTGGTAGCGGAAGATCTCCAGGGTGATGGTGCGGTCGGTCATCGTCAGCCTCCGTAGACCCGCTCCGCCGGCGGCCAGCGGGTGATCACCACGTCCTGGTACTCGACGCGGGGCAGCCCGGGAGTGCGATAGGCCAGCGAGTGTTTCAGGAAGCGTCCGTCGTCGCGGCGAGGGTGATCGGTGCGTTGGTGAGAGCCGCGCGATTCCGTGCGCGCGAGGGCGGCATGGGTCACCGCTTCGGCCACGTCCAGCATGAAGTCCAGTTCCAGGGCGGCGGTCAGCTCGGTGTTGTAGGGTCCGCTGCGGTCGTCCAGCCGCAGACGAGCAAAGCGCTCGCGCAGACCGATCAGCCGCCCCGCCGCGCCGCGGAGGGAGCCTTCATCCCGGTAGATGCCGCACCCGGCTTCCATCGCCCGCGTCATCTCGTCACGGATGGTGGCCACCCGTTCGCTGCCGTCCTCCTTGGCCAGGAAGGCCGCGCTGAGGCGCCGCGCTTCATCGTGCTCCTGCGCCTGCAGCGCCTTCCCCCGCGCTCCTCGCTGCTCCCGGGCGACGAGCGCCGCCGCCCGCCCGGCCCGCGCCCCGAAGACGAGGATCTCGGGCAGCGAGTTGCTGCCCAGACGGTTGGCCCCGTTGATGCTGACGCAGGCCACTTCTCCCGCCGCGTAGAGTCCCGGCAGCGGGGTGGCCGCGTCGGCGTCCGTGTGCACGCCGCCCATCATGTAGTGCACCACCGGCCGCACGGGGATCGGCTCGGTTACCGGATCGATGCCCGCGTACTTCCGCGCGAGTTCGCGGACAAACGGGATCCGTTCGTCGATGCGCCGCTCGCCGAGGTGGCGCACGTCCAGGTGCACGACGTCGCCGTGCGGGCCGTCGATCGTCCGCCCTTTCTGGCGCTCGTGAATGAACGCCTGGGAGAGTTTGTCCCGCGGGCCCAGTTCCATGGCGCGCAGCCGCGGCCACGGGTCCGGCGGCCCCATCCCGTAGTCCTGCAGGTAGCGGTAGCCGTCCTTGTTGACGAGGATGCCCCCCTCGCCGCGGGCGGCCTCCGTGATCAGGATGCCCGTCCCGGGGAGGCCGGTGGGATGGTACTGCACGAACTCCATGTCCTTCAGCGGCACGCCCGCCCGGTAGGCCAGCGCCATGCCGTCTCCGGTGCAGATGGAGCCGTTCGTCGTAAAGGGAAAGACCCGTCCCGCCCCGCCGGTGGCCAGGATCACCGCACCCGCTTCGATCGCGCGCAGCCGCCCGCTGCGCAGCTCGATGGCCGTGACGCCCCGGCAGCGTCCGCCATCCACGAGCAGGCTGGTCACGAACCACTCGTCGTAGCGGGCGATCGTGCGGTACCTCAAGGACGTCTGAAAGACCGTGTGCAGGAGGTGAAAACCGGTCTTGTCCGCCGCGTACCAGGTGCGTTCCTTGCGCATGCCGCCGAAAGGACGGACGGCGACGCTGCCGTCGGACTCGCGGCTCCAGGGGCAGCCCCAGTGCTCCAGCTGCAGCAACTCCCGCGGCGCCTCGGCGACGAAGGCTTCCACCGCGTCCTGATCGACCAACCAGTCCCCTCCGCTCACCGTATCCTCGATGTGATCGGCGAGGCTGTCGTTGGCCTTGATCACCGCGCCCGCCCCGCCTTCCGCGGAGACGGTGTGGCTGCGCATGGGATAGACCTTGGAGACGATGGCGATGGAGAGGGTCGGATCGGCCTCCGCGGCGGCGATGGCGGCCCGCAGGCCGGCCCCGCCTCCGCCGACGATGACGAGGTCGTGCCGGAGGGGCTCGATCATCTATCTCCGGGGCCGTCGCTCCGCGGCTCTGGAGGTGTTCCTGGTGACCTCCGTCCGCAGCTCGTCCAGGTGCCGGCGGAGGGTGCGGCGCGCTTGGGCAGGCTGCCGGCGGCGCAGCGCGGTGAGGAGCTGGTGGTGGAACCGCAGCGCCTTGTGCGGGCTCAGGCGGGCCCGCCCGGTCTTCTCCCGCACCTGCGCGTACATCTCGTTGAGGTGCCGCACCACGCTGACCAGCACGTCGTTGCCCGTGGCCTCGGCCACCAATTCGTGAAAGGCCAGATCTCCGGCCACGTCGTGCTGCCCGGACTCGACCTCTGTTTCACGGGCGGCGAGAAACCGCTCCATCGCCCGGATGTCCTCCCCGGTGCGGCGCCGCACGGCCAGGTCCACGACCTGCTCTTCGATGAGGCGCCGTGCCTCCACGAGTTCAAGGAGGAAAGCGCGCTCGGTGAGGCGATTGTACACGGAGGGATCGCGCGGCGCCGGCGGGGTGGTGGCGACGAAGGTGCCCTCGCCGGGGCGGACCTCGGCGATCCCCAGATAGTCGAGGATCTTCAGCGCCTCGCGCACCGACTGGCGGCTGACCGAGAGCGCCTCCGCCAGCTCCCGCTCGCCGGGCAGGCGGTCGCCGGGGACGAGATGGCGCTCGGCGATGAGATCCTGAATCCGCGCGACGATGCGCTCGTAGAGACGGCTGCGCGGGAGGGGGTGGAAGAGCACGACGCGTTCTGCGGTCGCCACGGGTCACTCACCCCGGAGGATTACTGGTCAGACCAGCAGTCCTCCAAAGGCCATTACAGCGCACCCGCCCCGGCGTGTCAAGATGCGCTGAAAATGCTATCCTGGGCACGCGCACGCTCAGCCACCCCATCTTCCGGAGGACAACTCATGCTGACCCTCGAGACGCTGACGCCGCCGCGCGAGGGCGAGGCCATCACGATCGAGGGTGGGCGGGTGCGCGTGCCGGCCATGCCCGTGATCCCCTTCATCGAGGGGGACGGCATCGGTCCCGACATCACGCGGGCCACCCAGCGCGTCCTCGATGCCGCGACCGCCCAGGCGTACGGCGGGAAGCGGCGGATCGTCTGGTTTGAGGTCTACGCGGGAGAGAAGGCCCACGACGCCTTCGGCACCTGGCTGCCGGAGGACACCCTGCGCGCCTTTCAACACTATGTCGTCGGGATCAAGGGTCCGCTGACCACGCCCATCGGCGGCGGGTTCCGCAGCCTCAACGTCTCGCTGCGCCAGTTGCTCGACCTCTACGCCTGCGTGCGGCCGGTGCGCTGGTTCCCCAATGTCCCCTCGCCGGTGCGCCATCCGGAGAGAGTGAACGTGGTCATCTTTCGCGAGAACACCGAGGACATCTACGCGGGGATGGAGCACGCCAGCGGGTCGGCGGAGGCCCAGCGGCTGATCGCGTTCGTGCGCGAGGCGTTCGGATGGAAGGTGCGGGAAGGCTCGGGCGTGGGCCTCAAGCCGATGAGCCCGTTCGGCACCAAACGGCTGGTGCGCAAGGCCATCCAGTACGCGATCGATCACCACCGCAAGAGCGTCACCCTGGTGCACAAGGGCAACATCATGAAGTTCACGGAGGGCGCCTTCAAAGACTGGGGCTATGCTCTCGCCCGCGAGGAGTTTGGCGACCGCACGATGGCCTGGGATGAGGTGGAGAAGTCCCACGGCGGCAGCGTGCCGGCCGGGAAGATTCTGATCCAGGACACCATCGCCGACGTGACCTTCCAACACCTGCTCGTCCGCCCGAGCGGCTTCGACGTCATCGCCACCGGCAACCTCAACGGCGACTACCTTTCCGACGCCGTGGCCGCGCAGGTGGGCGGCATCGGCATGGCCCCCGGCGGCAACATCGGTGACTTCCACGCCGTCTTCGAGGCCACGCATGGCACCGCGCCCAAGCACGCCAACCTGGACAAGGTCAATCCGGGCTCGCTCACGCTCTCCGGCGTGATGATGCTGGAGTACATGGGCTGGCAGGAGGCGGCCGACCTGATTACGCGCGGCCTGGAACGCACGTTCGCGGAGAAGGTCATGACCTACGATTTGGCCCGCCTCGCCGCAGGCGCGCGCGAGGTCAAGACGAGCGAATTTGCCACGGCCATCATTGAGAACATGCGGGGCTGACCCGTGACCCCGATGCGCGCGGGCCGTCCCAGGGTCTCGATCATTGGCGCCGGCGCCGTCGGCACCGCCACCGCCCACTGGCTGGCCGAGAAGTCTATCGCCGACGTCGTCCTCACGGACATCATCGCGGGTCTCCCTGAAGGGAAGGCGCTGGACATTCAGCAGGCCGGTCCCATCGCCGGCTTCGACGTCCGCCTCTCCGGGTCGTCGCAGGGCTACGACGAGACCGTGGGATCGACGGTGGTCGTGATGACGGCTGGCGTCCCCCGTAAGCCCGGCATGACGCGCGAGCAGCTGATCGAGACCAACGCCGGCATCCTCCGGCAGGTGATCGATCAGGTGGTGCCCCGATCGCGGGACGCGGTGTTCATCATCCTCACCAACCCCCTCGACGCGATGACCTACCTGGCCTACAAAGTCTCCGGCCTCCCCCGCGAGCGCGTCATCGGCCAGTCCGGCGCGCTGGACACCACGCGCTTCCGCACCTTCCTGGCGATGGAGCTGGGTGTCTCGGCGCGCGACGTGGATGCGCTGGTGATCGGCGCGCACACCGACAAGGACATGGTGCCGCTGGCCTCCCTGGCCTCGGTGCGCGGGATCCCGGTGCGGACAATGCTGTCCGCCGAGCGCTTAGGGGCGGTGGTGGCGCGCACGCGCCGGGGTGGGGCGGAGATCACCGAGCTGATGAAACAGAGCGGGTTCACCGCCGCCGGCGCCGCCCTCGTGGAGATGATCGAAGCGGTGCTGCTGGACCGCCGCCGCGTCATCCCCTGCTGCGTCTATCTCGACGGGGAGTACGGCGAGCGCGACCTCTGCATCGGAGTGCCCGTGGTGATCGGTGCCGGCGGGATGGAGCGGGTGCTCGAGGCGCCTCTCGATGGCGCCGAGCGCGCGGCGTTCACGGCGTCGGTGGCGGCAGTGCGGGAGCTGCTGGCGGTCCTGAAACTCTAAACTCGAGTCCATGCCTACGAGCTGACTAGGCAAGCGCAACGAGACGCCTGATCGCCGCACTTAGATTTGATCAGGCTCGCTAGCGGGTGAACGGGTCCTGCACGGGTGGGAACTCGGCCCGGACCGAGTTCCCATGGAGGTGGACTCGAGGTTTTGCGGTCGCACGAAGTAGTGAGTTGACAAGTTTTGGCGTGAGATCTCTAAGGTCGAGAGGCGTCGTTACTTTAGGTCGGGCCATTCGGGACGACGTGGACCTGGCGTTCTTGACGGTAGTCCGACTCGGTTGGAGGCGCACGAGGAGCGATGCGAGTTCAGCCCGTGATGCTTGAGGGAAACTACGTCAGGCTGGAACCTCTCTCACTCGTTCATCACGAATCGCTGAGTCAGGTCGGCCTGGACGGCGATCTGTGGCGTTTGAGCCCCATGGTCGTCCTCTCTGCTGAGGACATGCGAGGATACATCGAAACGGCTCTCCGCGAGCAGGCGGATGGGACGGCGCTCCCTTTTGCCATCGTGGAGCGGGCCTCGGGCACTGCCGTCGGCAGCACCCGGTACGGCAATATCGACCCGGCGCATCGACGCGTCGAGATCGGCTGGACCTGGATCGGCCGCCCCTGGCAGCGGACGAGGGTCAACACCGAATCCAAGTACCTCATGCTCCGGCACGCCTTTGAGACGCTGGGGTGCATTCGCGTAGAGTTCAAGACCGACGTCCTCAACGAGCGATCCCGCCGGGCTTTGCTGCGCATCGGGGCGAAGGAGGAGGGGATCTTCCGGAACCACATGGTGACCTCGACGGGCCGGATTCGGGACTCCGTCTACTACAGCATCGTAGACAGGGAGTGGCCCGAAGTGAAACGCAGGTTGGCGGAGCTCCTGGGGACTTGGCAGACAGAAAAACCTCAATCTGTCAATATGGAAATATGACACGGAAAAAGACAACGATTTATATCGACGAGGGGGTCCTCCGGTCGGCCAAGATCATGGCGGCCCGGGAGGGAAAGAAAGAATACCAGATCGTTGAGGAGGCTCTTCGCAGATATCTGGGCCTGGAGGTTATGGAGAAGGTTTGGGCGAGGAGCAAGCTCAAGGAAGCCGAAGCGCTGACGCTGGCCTATCGTGAGATCCATGCCGCGAGGAAGTAGGTGGTCCGCGCGGTTCTGGACCCGGGGGTCGTCCTCATCGCGGCCCTGCTCTCTCCAGAGGGTGCTCCGGCGAGTCTCATCCTGGCTTGCCGCGAAGGCCGATTCGAACTGATCGTCTCCCCAAGTGGTCGCAGAGTTGGAGGGCGTTCTCCGGCGTCCGAAGTTCCGGAGAGACACGCCAGCCTCAGATCCCCACGCCTCGCGCGTTTCTCGCTCACCTGAGACCAATGCGGCCTTGACGCTGCCCGCCGGAGACCTTAGATGAAGCTTCACGAATATCAGGCCAAGGAGGTCTTCGCCCGCTACGGGATCCCGGTGCAGCGGGGGGCGGTGATCTCCGAGCCGTCGGAGGTCGACCGTCTCGACCTGCGCTACCCGGTGGTCGTCAAGGCACAGGTGCTGGTCGGTGGGCGCGGCAGGGCGGGCGGGATCAAGTTGGCCGCGAATGCGGCAGAAGCGCGCGGCCACGCGCGGGCCATCCTGGGTCTATCGATCAAGGGAGAGCAGGTGACGCGGCTGCTGGTGGCCGAGGCGGCGCAGATCGAGAAAGAATACTATCTGGCCTTTACGCTCGACCGCACCGCGCGGCGGATGGTGGCGATGGCCTCGGCGTCCGGAGGCATCGACATCGAGGAGGTGGCCCGCCGCACCCCCGAGCGGATCGTCAAGCACCACGTCGATCCGGCGCTCGGCTTTCTGCCGTTTCAGGCGCGCGAAGTCGGTGCCGCCATCGGACTGCGGGGGGACCATCTCACGGCCTTCGCGTCCATCGCCGCCAACCTGTATCGCCTCACCGTGCAGGAAGAAGCCGAACTCGCCGAGATCAACCCCCTGGCGTCGGCCGGCGGCACACTCGTGGCCGTGGACGCCAAGTTGATCCTCGACGACAGCGCCGCCTTCCGCCACAAGGACCGCCCCGCGAGCGAAGAGATGAGCGCCCTCGAACGCGCCGCACACGACGCCGGGTTGTCCTATGTCGAGCTGGAGGGTGACCTGGCGATCATCGGCAATGGGGCGGGGTTGGTGATGTCGACCCTGGACGGGGTCGCCCACTTCGGGGGGCGCCCGGCCAACTTTCTCGACGTCGGCGGCGGCGCGACCACCGAGAACATGACCGCCGCGATGGACATCGTCCTGCGCAAGCCCGGGGTGCGCGCGCTCTTCGTCAACATCTTTGGCGGGATCACCCGCTGCGACGACATCGCCCGCGCGATCGCCGCGCGCCCGCCCAGGGTGCCGGTGGCGGTGCGGCTGACGGGCACGAACGAGGAGGAGGGCCGCCGGATCCTCGCCGGCGCGGGGATCCACGCCTTTGTCGATCCCGAGGAGGCGGCCCGGGAGGCGGTCACGCTGGCCGGGGCGCGCGCATGATCCGGCAGGTCGCGCTCCTGGCCGTCCTCGCGCTGAGCATCGGCGGCCTCGCCCCGGGGCCGACCCTGGCGCGCGCGCCGGCGGCCGGGGCGCGCCATGTGATCGTCCTCAGCTTTGATGGGGCGCGGCCAGATGCCCTGCAGCGGGTCTGGCCACCGTCGCTGCGGGCGCAGAGCGCCGCCTCCTGGTCGGCACGGACGATCTTGCCCAGCAGCACGATGCCCTCGCATACGTCTATGGTCAGCGGGGTCGGGCCGGAGATTCACAGAGTCACGTTCAACGACTGGCAGCCGGGACAGCCCCGCCTCTCCCTGCCAACCATCTTCACCGAGGTCCGCCGCGCCGGCGGAACCGTCCGCCTGCTCGTGGCGAAGCGCAAGCTGGAGTTTCTCGCCGCCCCCGACCTGGTCACCTACCTGAGCTTCCCGCGCCACCGTCAGGAAGACGTGATCGAGCGGGCGGGTCAGGTCTTTGCCCAGGAACGCCCCGCCCTGCTCTTCATCCACGTGGCCGATCCCGACGATGCCGGTCACCGCCACGGGTGGATGTCAGAACCCTACCTGAACGTCATCTCCGAACTGCCCCTGCTGATCGCCCGGCTCCTGGGGGACGTGTCGGCGGCGGGACAGCTCGCCACCACGCTGCTGATCGTGACCGCGGACCACGGCGGTCATGGCCGGACGCACGGGACGGCGCTGCCCGAGGACATGACCATCCCCTGGGTGGCGCTCGGCGGGGCGGCGAGGGCGGGCGTGACGCTCAACCAGGCCATCAGAACCTACGACACCGCGGCCACCGTCCTGGCGGCGCTGGGGCTCCCGATCCCGGCGGGGTGGCAGGGACGGCCGGTCGCGGAGGCGCTGGCTACGCCGGCGCCGACGAGGTAACGATGGCGATTCTGATCGACGAGCGCACGCGCGTCCTGGTCCAGGGGATCACCGGGTACCAGGCGGAGTTCCACACGAAGCGCATGCTGGAGTTCGGCACAAAACTGGTCGCGGGCACGCGGCCGGGCAAGGGCGGCACGGCGGTGCACGGCGTGCCGGTGTTCGACACCGTCGCGGAGGCCGTCAGCCAGACCGGCGCCACGGCGTCCTGCATCTTCGTCCCCGCGGCGGCAGCGAAAGACGCGGCCATGGAGGCCATCGCCCACCGCCTCGACCCGGTCGTCATCATCACCGAGCACATCCCGATCCACGACGCGGTGGCCGTGATGGCGTACGCGCGGGCGCAGGGGGTGCGGGTCCTCGGGCCCAACTGCCCGGGGTTGGCTTCGCCGGGCCGATGCAGGATAGGGATCATGCCCAATCACCTGTTCAAGGAAGGACCGGTGGGAGTGGTCTCGCGCAGCGGCACGCTCACCTATGAGATCGTGGCCGCGCTGACGGGGGTGGGGATTGGACAATCCACCGCGGTCGGGTTGGGCGGCGACCCCGTGGTGGGGATGTCGTTTGAAGACGCGCTGGCCCTCTTTGGCGCGGACGCCCAGACGGAAGCCGTCGTGCTGATCGGCGAGATCGGCGGCAGCGCGGAAGAGGAGGCGGCCCGCCACATCGCCGCCGGCTTTTCCAAACCGGTGGTCGCCTACGTCGCGGGACGGACGGCGCCGCCAGGAAAGCGGATGGGACACGCCGGAGCCGTCATCTCCGGCAGCGAGGGGACGGCGGAGGCCAAGATCGAGGCCCTCTCCGCCGCCGGCGCAGCGGTGGCCGATCTCCCCGGACGGGTCGCGGGGTTGGTGCAGGCCCGCCTATAGGGAAGCCAGGAGGAGCGACCGCTCCTGCGTCGAAAGTTGAGCCCCGGTAGTCATCTCGCCAAGGGATCGACCACCCGCGGCTAGGATGCGTGGTTAGCGACAATCTAGTCGCCTCTCGCATCACTCACACCGTTCAATCCCCCTGCTTGTAAGGCTCCTGGAGTTAGATTCCATCGGGAGAGGTGACCTACCTATGTACGGGCGCCCGGGGAGGCGTGTCCAGCTTGCCTGCCTGCTCATGGGCATGGTCCTCGTTTTTCACCTGCTGGGGCCGCTGCCCAGATTTCTGCCTCGGGCGGAGGCGGCCGATCCCGCGCCGCTCCCCATGCCTGAGGATCCGCTGGCGGCCAATCCTGAGGGGCAACACCCCGAGATCTCGGTGAGCGTGGATCCGCGCGATGGCCACCTGACGGTGCGGGTGGTGGACAACTGGGGGCCGGGGAAGACCCCATTCCTCGTTCGCACCTACAACAACACGACGCCGGCGACGGAGACGTCGGCCACGGGAGCCTGGCACCTGAATCAGATCCTCGAGGTCCGGCATCCCCAGGGCAACCTGCTGCAGTTGAGAGAAGCCGACGGCACGCTCTCGACCTACAACCAGACGGGCACCCGCACCGACGCCACCGGGACCTATTGGATCTACACCAAGAACATCGGCGCCTATGCCACCATCGAGACCGCCGTCACCGAGCACGTGCACGGCGGGGAAGCCGAGACCCACTACAGCGGGATCTACACGCAGTTCTTATCCAAAGGTGCCACCCGCAAGTTCGTCGGGCCCGGCACGATCGACATCCCCCCGGACGGGGCGGGGATCACCGAGGAGCGAGACGCCAACGGCAACGTGCGTACTTTCAGTTGGGGCCTTCCCGCGGCAGGCGCCATCCGGCCCTACCTGCTGACGCGGACCGACGAGATCGGCCGGGTGACGACCTATGGGTATGAGCAGGCGGGGTGCGAGCCGCAGGATCCAGGCGGGTCTAGCCCTCAGCCGTCATCAAATTGGTCGGGCGGCAATTGAGGCGGTTCAAGTAAATCCAGCAAAACTAAACCACATCTTCGATCAGGCCAAACACGGTTTCGGGATTCTCGGGGTTAGCAGGGAGGCTGCCTTTGCAGGCATCGCGAAGGCCATTGCCGATGGAATACAGGCACTGGGGGGCGTAAGTGGATTAGCCGTCGGCAAAGTCTACGAGTGGTCCAACATGATGGGTGTAGGGATGAGGATAGTCGTTCGCGGAGCCTGGAATGGATCGCAATTCCAGATAGGCACCGCTTTCATGCAAGTCCTTATCAATGGAGAATGGGTAATGGTAGTCCCTTAGAGAGAACCTATGGGAGCGAGTGACGAAGAAGTAGTGCTGCATACTGCCCGAAGCCTTCGGTGGCAGGAACCTCAGCGCGCTATCGAGATCTTGCGAGGGTTTCTGGCCTCGAACCCAGATGCAAGACGGCCAATGCTCTTGCTTGCATCCATCTATGCGGACGACTACGGCAAAGGTGTTACTGGAGCGGAAGAGTTGCTTCGGAGAATCCTCACCACTAACTCCAAGAGTGTCTCAGCACTAACGGGCCTAGCGCTACTTCATGGCCGGGTTGGGGCTAAAGTGGATCGAGATGAAAGCCTACAGTTGCTTCAGCGGGCTGCCGATCTCTCGACTGACCCCGAATCCAGACTGAATCTGGCGTACAAGGCATGGGACTTGGGGCGAATTGATCAAGCCCTAGCGGCATTCGAGCGCCTCTTGGCCATAGCATCAGATCAGGGAGCCGCCCACCTTGCGGAGCTTGCCAAAAACTCCATCAACCGGATCCGCGCTGGGATGCCGCCTAGGTCTCTCCACTACTCTTGGCCAGAAGCCGAAGACTGATTGGATGGAGTTGACCCGGTTCCGTGGACACCTTAATGCTTGGGGCAGGAAGCCCCGGAGAGGAGTCCACGATGCCGAGGAGCAGACCACCTTATCCCCCGGAGTTTCGAGAGGAGGCTGTCCGCCTCACCCGAGAGTCCGGCAAGCCCACCGCGCAAATCGCCAGGGATCTCGGCGTCTCCTACGAGTCGCTGCGCCACTGGGTCAAGCAAGCTGATCTCGACGCCGGCCGCCGCGGCGACGGCCTGACGACGGAGGAGCGCGAGGACCTGCGCCGCCTGCGCCGCGAGAATCGTGTCTTGCGCGAGGAGCGGGAGATCCTCCGAAAAGCCGCGGCCTTCTTCGCCAAGGAGACCGGACCGACGTCGTAGCGCTTCTGGCGTTCGTCGAGCATGAGAAGGCGCACTATCCCATCACGATGCTGACCAAGGGCCTGGGTGTCTCCCCCAGCGGCTACTATGCACAACGCTCACGTCCTCCATGCCTCCGCGCCCAGGCGGACGCCGCCCTGCTGGAGCGCATCCGGGTCATCCATGAGCGGAGTCGCCGGACCTACGGGGCCCCGCGGGTGCACGCCGAGTTACGCGAGCAGGGCCTCCGCTGCGGGCGCAAGCGCGTGGCCCGGTTGATGCGCCAGGCAGGGTTGTGTGGCGCGCATCGTCGCCGGAGAGGACGCACCACGGTCCGCGATCAGACCGCGGCCCCGGCGCCGGATCTGGTCGCCCGCGCCTTCGTGGCGGAGCGTCCGAACCGGCTCTGGGGGCCGACATCACCTACATTCGGACCTGGAGTGGCTGGCTGTACCTGCCGTGGTGCTGGACGCGTTCAGCCGACGAGTGGTGGGCTGGTCAATGGCCGACCACTCCGCACGGAGCTCGTGTTGAAGGCGCTGAACATGGCGGTATGGAATCGCCGCCCGGCGCCCGGGCTGATTCACCACTCCGACCGCGGCTGTCAGTACACGAGCCTCACCTTCGGTCGCCGCTGTCGCGACGCCGGCATCGTCCCCTCGATGGGGCAGCGCGCGGACGCCTACGACACTCAGTCCATACTTATGCCTGCGGGCGTCGGTTCACCGGCTTGGCGGGAGCGATCCCGGTGGGCCGAGCGGTCTGACCCGGCCTACGATTGGCCTCCGTGCCATCGCATTGATCAGTCGGCCGCAGCGCCGGCGCCCGAGTCCCGCGCACGCGAGATCGGCCGTGACCCGATAGGGGCGTTGTGCGCATCGTGAGTGTCCTGTCCGTGCCGCCCTCGCCCGCGGGAACATCCGTCGGATGACGGGAGGGAGGCGCCGTGGTGCGGGAAACAGGGCTGGTGCTGGGGGTCGACACCCACAAGGACGTGCACGTCGCTGCGCTGCTTGATGACCTGGGCCGGCTGCTCGGTGTGCGCAGTGTCAGGGCGACGGATCAGGGCAGCGACCAGCTACTGGCGTGGGCCCATCGACATGGGCGGGTGGGCCGGGCGCGCGTGGAAGGTACCGGCAGTTACGGCTACCGGCTGACGTACCGACTGCAGCAATCCGGCGTCGAGGTGGTCGAGGTACACCGCCCCGATCGGTCGCTGCGGCGGCGGCGCGGGAAGACCGACTCGGTGGATGCGGCGGCGGCCGCTCGTGCGGTGCTGTCGGGTGCCGCGCAGGCCCGCCCCAAGGACCGTGAAGGCCCGGTGGGAGCGCTGCGCGCGCTCATGGTGGCCCGTCGCAGTGCAGTGAAAGCCCGCACCCAGGCCTGCAACCAGATCCACGCGCTGCTCGTGGGCGGCGAGGATGTCCTGCGGGTACGCCTCGGCCGATGGCGCGGCCGGGAGCTCGCCCAGGGCTGTGCCCGACTGCGGCCCACGGACGGGACGCGGGTCGCCCTGCGGAGCTTGGGACGGCGCTGGTTGCAGCTGGACGAGGAGGCCCGCGCGCTCGAGGCGCACATCGCGGCCATCGTCACGCGGATCGCCCCACGACTGCTGGCGCGGCACAGCGTCGGCGTGCTCTCGGCTGCGCAGCTCCTCGTCACAGCCGGAGATAACCCGGTCCGGCTCCGTAGCGAGGCCGCCTTCGCCGCACTCTGTGGGGCCAGTCCCCTCGAGGCGTCCTCCGGCCAGACGATCCACCACCGCCTGAACCGCGGTGGCGATCGGGCGGCGAACACGGCCCTGTGGACGATCGCAAACATTCGGCTGATCCATGACCCCCGGACCCGCGCCTACGCCGAGCGACGCACGGGCCTCGGCAACAGCCGCAAGGAGATCCTCCGCATCCTCAAGCGCTACATCGTCCGAGAGCTGTTCCCGATCATCGTGCAGAGCCTTATGTGATGTAAGCGCCCTTGGTGCTGTCGCTTGACATAGGGGCCTCAATGCGCTGGCCGAGGCCTTCTTCGCGACCCTGGAAACGGAGATGCGGGGTCGACACTCGTTCCCCCACCGCGGGGCAGCCCGCGTGGCCGTCTTTGAGTACATCGAGGGGTTCTACAATCCGCACCGCCGGCACTCGGCCCTGGGCTACCTGTCCCCGGCGGAATACGAGAGGAGGTGGCGGACCCAGGAGGAAGTCAGCGCAGCCTAGCGATTACCTCTCCACGAAACCGGGGCAACTCCACCTTGAAACGCTCACCTACGTCGACGTCGCCAACGAAAACCGAACCCCCCTCACCGACGCCACGGGGACGACGGCTTTTGGCTACGACCAACCGGTGACCTATCATCCAATGTAGGACGTATCCGAGGTCGGGTTGCGAAGAACAAAAAGACGTTTGAAGGATGCGCAGCTTCAGCCTGATTGAACTCATCGTGACCCTCGGCCTTCTGGTCATTATCGCCGCAGGCGTCTTCGGATTCTACGTTAACGGCATTCGGGCGGGTCAGCACGCTCAGGGGCTCGCTGTGGCCAGCGCGTTGGCTCAGGCCCGGATCGAGATGCTCAAGAGTGAGCCGCTCCCCTACGTCCTCCCCGGGGGTTCCGAGCCCGGGGCCGCGAGGATCCCAGGGTACACGGAAGGGGTCGAGGTGAGCGAACTCAGTCGGGGGCTTCGCCAATTTGACGTGACCGTGTTCTGGACCTGGCGGGGACAGGCGCGGCAGACCACGTTAACGACAATCGTCGCGGAGCCCGAAGCCCCATGAGGGCTGGGCGCCAGCCAACAAGTACTGAGGAACGAGGTCTGGCACTCATCGAGGTTGCGGTTGCATTGGCCATTGCCGGCCTCGTCGCGCTGGCGATCTTCGGTCTCTTCCGCATAGGGGTTGCGCTGCAGCGCCGCAGCAGCCAGACCATCGCGGCCGGCGAGGCGGCCATTGCGCTCGACGTTATCGCCCGGACCGTCCGTGAAACCGGTCGCGAGCCGGACGCCTTCCGGGCCTGGTCTACCGGCACCGCCGCAGGGGCGTACGACGCCGTGGCGGTGCGGACGGGGCGGACGCGCGACGGGTTCATGTTGAGCGGAGAGGGGCAACCTCGATGGGTCGGATGGACGGCGTTCGCCTACGATCCTCTCCGTCAGGCGGTAATTCGGGCTGACTTCCCAGATGCGGCGGATGTCCCGCCGCCTCCCTGGGGCGGAGGCCGGATGGTGGCCCGCCAGGCCAGGGGTTTCACCATCCAGCGCGACGCGGACCGGTTCGTGATCACGCTGCTGCTCGAAAGCCGGGGCACCAGCCTCACCCTGACCACGACCGTGTGGCCGAGGAACCGGTGACCCGATGACCCCCGACGCCTGGCGCAGCCGCGGCGAGGCGGGCCAGACCCTGATCCTCCTGCTGGCGGTGGCCGCCATGCTCCTCCCTCTGGGCGCCGGCTTCGTCTCATCGATGTTTCTTCAGCAGCGTCTCGCGGGTGATCGGTACCGGGCGGCGGCGGCCCTCTACCTGGCGGAAGCCGGAGTGGAGAAGACGCTCTGGTCCCTGGAACACGAAGCCCCAGATGGCACCCGGGACGCCCCCTGGAGGCCGCGGGCGCACACCGAGGAGCTGCAGGTTGGAGACCGGCGGGGCCGCTTCACGGTGGGGGTAAGTGACGAATCTGAGGGGCGGATCATCATCGATTCGGCGGGGCAGCTTGGCGGGTCAACGCGCGGAGTCAGAGTGATCGCCAAGGTCGCGCCCGGCGTCCTCGACTACGGGCTTTTCGGTAACGGACTCGTGGCCATCGACGGGGACCAGGCGGTGCTTTCTCTGGCGGAGGTGCGGGACCACTGTCTCTCGGGCGTCATGCTGGCGTCGAATGGGGAGATCTGGTTCCGCACCCCCGGCAGCCGGCTGGAGTTCGTCCCCTGCGGTCAAAACCAGGCCCTCTTGAGGATCGGCCTGCCCGATACCCTCCGGCTCACGATCGGGGACGCTCACGGCACGGCGCGGTTCCAGGGTCTCAGGCAGTTCGGGGTGGACGTCGGCCAGGTGAGGCTAGACGCCATTCCCGCCGAGGCGCCTCCGGCTATCGATG
>JBOGSD010000153.1:0-7156 GCA_050695215.1 bacterium
CACGCAGAAGCCCTGGCCTGATTCGTAGGGGGAATACTCCGGCGTGATGTCGGCGCTCCAGTAACGGTATCCTTTTTCCAGCCGCAGCGAGTCCACTGCGCGGTACCCGACGGGCAGTAGTCCGAACGGGCCCCCCGCTTCCCACAACGCGTCCCAGACGCGGAGCGCCTGGTCGGGGGCCACGTAGATCTCCCAGCCGAGTTCTCCAACGTAGGTGACCCGCAGCGTGCGCGCCTGCACACCGGCGACGGTGACCTCGCGCCAGGTCATGTAGGGGAAGGCGGCGTTGGAGACATCGTCGGTGGTCATCTGCTGCAGAATCTCGCGCGCCCGCGGGCCCCAGAGGCCGATGCACGCGAGTTCGGTCGTCACGTCGCGCACCGTGACAGCGCCGTCGCGGGGAGCATGCCGCCG
The DNA here is from genome assembly GCA_050695215.1 of bacterium. Taxonomy (GTDB): domain Bacteria; phylum Sysuimicrobiota; class Sysuimicrobiia; order Sysuimicrobiales; family Humicultoraceae; genus JACQGZ01. The sequence continues at coordinate 415 of JBOGSD010000153.1, forward strand.
GATCCAATCCATGTCGTGCCCGCCGAAGGCGCTGCCGGTGATGATGAAGAACCGTTCCGACCCCAACCGCGTCACGGTCAGATCGGCTTCAATGCCCCCGCGAGGATTGAGCATCTGCGTGTAGGTGACGCTGCCGACTGGCTTGTCCATCTGATTGTCGGTGAGCCACTGCAGCAGCCGCAGCGCCCCTGGACCTTCCACCTCAATCTTGCTGAACGAGGTGAAGTCGAAGAGCCCGGCTGCTTCCCGGGTGGCGCGGTGCTCGACCGCAATGGCCGGCGACCAGTTGTGGCGCGCCCACCCGGCGGGCGCCCACGGAGGCGGAGCGACCGCGCCGTCGGTGGAGGACCGCTCGTTGCTGGCGAACCAGTTGGGACGCTCCCAGCCGCCTTTCTCGCCGAGGACCGCTCCCAGGTCGACGAGGCGGGGATGGAGAGGACTGAGCCGGAAACGGCGTGCTGTCTCCCATTCCTCAAAGGGGAGGCCGACGGCGCCGTAGCGTCGGGCGTAGGCTTCGATGGAACGTTCGCGAGTGTGGGAGGCATGCGCGTACTGCGGCCCGAAACGTCGGATGTCCATCCGCCAGACGTCCAGGCTGGGCTGGCCCTCGACGATCCACTCCGCTAAGACCTTGCCCACGCCGCCCGCCGCGGCGATGCCGTAGGCGCAGAACCCCGCGGCGACGAAGAAGCCGCGCACGCCGGGGGCCTCGCCCATGATGAACTCGCCATCGGGCGTGAAAGCCTCTGGCCCGTTGATGACCTTGGTGATCCCCGCGACCTCGAAGGCCGGGACCCGTCTCGCCGCGTTGACCGCCACCGCCTCGAAGATCGGCCAGTTGGGCGGGAGCAGTCTGTGATGAAAGTCGAGCGGCACCCTTTCCACGGCCCAGGGTTCGGGGTGCGCTTCGAAGCCTCCAATGATCAGCCCCCTGACCTCCTCGCGGCAGTACACCCGCAGGTCTGGATCGCGCAGCACCGGTAGGTCGCGGTGCGTCCCCTCAATGGGCCTGGTCAGGAGGTACTGGTGCTGCATGGGGATGATGGGGACCTTGACGCCGACCATGCGCCCGATCTGATCGGCCCACATGCCGGCGGCGTTGACGACCACGGGAGAGCGGATCGTGCCCCGTTCGGTCACGACGGCATTCACCCGGCCGTGCTTCACCGCGATGGCCGTGACGGGGGTCTGGGTAAGGATCTCCACGCCGTGCGCTCGCGCGCCGCGCGCCAGGGCCGCCGTGACCCCGCTGCCGTCGACCCGGCCATCCGTCGGCATGAAGACGGCGCCCACCACGTCCTGGTCGCTCATCAGCGGAAAGCGCGCCACCGCTTCCCGCGGCGTCAACACCTCTACAGGCAACCCGAAGGTTCTGGCCATCGCCGCCTGGCGGAGGTTCTCTTCCATGCGCAGCGGCGACGAGGCGAGGCGCAGGCTGCCTACCGGCCGCCACTCCGGATCGTGCCCGGTGTCCTGGGCGAGGCGCGCATACAATTCGGTGCTGTACATCATGATCCGCGTCAGGCTGGCAGAGCCGCGCAACTGCCCGACCAGCCCGGCGGCGTGCCAGGTGGAGCCGCTCGTCAGGTCAGCGCTCTCCAGGAGGACGACGTCGCGCCAGCCCCTCAGCGCGAGGTGGTAAGCGATGCTGCAGCCGACGATGCCGCCCCCGATAATGACGGCCTGGGCGTCTGATTTCATGTCTATTAGGATTCGGCCAGCATGCGGGAAGGTCCGCTCAGCACGGCCCCCGGGCTGGGCCCGGGGCCGAACTGTGGTTAACTTGTGATCACAGGAGGAAGATGCCTGACATGAAAACCGTCACCACTGGGCGGGTACCGCCACGCGCCGGATGGGCAGAGGCCGCACGACGCCTCCATGAACGGCACGAGGACCAACTGCTCGACCCGCCGACACCTACTCGATTTGATGATGAGGAGTGGGTTTGGGAGCATCTGCGGACATCATCGAGGAAGCGCGGCGGCTCACGGACGCCGCGCAGCGGGCCGGCACGCGGCTGAAGCTGACTGGAGGCTTGGGCGTCTATTTCCATTCGCCCAGTGCGGCCCAGGCTCCGCTGCGCCGGGAATACCGCGACCTGGACTTCGTCGGTCGCTCGGCTGACCGCCCGGCCATTCAACGGCTGCTCCAGCACCTCGGCTACGCTCCCGACGTGCCATTCAACACGCTGCAGGGCCACCGGCGCCTCCGCTTCTGGGATGCCAACCGCGGGCGCGAGGTGGACGTCTTCCTCGATCAAATCAGGATGTGTCACATCATTGACCTGCGGGCGCGGCTGGAGGGGGCGGAAGTCTGCCTGGCTCCCGCCGATCTGCTGCTTACAAAAATGCAGATCGTGGAGATCAACCGCAAGGATCTTCTCGACATCCTAGCCCTGCTGGCCGACCACCCCACTGCCCACGGCGACGTGGAGGCGATCAACGTGCGCTATATTGCCGGTCTGGCGGCCCAGAACTGGGGATTGTGCCGCACACTACAACTCAACACGCCAAGGATCCTCGATGCGCTGGCACAACTGGCCATGCCGCGCGAACCGGTGCGCCCGCGACTTGACGAGCTCTGGCAGGCCATCGAGGCTCACCCTAAGAGGGTGGCTTGGCGGCTGCGCGCGCGCATCGGCGACCGCGTGCGCTGGTACGATCTGCCGGAGGAGGGTGGCCCGGCGTAAACGGCTCGGACCACCCTCGACTCTGGCGTTCGCCGCTACTCTACAGGAATCTCTGAATGGACCTGCGCCAGGTTGATGCCCTGGCGCGACCGGACCACTCTGGCAACCACATAGATGACCAGCGCCAGCCCATAGAGGACGATCATGTACTTTGCCGACTGCGGGTTGTTCACCCCGTAGGCGGCGTCCCTCACCCACCTCCAGAGGTTGAAGCCCAAGAAGGCGATGGTGATCACCCCGGCCACGCTGACCAGAGGAAGACCGGCCACCTTCAGCCGCGCCACCGGTGAGCCCTGATAGAGCCCGGGCCGGCGCCACGGCAGGATGGTCGCGGCCACCACGCTGCCCAGGTAGGTGATGGCGATAACCAGGGTGGCGTCGAGCGTGAGATTGCGGAAATCCGGCCGGTACGCGTAGAGATAGCTGACCACGATAGAAGGCACGATCATCAGCACCAGCGCCCCGGTGGGAGCATGGCTGCGCGGCGAGACGCTGGCCGCCCACTCCGGCAGCACCCGGTCGAACGCGGCGGCGAAGATGACCCGTGTCGAGGACAGAAAGACCGTCCCCGCCCAGCCCCAGAACCACAGGCTCATCAGCAGCAAGATGATCAGTTGCACTACCGAGCTGTTGACGAGCCACCCCGCGAGCAGCGCCGGGTACGGCCAGAGCGGCATGCTGAGGGCGGGCGCGTTCTTCGCGTCGTAGATGGTGGCCCAGTAGTTGGAGTTCGCGGCAAGGTAGAACTCCCACCCGATCGTCTTGGCCACGAGGACGAAGAAGAGCACCGACAGTCCGACGGTGACCCACAGCCCCCAGAACATCCCGGAGAAGACCCGCCGGTAGTCGCCGGCACCACGCACTTCGCCGTAGAGCGTGGCCCCCCAGTTCGGCCAGAGCAGGTAGAAGACCAGCATGGGGATGAGCAGGATGCTCGGCCCGATGGCCATCGACCCGAAGGCGGGCGGAACGTAGCCGTACGTGCGCGAGGCCTCCAGCGTCTGCGCGTAAGCGTCCCCAGAGGCCCCGAACAGCGCGGCCGCCTCGCGGTTGAAAGCGGCCTGAAACTGCGGCTGGCCGTTCACGAGGAGGAGCAGCAGGACGATCGCCAGCCCCACCAACCCGCCCCAGAAGGACCACTTCTGGATCTTGGCGTAGCGTTCCATCCCCAGCGCGATATAGGTCGTCGCCGCGACCATCACGATGACGGAACTGGCGAAGATGCCGTGCGCCCCGCCCCACCAGGCGGCAGAGCCGGCGCGGCCGAGCGTGGCCAGGATGGGGCCGAAGAACTGGATGGCGAGGACGTTGCCGTAGATCGGCACCCAATGCCACAAGATGAACCACCAGCCCGTCACGGCCAGGACGAAGGCGATGCCCCCGCCGAGGATGCGGCTCTGCCAGACATAGTCGCCCCCCGCCCGCGGCATGGTCGCGATCAGGGCCGCATAGACCACGACCAGGAACGTCACCAAAATCCCCGTGATCACCGCGGCCGGCAGCAGGTGCGCCTTCGGGAAGAAGGGAGCGAAGGACATGATGTACATGCCCAAGGTGACCAGATTGACGGAGAAGAAGGCGTAGACGAAAGCGTCGAACGAGGACCAGGCCCGCACCAGCCCTGTGGCCTTCCGGACAAACGTCCCTGCCGTCACGCCCATCACATCACCCCCTCGTTACCCCGTGACCAACATGTACGAGCGCACGCCCCACTGAGCGTCGATCTCCACCAGCGCGCCGTGCAGCACGCCCGACTCGTAGGAACTACCAGGGTTCAGGGCCAGGGTCCTGCCCAGCCGCGCCACACCCCGCGACTCGTGGATGTGCCCGTGCAGAGAGACGTAGGGCTGGTGGCGGAGGATCGCGTCGCGGACCGCGGTAGAGCCGACGGGCCGCACCGCCTGTCCTCCGTACATCGGGCGAAGGTCCTTATCCAGCGCCGGCGCGTCGTCGAGTTTTGATCGGTAAGGCGGGCAGTGCAGGTTGAAGATGGCGCGTCCGGGATCGCGCAGGCGAGAAATCATCTGATCGATCCGGGCGCCGAGGTCTTCCTCGCTGCACTCGCGGTGCGTCTCCCAGGGGGTGGGGTTGGACCAGCCGGTAGAGATCATCTCCACCCCGTCCACCTCCACGACCCGGCCCTCCGCCAGCTCGATGCGCGCCGAACGGCGCAGCCGCTCGTCGACGTCAAACCGGTCATCGTTCCCCGGGCAGACGTAGCAGCGGACGTCCTGCCCGCGCAGTCTCTCGTCGGCGAGAGCGACCCAGCGCTCCAGTGTGGCGCCCATGCGCTCGGTGAAGAGCGCGTCTACCTTCTGGGGATCAGCCTGCAGCTCGCTGACCTGGCTCGGGGTGACCCGCACCGAATAGAATCCGCGCGCAGAGATGCGATCTTCCATGTCCCGCACCGCCTCTTCGCTCTCGAGCACGAAGCGGTCCCCCGCCAGCTCCCCCTCCACTCGACCCCCTTCCTCCACGAGGGGAACCAGGGCTTTGCCGGTCATGTCGCCGCCGAGGATGAGGACGGTGGCGTCGTAGAAGGCCCCCGCGTTGAGGAACTTGCGCCAGCAGACCTCCGAGCCGTGGATGTCGGTGGCGAAGAAGAGTCGGGCCATCACCGTGGCTCATCGTGCGATCGCGTCACGTCGAGGGCGGCGCTTCCAGCACCAGTACGGCTTCGCGCGAAAAGCTCACCGCTAACGCCTGCCCCCGTTGCGGCGGTAAGAGCCTGGGGTTGTTGAACGTGTCAAGCGAGACAGCGTTGTCCTTGAAGCGAACACGAATCCGTACGATCGAGCCCAGGAAGTTCACGTCTTCGACCGTGCCCTGCATCTGGTTCCCGTCCTCCGTCGCCTCATCGAGGGAGACGATCTCGGGGCGGAGCGCCACGGCGCATACGTCGCCCACGCGCGCGTGCTCCAGCCCGCGCGACGCGATCACCTCCTGACCGTCGATGAGGATCTTGCCACGCGCCGGGTCGGCCACGTGGCCGCGCAGGATGTTCAGTGTGCCGACGAAGGACGCGACGAACGATGTCCGCGGAGAATTATAGATCTCGAATGGCGTCCCGATCTGCTCGACGCGTCCCTCGCTCATCACCATGATGCGGTCGGAGAGGGAGAGCGCTTCCTCCTGGTCGTGCGTGACGTAGATCGTCGTGATGCCCAGCTCCCGCTGGATCGAGCGGATCTCGTTCCGCAGCGCGACGCGAATCTTCGCGTCCAGCGCCGAGAGCGGCTCGTCGAGAAGGAGCACCTGCGGTTGAATCGCCAGGGCGCGGGCCAGGGCCACCCGCTGTTGTTGTCCGCCGGAAAGCTGGTAGGGATACCGCTGCCCAAGCGCGGGCAGCTTGATGAGGTTGAGCATCTCGTCCACACGCTGTGTGATCTCCGCGGCGGGTTTCTTCGCCACCTTCAATCCGAATCCGACGTTCTGGGCGACCGTCATGTTCGGGAACAGCGCGTAGGACTGGAACACCATCCCGACGTTGCGCTGGTTCGGCGGCCGCCGCGTGATGTCCACCCCGTCGAGGCGGATGGCGCCGGCAGAGGGCGACTCGAACCCGGCAATGATCCGCAGCGTCGTGGTCTTGCCGCACCCGCTCGGGCCGAGGAAGGACACGAACTCGCCGCGCGTCACCTCCAGTTGAACGTGCTCGACCGCGGTGCTTTGCGCGAATCTCTTCTGAACATTCTCGATCTCGAGAAAGGCCATCCCGCCTCCGCCCCTCGCTTCCCTCGCTCCGCCGACCGCCGGCGCGGTCCTGCGCTAACGCGCCCCGGCCGCCTGCCCGGGGACGCCCCGTCCCAGGACCTGAATGAGCCCAATCGACGACCATGTGATGGCAAAGCTGATGATCGCCAGCGCTGCCGGCTCGTAGGCGCGATTCGCCCCGATGAGCTGCAGATAGGGGCCGAAGGCCGGCCGATCCAAGAGGCTCGCCATCGTGAACTCGCCGATGACAATGGCGAAGGTCAGAAAGGCTCCGCTCAACACCGCGACCCGCACGTTGGGGAGAATCACGCGGAGCAGGATCGTCGACCACCCGGCGCC
>JBOGSD010000154.1:0-4884 GCA_050695215.1 bacterium
CGCCTTCGTCCGCCGCTACGCGCGCTGAGGTATACTAGGGCCGGTTTTGCCCCCATCGTCTAGCCCGGCCTAGGACGTCGGCCTTTCAAGCCGGTAACGCGGGTTCGAATCCCGCTGGGGGCACCACTTCAGGAATCCCCTCACCCCTCTGGTCACCAACCGCGCCCAACCGATGGCGACCACCGTTCTCCAGGGATTGGCGGCGGCCGCGTGGAACTAGGCAGGACCCATGAGGAAGCAACGAGGAGGTGGTCGTGGGTGAGCGAGGAGCAGGAAGGGAAGTGGGTGCGCGTCGCCGACAACCGCTGGCGACGGGTCTCCCGGCGAGAGTTCCTCAAACTGTCCGCCGCGGGGGCGGCCGGCCTGGGCGTGGCCGCCAGCGGGCTGAGTTCGCTCTTCGGACCTGTGCACATCGCGCAGGCGCAGCCGCGGGCGCTGCGCATCATGACCTGGGCGCACTTCATCCCCTGGTCCTACCATTCTTGGTTCGACAACTTTGCGACGCAGTGGGGACGGAGCAAGAGCATCGACGTCACCGTCGACCGTGTCTCGTTTGCGGACATCGTCCCCCGGGCCACGGCCGAAGTCGCCGCCCAGCAGGGGCACGACGTCTACTTCTTCATCTCGCCGCCCTCCCTCTTCGAGCAGCAGGTCCTGGACCTGGCTGATATCAACCGGGACGCCGAGCGGCGGTACGGGCCGATCCTGCCGCTGGTCAGAAACAGCACCTACAACCCGAAGAGCAGGAAGTGGTTTGGGTTCTCCGACAACTGGGTCCCGGACCCGGGGGACTACCTGAAGAGCGTGTGGTCGCCCCTCGGCTATACCCAGGGCCCGCGCACGTGGGATGACCTACTGATCGGTGGCCGGCAGATCAAGCAGAGGTTTCCGAACATTCAGATCCCGATTGGGATCGGGTTCTCGCAGGACATCGACTCCAACATGGCCACCCGGGCGATCATGTGGTCGTACGGGTCCTCCATCCAGGACAAAGACGACAACGTCGTGCTCAACTCCGAAGAGACGGTGAAGGCCGTCGAGTTCGGCGCCCGGCTCTTCCGCGAGGTGATGACCCCCGCCGTCTTGAGCTGGAACGCCGCCTCGAACAACCAGGCGCTGGAGGCCGCGGCGACCGCCTACATCCTCAACTCCATGTCCCCCTACCGCTCGGCGCAGTTCCGGCGGCTGCCCATCGCCTCGGACATCTTCTTCGTTCCCGCGCTGCGCGGTCCCGTCCGGGCGATGGCGGCCACCCATGTGATGGGGGTGTGGGTCATCTGGAGGTTCAGCCGGGCCCCCGATCTCGCCAAAGAGTTCCTGCTCGCCCTCACCGACGCCGCGCGCGAGTCGACGCTGGCCAGCGAGCTGTACAACTTCCCCTCATTCATGGGAGCGGTCGCCGAGAAGAGCGTTCCGGTGGCGCAAAAGCCGGCGGAGGGGCTGAAGTGGGTCCAGGCGCAGGTACGCCGAGACCCGTTCGGCTCGCTGCCGCCCGACAAGCTGAAGCTGCTAGGGGATTCGCTGAAGTGGTCCACGAACGTCGGGTGGCCCGGGGCCGCCCACCCGGCGGAGGGCGAGATCTTCGAGTCGTTCGTCATCACCGACATGTTTGCCAAGGCCGCGACAGGGCAGCTCACCCCGAAGCAGGCCGTGGACGAGGCGAATCGACGGGTCAAGGACATCTTCAATAAATGGCGCCAGGCTGGGCTGGTCGGAGGCGGCGGCAAAGACAAGTAAGTTCCACCGGTACCGGGCCAGGCAGACGGGGTGCGCTCGGGATTCCGGCGCACCCCGAGACGTTCGGCGGAGGCGCGCACGCCATGGCGTACGTGGAAACGCGGGACTTGCACAGGCACTTTGGCGAGGTCCGGGCCGTTGACGGCGTCACGTTGGAGGTGAACGAAGGGGAGTTGCTCGTCCTCCTCGGGCCGTCCGGGTGCGGGAAGACGACCCTCATGCGGATGATCGCCGGCCTGGAGACCCCCACGGCCGGGGAGATCTACATCGCGGGCGAGCGCGTCGATCAGGACGTGCCACCCCGCGCGCGCGGCATCGCCATGGTCTTCCAGAGCTACGCCCTCTACCCGCACAAGACCGCCTACCGCAACATTGCGTTCCCCCTGGAAGCGATCGGCCAACCGTCCCACATCATGCAGGAGCGCGTGCGCGGCGGCGCGCGGATGTTCGGCATCGAGCGCCTCCTCGGCCGGTTTCCGCGCCAGCTCTCCGGCGGTGAGCGGCAGCGGGTCGCCCTGGCCCGAGCGGTGGTGCGGGATCCCCGTGTCTTCCTCTTCGACGAGCCGCTCTCCAACCTGGACGCGCAGCTGCGGGCGATCGCCCGCTACGAGTTGAAGGAGTTTCAGCGCCAACTCGGGACGACCACCATCTACGTCACCCACGACCAGGTGGAGGCGATGGGGCTGGGCGACCGGATCGTGGTGATGGACAAGGGGAAGGTGCGGCAGATCGGCTCCCCGCAGGAAGTCTACGACTTTCCCGCCGACACGTTCGTCGCCACCTTTCTCGGCTCTCCTCCGATGAACCTGGTCGAGCACGATGACGCCACGTTGTTCGGCTTCCGGCCGGAGCATTTTCTCCCGCAATCGGCTTTTCGCGCCGACGAGGACCTGGTCCGCTACCACCTGCGCGTGCGTCAAGTGGAACACCTGGGCGCGGACCGGCTGGTCTACGGGAAATTGGAGGAGGTGGCGCGCTCGGACCAACCCGTCATCGGCGCCCTGCCCGTCACGATCACCACGCCGATCGCCGAGAAAGCGGTCTACGAGTTCGCCGTCCCCCGGCGGGCGATGCGGTACTTCGACCGCGGCACAGGCCTGAGGCGGCAGGATGACGCCGCCTAGAGAAGCGCAGGCGCTCCTCCCGCCGGTCCGGGCGGCGTTCCGCCGGCGGACGCTCGCGGACAGCGAAGCGTCGCTCGGCCGGCTGCTCCTCACGCCGGCCATCCTCTATGTCGTGCTGCTGGTGGGGATTCCTTTCGTCCTGGCCATTCTGCTCAGCTTCAGCGGCGCGCGCTCCGGCTCGCTGGCGTTTCCCTGGGTCGGGCTGCGCAACTTCGCCACGATCATCGCCGACCCGCAGTTCCGGTTGACCCTGCGCAATACCCTCCTGTTCACCGTGGTCTCCCAGGTCCTGGTGATGGTGCTGGCCACCACGGCGGCGAACATCCTGGAGGCCGCGTTCTTCGGCCGGCGCGCCGTGCGGATGGTGCTGCTGCTGCCCTGGGCGGTCCCCGTGTCGCTGGCGGCGATGGCCTGGACGTGGATCTTCGACTCGACCTTCAGTGTGCTCAACTGGACCCTCCGGGCGGGAGGACTTCTCAGCGGCTGGCTCTACTGGCTCGGCGACCCGACGCTGGCCATCCTGGCGATCATCATCGTGCACGTCTGGCGGATGTTTCCGTTTGCCACCGTGATCGTGCTGGCGGGGCTGACGTCGATTCCCACGGAGATCCGGGAGGCGGCGGTGATCGACGGGGCATCCTTCTGGCGGCGGCTCTTCCACGTGAACCTGCCGCTGCTGCTCCCCGTGGCCACGGTGGCGGTGCTGTTTGGCGTCGTCTTTACCTCGACCGATCTGAGCCTCGTCTACCTGATCACCCGCGGCGGCCCGTACAACAGCACCCACGTGCTGGCCAGCCTGGCCTTCCAGCGTGGCATCTTCGGTGGCGATTTGGGCCAGGGCGCGGCGATCGCGCTCTTTCTGTTGCCGGTGCTGGTGGTGGTGGCCATCCTGATGCTGCGGGTGGCGCGCCGCACCGAGGTGGGGGCATGAGGGCGCGGCGGCTGCGCCGGGTGCTCAAACGGGTGTCCCTCTACACCGCGGCGCTCGCGTTCACCCTCTTTGCGTTCTTCCCCTTCTACTGGATGTTCGTGACGGCGTTCAAGGACGACCGCGATCTGTACGTGGGAGCAACGGTGCGGTCGCACATCCCCTGGATCTTCAACGAGCCCCCCACGCTCAACCACGTGCAGTACCTCCTGAACGAGACGCCCTACCCGAGGTGGGTGGGCAACACGGTGCTGGTCGGCCTGACGGTCGTCCTGGTCACGCTGATCCTCGCGATCCCCGCCGGCTATGCGCTGGCCCGCTTGACCGGCCGCTGGGGAGAACGGCTGGGCATCGGCATCTTCCTGACCTACCTCATCCCCCCGACGCTGCTCTTCATCCCCTTTGCGCGGATCATTGCCGTTCTCGGACTGCAGGACTCGCTTTGGGCGCTGGTGCTGGTGTATCCTACCTTCACCATCCCCTTCTGCACGTGGCTGCTGGCGGGGTTCTTCCGGTCCATTCCACGGGACATTGAAGAACAGGCGATGATCGACGGTTATAGCCGGCTCGCCGCCCTGCGCAAGGTGGTGCTGCCGCTGGCCATGTCGGGCATCTTCACCGCCGCGATCTTCGCCTTCACGCTGGTGATGCAGGACTTCGTCTATGCCCTGACGTTCATCAGTTCGGTGGGCAAGATGACGGTCAGCCTGGGCATCCCCGTCGCGCTGTTCCGCGACGTCTTCAACTGGGGCGCCATGATGGCTGCGGCGCTGATCACCAGCGTCCCCATCGCGATCGTCTATAATCTCTTTATCGATCGGTTCATCGCCGGGCTGACGGCGGGCGCGGTGAAGGGATAGGCATGACAACCACGGAGGTGGGCACCACGATGCGCGCGCGTATGCTTTTGGTGGCTGTAGCAATCATCATGGCTCTGAGCCTGGGGGTGGTGAGCGCCCAGGCGCCCTCGCCGCAGCGGGGCGGAACGCTCCGCGTCGGGGTGACGCAGGAGTTTCTCAACCTCGACCCCCACGTGGCGACGGCCTTCTCCTCGACGCAGACCTTCGACCTGGTCTACGAGAACCTGCTGCGGTT
>JBOGSD010000155.1:0-17577 GCA_050695215.1 bacterium
CCTCGATCGTGACGGGGCGTGTGCTCACCGCAAACCCTCCTGCGTGGGGGATACAGCGACTTTCTGCGCCGCGTTGCCACGACCCTTCCGGCCCGTCGGGGTCGCCGCTGCGCGGGGAAGAGGGTCGAAGATCGCCGGCCGCGTAACGTCATGAGCGAATGGGTCTGTTTCGCGAAGTACTAGGGATCGGGGTGCTCTCTGCGGGAGAAGGGCGGGCGCATGTGCGCGCCGTGGTGAGAGCCGAACATCTTAATCTCCACGGCAGCGCGCATGGTGGCTTCCTCTATAGCCTGGCCGATGAGGCCTTCGCCCTGGCCTCCAATAGCCGCGGCACGGCTGTGGCGCTGAGCGTGCAGATGCAATACTTCCGGCCTGTCTCTGCAGGCGACATCGTCGAGGCGGAAGCCGCGGAGGAGCACCTTGGGCGGCGGGTCGCCACCTACCGGGTCGAGCTGCGCCGCGGCGGCGAGATGGTGGCCTTGTTTATCGGATCCGTCTACCGCACCGAGGGGTCATGACACCCCGGCTTGACGCGTTGCAGGCGCGGCGTCTCCGGCTGCACCGGCTTGATCCCTCGCGCCCCCTGCGCGACGCTCGCGCCGCGGCGGCGTTCGTCCGGGAGCGGCAGATGATCCTGTCCACGGGTCGCTCCAGTCTGCCGGCGCTGTCCGAGGCGATCGCCGGCCGTGCTCTCGCCGGCAGTTGGATGGCGCATCCGGAGGCCGGTCGCATCCACAAGATCCTGGGTGACCTGCGGAAGCACGATCTCATTTCTGCCCCACTGGTCCTGGGCAAGGACGTCCTGATGCACCCGGCCCTCGGACCGGCGGTGGAGCGGGTGGCGAGCGACCGCGAACGCCGTGCGCAGGTGCGGCGGCGCCTCCCTCCCCTGGCGCGCCGGCTGCTGGAGGCGGTCGAGACGAAGGGCCGCGTGCGGATGGACCACTGGGGTCCCCCCGCCGCCCGCGCCCGTCCTGCGAGGGTGCTCTTGGAACGGGAGCTGCTCGTGGCCGGCAGCGAGATGCACACCGAAGGCGGCTATCACACCGTGATCTTGCGGCCGTGGCGGACCGGGCGCATTGGCTCGCGCTTCGGGTCCCAGTCGCGCCGGCTCGGCTACGACGAAGCCGCCGATACCCTGATCGTGGCGGGCGTGCGCTCAGCGGTCGTCGCGCCCGAGCGTGAGGTCCGACGCTGGTTCGTCTTCAGAGACGACCGGGTGAATGCGCTACTGGCCCAGGGTGCACTCCTTGGTCTTCAGCAACACGGGGTACCCTATGTGGTAGTCGGGAAGGATATCCCCACCAGATGTTGAAGGTTGCAGCCTGGATTGAGCCCAGGCCGGTGGCGGATTCCGCACCTTCCGACCCGCTCCACGTTCCGCCTGCTCGTTGCGCTCACGCTGCTGGAACTGGCCGGGCCGGCTCCTCCCTCCGCCCAGGGCCAGCATATCCTCGAGCTGCCGCCCGTAGGATCTCCGCACTGGGTGAGATCAGATCTTGAGAGCCTGCTCCTCGGTTTGATCAACACGGAGCGACGCACTGCCGGGCTGCCGGTGGTGGCGTCACACCCAGGGCTCCGCCATGCCGCCCGGGCCCACGCCTTGGACATGGTGACCCACGGATATCTTTCCCATCAGTCTCGGGATGGGCGCAGCCCGCGGCAACGGACCCCCCAGACGACCGTCGGCGTCCGAGTCTTGGGGGAAAACGTCGCGTATGCCACCGATGTGCGTGCGGCGCACTTGGCCTTCATGTCCAGTATCGTGCACCGCGGCGTGATTCTTTCGCGGAGCGCCCGCCTCGTCGGCGTCGCGGTGGTGGAGACGGCGGGATTCGCCGTCATTGTCGTGCAGGATTTCGGCCGGTAGAGCGGCTTGCGCTACAGCAGCGAGAGGGTGCGCTGCGGCTTGCTCAGCCATTCGATGCCGTCTGTGGTGACGAGCACGTCTTCTTCCAGCCCGACATACCCCCGTCCGGGCACGGCGACGCCCAATTCCAACGTGAAGACGTTGCCGGTCTCCACCACGCCGTAGGGGGCCTGCCCATAGCGGTCCCAGCGCGGCCCCAGAAGAGTGGAGCCGTCGTGCGCCGCCCGGCCCAGCCCATGGCCGAGCGCGTGCTGGTATTCAGGATAGCCCGTCTTGACCAGCGTTTCGCGCGCCGCGGCATCCACCTTCCACCCCTGGACGCCGGGTCTCAATCGCGCCCCGCCAGCCTCCATCGCCGCCCAGCAGGCATCCCAGGCGCGGCGCACCTCGTCCGGCGCGCGCCGTTCGCCCCGCTCGCGGAAGTACCACATCCGCTGCAGGTCGGAGCAAAAGCCATTTTTCTTCACTCCGAAGTCGATGTGCAGCAGCTGCCCCCGCGTGGTCTTCCGGCGGCCGGGCGCGGCGTGCCCCACGGGCGAGTCCGGCCCGGCGTTCACGATAGGGCAATAGGGTTCGTCCCAGGCCGTGCCCAGCCCCAATTTCGCCAGCGCGGTGTGCATCGTCCTGGCGATCTGCTGTTCGGTCTGACCGGGCTTGAGCGTTCTGCGCACCTGCGCGAAGAGCCGCTCCGTGGCCCGAATGGCTGCGCGGATGCGGTCTATCTCCGCGGCCGACTTGCGCCCGCGCAGCGCCATGATGAACTTCTCCGCTGAGACCAATCGGCCGGCGTACGGGGTCTCCGCCAGGGTCTCCTGCAACGTGAGCCACAGCCCATGCGTCAGGCCGTCGGCGGAGGGGTCGCTGGGCGAATAATTCACCGCGATCGTCTGAGGATCGAGCCGTCCCAGCGCCTCACGCAGGAGGGGACGAATGCTCTGATCATAGGGGATGATCTCGCGGTAACCCCCGAGGGCGCGGACGTTCTCGGCGTCAAACCGGCCCACGATGGCCACGCGCCCGCCTGTGCGGGTTAGGAGGAACGCCGACTGCCAGACCATGTCTAGCCCCACCACCAGATCGACGCAGGGGTCGGGTGTGAGTGACGTCTCTCGGACGAAGAGCAGCCATGCATCGAGCTGCTGCTCCCTCAGCAGCGCTTCCGCCTGGTCTAGTTTTTCGTTGACCATCCGGGATTCCATGTGAATGGCTCCTTAGTGGCTGAGGGCTCCTGAGGGTTAGCCCTTGTGGTATGAATTGACAGTAGTCAATCGGAGGATAGATCTGAAATAGATTGGCGCGCCCGGAGGGACTTGAACCCACGGCCTTCGGCTCCGCAGGCCGACGCTCTATCCACTGAGCTACGGGCGCGCGCTCACCCAATTCTACCATGAAGGAAAGAGAGGAACCGGCGGATGCAATCTCGCAGTGGCGATCGCCTGACCCTAGCGGTGTTTATCCTTATCGTCTTCATCGGCGGCTTCAACTTCGTGGCCACCCGCTTCAGCAATCGTGAACTTCCGCCCTTCTGGGGCGCGGGAGTCAGAATCGGCGCAGCCGCACTGCTGCTCCTGGTACTGGCCCTCGTCCAGCGTTTGCCGTTTCCGCGTGGGCGCGCCCTGCTGGGAGCGGTGAGCTATGGCCTCCTGGGATTTGGCGCCAGCTATGCCCTGGGCTACTGGGCGTTGCTTCAGCTTCAAGCCGGCCTGGCTTCTCTCATCGTAGCGACGGCGCCGCTCTTCACTTTCGTGCTGGCTCTCCTTCAGGGTCTGGAGCGATTTCGCTGGCGGGGGCTCGTGGGAGGCCTCATCGCCCTCACCGGGATCGCCTTGACCTCAGGCGGATCGGTGGGCGCGGCCGTCCCTCTGTGGCCACTCCTGGCGGCGCTGGGGATGGCGCTCTCCTTTGCGGAGGCCAGCATTATCGCCAAGCGGTTTCCCAAGAGTCATCCCGTCAGTACGAACGTGGTGGCCATGGCGGTCGGCGCGGTCATCCTCCTGGCCCTCTCCGGATTCCGCGGCGAAACTTGGGCGATCCCGACGCAGCGGGCGACATGGGTGGCGTTGACGTATCTGGTGCTGCTGGGCACGAGCACGGGGTTCGTCCTATTCTTGTTCGTCCTGAGACGCTGGAGCGCGTCGGCGACCGCCTATCAGTTTGTGCTCTTCCCGCTGGTCGCCGTGAGCGCCAGCGCGGCGCTCGAGGGCACCTCGGTGACGCTGCCGCTGCTCCTTGGTGGATCCCTTGTCCTGGGGGGCGTCTACGTGGGCGCGGTCGCGCAGCCTTCTCCGGCTCAGGTGCAGGCCCGCATGAGCACGGAGCCCTGTCTCAGCTGCCCGACCTGATGCTCAACGGGCGCGTCGGATCTCTTCCACTGCCTGCGGGTTCTCCAGGGAGGAGAGGTCGCCGGGCTCGCGCCCGAGGTGCGTCGCGCGGATGACGCGGCGCATGATCTTGGCGTTGCGGGTCTTGGGCAGATCGGCGACGAAACGCACCTCTTTCGGTTCGAGGGTCTTGCCGAGCAGGGTGACGACCTGGCGGCGGATCTCCTCGCGGAGCTCCTCCGAAGGTTCGCTGCCCGGGCGCAAGACGGCGAAGAGGACGACCGCTTCCCCCTTCAATTCGTCGGGGACGCCGATGGCGGCGGCTTCGGCGACGGCCGGGTGGGCCACCGCGGCCGATTCGACCTCCGCGGGGCCGACGCGCTTCCCCGCCACCTTGATCGTGTCGTCGCTGCGCCCCAGCAGGAACCAGAAGCCGTCTCCGTCGATCTTCGCCCAGTCGCCGTGCACCCAGACGCCGGGCCAGCGCGACCAGTAGGTCTCGAGGTAGCGGTCCGGATCGCGCCAGAAGCCGCGGGTCATCCCCGGCCAGGGCTTCCGCAGCACGAGTTCGCCGACCTCGCCGCGGACGGGGCGGGCCGCCTCGTCGTAGACGTCCACGTCCATGCCGAGGACCGGGGCGGTGAAGGCCATCGGTTTCTGCGGATGGAGGACGGTGCAGCCCAGGATGCCGCCGGAGATCTCGGTGCCGCCGGTGTAATTCATGATCGGGCAGCGCCGGCCGCCGATGCGCTCGAAGAGCCACATCCAGGGCTCGGGGTTCCACGGTTCGCCGGTGGAGCCGAGGAGGCGCAGCGCGGAGAGATCGTGGCGGGCGGGGAGGGCGTCGCCGTGGCGCATCAGGGCGCGCACCGCCGTGGGAGAGATGCCGAGGATGGTCACCTTGTGCCGCGCCGCGATCTCCCAGAGGCGGTCCGCCCCGGGGTGGTCGATCGCGCCGTCGTAGAGCACCATCGTCGCCCCGAGGGTGAGGATGCCGATGATCTCCCAGGGGCCCATCATCCAGCCCAGGTCGGTGAGCCAGAACATCACGTCATTCTCGGCCACGTCGAAGCCGTAGGCCATGTCCATCACACCTTTGATCGGGAAGCCGCCGTGGACGTGCAGGGTGCCCTTCGGCCGCCCGGTCGTCCCCGAGGTATAGATGATCATCTGCGGGTCTTCGGCGTCGGTGATCTCCGGCGGGCAGTCCGGCGATTCCCGGGCGACCAGCTCTTCCCAGCGGTGGTCGCGGCCTGGGGCGATCGGCACCGCGGCGCCGCTGCGGCGCTGCACGATGACGTGGCGCACGCTGGGCGAGGCCGCCGCCGCTTCGTCCGCGATCTCTTTCATGGACACCGCCCGCCCCCGACGGCTGAAGCCGTCGGCCGTGATCAGCGCGGCCGCCTCCGAGTCCTGCAGACGGGTCGCCACGGCCCCGGCTGCGAACCCCGAGAAGATGGGCACGTACACCGCGCCGATGCGGTTGACCGCCAGGGTGGCGATCGCGCACTCGGCGGTCATCGGCATGAAGATGCCGACACGGTCTCCCTTGCCGATCCCCAACCGGCGCAAGGCGTTGGCCAGCCGGTTGGTCTCCTCCAGCATCTCGCGGTAGGTGAACCGGCGGACCGTGCCGTCCTCGCCCTCGGCGATGCAGGCGACCTTGCTGCCCAAGCGGGCGACGTGGCGGTCGAGGCAATTGTGGACGTAGTTGTAGCGGCCGTCAGTCCACCAGGTGGTCCAGGGGATGCCCCGCGAGTCGTCGAGGACGCGGGTGTAAGGCTTGAACCACTCCAGGGCGAGATCTTTGCTCACCGCGTCCCAGAACCACGCCATGTCCTCGACGGAGCGGCGGTGCAGCGCCTCGTAGTCTGACGCGCCGTGCCGCCTCATGAACCGGATCAGACGGCTCCCCTCGACGTAGTCGGGGGTCGGGTCCCAGACGATCTCGGCGGCGCGGACGGCCACGTCGAGGGATGCGGCTAGTACCCGGGCTCGCGGACGGTGACGACGATCTGCCCCTTCATCGTCGGGTGGACGTTGCAGTGATAGTCGAACGTACCCGCAGCCTCGAAGCGGAACGAGAAGGTGGCGCCCCGCGCCAGCTCCCTCGAGTCGAACGCGCGTCCATCCGCGACGATCCAATGCGTCGAGGGCCCATTGTTGACCCACCTGACGTCCACGCCGGGCCCATACTCTCCCACGCTGAGGCGGACCACCGCGGGCCTGAACTCAAAATCCTGCACGATGACTTCGGACTGTTGCGAGGCGAGCGGGATGGGGAGTGCAGCGGTGAGCAGGACCGTCAGCACTGCCGTGATCAGAGAAGGACGCATGGCGTTCTCCCTCCTAGATCGGATTCTCACATGCCCAGGGGATAGACTGCCAGACGGCTCAGCGCGAAGGCGGCCAGCAAGGCGACCGCCCCAAGTCCCGCCGCCACGGCCGAGACCTCTTCCCGCCGCCGTTCCCAGCCTACGGTCCGGGCCAGGTGCCGGTAGACCTCGCGCAATCCCTCGGCGGAGGAGGCGTGAAAATAGCGCCCGCCTGTGACGTCGGCGATCTCCTTGAGGGTGTCCTCGTCGAGAGGTCCGCCGACGGTCCAGGCGCCGGTGCTCACCGGTTGTCCCACGCCCACCGTGTAGACCGTGACCTCCTGCTGCCGTGCCATCTCCGCGGCCTGCAGCGGATCGATCCCCGTGTTGCTCACCCCGTCCGAGAGCAGGATGACGACCCCGGACGGCCGGGGCGCGGTCGGGGTCGGGGGCGGCGCGGCGCCGGGGATGGGCCGGATCCGTCCGGGCAGGGCCCCCATCGCCTCGAGCAGACCCTCGCCGATGGCGGTCCGCCGGATGAACCCCAGGCCGTCGATCGCTGCGGTGACGCGTTCGTGGTCGGTGACCGGTGGGACCACCAGGGCGGCGTACCCTCCGAAGATGGCCAGCCCGACGCGCACGCGCGGGGGTAAGGCGGCGACGAAGGTCTTGGCCGCGTCCTTGGCCGCCTCCATCCGGGAGGGCGCGACGTCCTGCGAGCGCATGCTGCCGCTGACGTCCATGGAGAGCATGATCGCCGATTGATCGGCCGGCACGGGCACCAGGGCGACCGGCCTCGCGACGGCGGCCAGCACGGCGGCAAGCCCGATCAGAAAAAGGATCGCCGGGAGATGGCGGACCCACCGGCGGGCCCGCGCCGCCGCCACCGCAAGGGTGGGGACGTCAGGAAAAGCCACCGCCGCCCGGATCTGACGGCGCAGCGTCCACAGGTAGGAGGCCGCCAGCATGGGGATCAACAAGAGCCCCCACAGCAGCGCCGGCCAGAGGAAGTCCAGGGGCATCAGCCTCTGCGGAGCGCGTCCTCCAGGCCGCGGACGCGGCTCAGCACGACGCGGAGCACCTCTTTGAGCACGGCGACGTTCTCGAAGACCGCGGCGTTGTAGGTTTCCGCGGGAATGGCCACGAGCGTGGTGGGTTCGCTCGCCGTGACCGTGACGACGCGCGGCCCCCCGTCGAGAGCGGCCATTTCACCAAACATCTCGCCGGGGCCGAGGTCGGCGATGCGGGTGCCCTTGCGGGTCAATCGAATGCGACCGGCTTCGATGACGAACACGCCGCCGGTCGGGTTCCCCTCATGGAAGAGGGTCTCGCCGGCGTCCAACGTGGCGCGTGAGGCCGACGCCGCCAGACGGCGGACTTGCTCGGGTGTCAGGCCTTTCAGCATGGCGACGTTCCGGATGGTCTGTTCCAATGCGTCCCTCCTGTGTACCCGGCGTATGATCGGACTTCGTTCTGCAGGGGCGCCGTCCTGCCTCGCGAACGTAACGATGCCGTGTCCCTCAAGACGCCGCTCTGCCATTTCCTGGGCATAGAGTACCCTATCTTCAATGTGGGCTTCGCGCGCGGCGCTGTGCCCGAACTGGCCGCCGCGGTCTCCAATGCCGGAGGCTGTGGGGTGATCGGCGCCACCAACTTTCCTGCGCCCTACGTCCAGGAGCGGGCCCAGGCGGTCCGGTCGCTCACCAACAAACCTTTCGGGGCCAATGTCATTCTCGCCGCCGACGAGACGCGAGATGAAACAATCGACGCTTGCCTGGCCGCGCGGGTGCCGCTCCTCGTGTTCTTCTGGGGCGATCCCGCACCGTACGTCGCCGAGGCGCACCGGCGCGGGACAAAGGTCTTCATTCAGGTCGGTTCCGTGGAAGAGGCGGTGGCTGCGGCGGAGGCGGGCGTGGATGCGGTGATTGCCCAGGGGATGGAGGCGGGTGGTCACGTCAAGAGCAAGACGGCCCTCTCGGTCATCGTCCCGAGCGTGGTGAACGCGATCACGCCAACGCCCGTTCTCGCCTCCGGCGGCATTGCGGACGGAAGGGGTCTCGTCTCGGCTCTCGCCTGGGGCGCTCAAGGGGTCTCCATGGGAACGCGGTTCGTGGCCAGCGAGGAGGCCTTCGCGCATCCTGAGTACAAGGCTCGGGTCGTCCGGGGGAGAGCCGAAGACACCGTCTACAGTGAGTATCTCTTTGATATCGGATGGCCTGACGCTCCACATCGGGTCCTGCGGAACAAGCTCGTGGAGGAGTGGGAAGCTGCCGGGCGTCCGCCGAGCGGCGAACGGCCCGGGGAAGGGCGCGTTGTCGGGACGTCGACCGGCATCGACGGTGTAGAGAGGGAGATTCCCCGGTATGCGTCGTACATGCCCCTCCCTGTGTTTCGGGGGGATATCGACTCCGTCTCGCTCTGGGCCGGGGAGTCTGTGAGCCTGGTCAACGAGATCAAGCCGGCGGCGCAGATTGTGCGGGATATCGTCCGCGAGGCCGAGGAAGTTCTGGCGGGGTTATAGCCTCTCCGACCCGTCCTGGGGGAGTGGCCAGGACACGGCGCCCGGGTGGAGGATGGCGGCCAGGATCTCTAACCCGTCCACGATCCGGGGACCGGGCCGGTTGAAGTAGGCAGTTCCGTTCGTCATGTAGACGCCCCTCGACCGGACCGCCCTCAGCTCAGACCATCCCGGCCGGTCTGTGAGCAGCCGAGCCTCCTCCCGCGTGCGCTGCAGGTCGAACCCGCACGGCATCAGCACCAGGATGTCTGGATCCGTTCCTAAGACCGCGTCCCATTCGACCCGGTACGAATGGTCGCGGGGGCGGCCGAGCAGGTCCGATCCTCCCGCGGCCTCGACCATTTCCGGGACCCAGTGGCCGCCCACATAGAGTGGATCAACCCATTCGAGGCAGACGACCCTGGGGCGAGGCCGGTCGGCGACCGCTGCCCGCACCCGCCGGATGCGGTCGCGCAGCGCAGCGACGAGGCCCACGGCCTGCTGCCGCGTCCCCGTCAACTCCCCCACGAGCGCGACGGTGTCCAGGATGTCCTCGAGGCCGTGTGGCTCTAGCGAGACGATCCGGCTGTCCGAGCTTGCGACTCTCGCCGCCGCCTGCACGAGGGTGAAGGAGGGCGCGCAGACGTCGCAGAGTTCCTGCGTCAGGATCAACGTCGGATCGAGCAATCCGAGTTGGGCCTGATCCAGATGGTAGACGCTGAGTCCGCGATGGAGCTGTCCCCGGATGTGCCGGTCGATGCCGGCGCTCGTGAGGTCACCCGTGATGATGGCTTGGCTGAGGACGGGCCTGCCTTCGATGGCGGGAGGATAGTCGCAGTCGTGGGAGATCCCGACGAGGGCGTCGCTCAGGCCGAGCGCGCAGACGATCTCCGTCGCGCTGGGAAGGAGAGAGACGATGCGGAGGTTCTCTTGCTGGAGCACGGCGGCGTGGGAATGTGGCGGGGTTACTTCTTTTTCCCCTTGGCCAGACTTTCCTTCACTCTAAACTTCACAATTCTCCTCACCAAGTCATATGGAATAGGCTTATCGAGCGGAAATTGAACGGTGCCTTTTCCTCCTTTGTAGAGAGAAAGCTCCTCTTTAAATACCTCATTCTCTCTCGGCGCTGGATACACGCTGACATGGTTTCTAAAACCGGCAAAATATATCAAGTAGTTGCCATTCAATTTGAAAGTGGGTATCTGATAACTGATCGTTTCTTCAGCCTCAGGTGCCGCTTTCATAATTGTCTGCCGTATTTTTTCAAGAATACTTCGAACATCCTTGGGGAAGGTCTTGATATATTCGTCTATTGTGCTGAATTGTTTTTTCATGTGTGAGCAGATGTGTTTTCATGTCTTAACTGGCGGAAGGGGTGGGATTCGAACCCACGGGCCGCTGATAAGGCGACCAACGCATTAGCAGTGCGCTGCCTTCGTCCGCTCGGCCACCCTTCCGCGATCGGTCATATCGTAGCACGAACGAGGATGACCGGCGCCGCTCCGGGTTCCAGCGGCCGCCCCGCCTTGCTCGAGCCAAACCGACGTCGCCACCGCCGCAGGTCGGCAAGGAGCCGGTGCACTTCCACCCCCAGGTGACGGGGCCCACACTGGTCCAACTTTGACATTGCCTTGGCCAGCAGCGTCCGGGCGCCGTGTTGATTTCCCTTCTCAAAGTGGTAGAAAGCGGCGGCGACCTGAATGATCCCGTGATAGAAGTCTCGGTCGGGGCCCGCGGTGGCCCTCCAGACGTCTTCCAGGAGTTCGTGGCACTCGAAGAAGAGGCCCGCGTTGAAGAGGGCGATCCCGCGCCGGAGGGGCAGCGTCCTCCGGTCGCCGCCCTTCCGCCGGTCCAGGTCGCGCAGCGCCGACCCCAGCCGCAGGACCTGCCGGGTGAAATAGTCGCGGTGCGGCAGGTACTCGGGCGCGAGGCGGACCTCTCCGTCATCGCGCTGCAGAATGCCCAGAGCCTCCAAGCGCCGCAGCGCGCGGGGACCGGCCGTGCCCAGCCTGGCGGCGGCCGGACGCAGGGCCCCTTCGGATACGGCCCCGCCGTCCGGAGCCAGACGCGCATAGGCGAGCAACCAGGCCATCGCCCGGTAGCGGGGAGCCTGGGCCAGCATCTCCAGGGTCAGCGCGGAGAGGGTGTGCTTGAGGCGGACGTACATGGGGGGCGTCGAGAGCGGTCAGACGTTGAACGTGCGGATCAAGGTCGCCAGCGCCTCTGGGTCGCTGGTCGGCGCCGCGCAGACCTGGCCGGCGCAGACGTAGGCGCGCGCCCCCGTGCCCGCGGCCGCCATCGCCCGGACGGGTGGGGGGAGAGGTGGTCCGCCGGAGGCCGGACCCTGGCCGTCCTCGTGGTAGAGGGCGACGATTTTCCCCGGCCGGAAGGTCGCCAGGGCGGCGGCGTGCAGGCGCTGGCCGAGACCATCCCGCTCCTCCCCCTCGCGATCGGGCTGCGGCGCCGGGGCGACGATGACGATGTGGGCCGGCTCCCGCGTCAGATCTTCCACGGCGAGAAAGAAGGTGGACGCAAACAATCCACCGCGGGCGAGCCCGCCGGCGAAGGCCCGCAGCGTCCGCTCCGCCGCGTCGCGGTAGGGGCGCGCATCGAGCAGCCTGGCCAGGCGCAGCAGCATCAACGCGGCGACCGCGTTGGCCCCCGGCGTCGGCGCGTCTTGGACCGGCTTGTTCGGCGTGGCCAGCGAAGGGTCGGTCTGGCGGCTGCGGGCGATGTCCACGAACCCGCCGCCCGGATCTTCGAACTCGCGGAGCAGGTAGTCGGCCAGGTCGCGGGCGACCGCCACATAGCGTGGGTCGGTCGTGACTTCGAACGCGTCGAGGCAGGCCGCGCCGATCTGGACCTGATCCTCCAGCAGCCCGGGGTGGGAGGCGCCGCCCGCCGTGATCATGTGCAGGACGCCGTCGCCCGGCCGGTACCCGTCGGCGAGGATGCGGTCGAGCGCCCGCAGGGCGAGTGGACGGGCACTCTCGATCCCCAGCCCGGCAAAGACGTCGAAGCAGGCGGCGATGGCCATGCCGTTCCACCCCGCATAGATGGTGCGGTCGATGAACGGCGTCGGCCGGCCGCCGCGGGCGGCCAGCAGCCGGCGTTTGGCCGAGGAGAGGAGGGTGCGCACGCGGGGCTCCGGCAGGCCGGTGAGCACGGCGATGGCGTCGGGATCTTTTTCGACGAAGAGGACGTTGCGCCGGTGGTCGTGCGGCATCTCCCCGCGTTCGTTGACGTGGTAATGCAGGATCGCCACGCGGTATTCGTCGTCGTCGGGCAGCGCCGCGCGGACCTCGTCGATCGTCCAGGTGTAGTAGTCGCCGTCGTCGTGCGGCCCCATGTCGGCGTCCTGGCTGGCGTAGAAGCCTCCCCGGGATTCGTCCCAGGCCACCGTGCGCAGGTAGTCGTAGATCCCGAGGGCGACCTCGCGCAGGAACGGGGCGCCAGTCAACTGGTAGCCCTGCACGTAATTGCGGAGCAGGCCGGCGTTGTCGTAGAGCATCTTCTCGAAATGGGGGACGATCCAGTGGGCGTCCACGGAGTACCGGTGGAAGCCCCCACCGAGCTGGTCGTAGACGCCGCCGCGGCCCATCTTCTCCAGCGTGCGGCTGATCGCGCTGAGCAGCCGTTCCTCCCCGGTGCGGGAGGCGCGCCGGATCAGCAGATCGATCGTCCCGGTGTGCGGAAACTTGGGTGCGCGCCCGAAGCCGCCGTTGCTGACGTCGAAGGCTCGGAGCGCGTCGTCGATGGCGCGGTCGACCAGCGCGGCGTCGAGGTCGCCGGAGGCCGTCCCCGCCAGCGCCGCGCTCAGTTGCGCCTGCAGGTCGGCGGCGACGCGTTCTGCTTCGTCCCGGTTCTCCCGGTAGAACTGCGCTGCGCTCAGGAGCACCCGCTGGAAGGAGGGGCGCCCTTGGGCGTCGGTGGGCGGAAAGTAGGTGCCGCCGAAGAATGGGTGGCCCTCGGGGGTGAGGAACACCGTGAGCGGCCACCCGCCCTGCCCCGACATGGCCTGCACCGCGTGTTGGTAGCGCGCGTCCACGTCGGGCCGTTCGTCCCGGTCGACTTTGATGGCCACGAAGTGCTTGTTGATGATCTCTGCCGTGCGGGGATCGTCGTACGATTCGTGGTCGATGACGTGGCACCAGTGGCACCAGGCGCCGCCGACGTCCAGCAGGATCGGCCGGTCCTCGCGCCGCGCCCGCTCGAACGCCTCGGGCCCCCAGGGATACCAGTCCACCGGCTGTTCGACGGCGGATTGGAGGTAGGCGCTGGCGGCGGATTTCAGGCGTTCGGCCATACGACCCTCAGGAACCCGGTTTCATTATATGTCGGGACACAGCGATGCCCTCGCCGGGGCGCCGATCAACGGGAACCGGGGCCTGCTAGTGGGGGAACCAGGTGAGGGCCAGCGTGAAGGCGCTCACGATGACGAGCACCAGCCAGCCGAGATCTTCGAAGAGGTCCAGGGAGTCCATACCACCGTTTCATGCACAAGAGGCGTCACTTTTAGGCGTCTGCTGCGAGAGACTTTTCTCCCGCGAGCCGGCTGGATAAACTTCCCGTCCCGCTGGGCCGTCAGCGTCGGAGAGGAGGCGATTCCATGCACATGTTCACGATGTCGAATCCCGGGCACGCGCTCTTTGCCGGGGGCGTCGCCCTGGCGCTGCTGGCGGCGCTCACCCTGGCGTCGGCCGTGGCGGGGCAGGATGGGCATGGCGCCGCGGGTCACGTGCACGCGGGGCCGGAGATGGCCGACGGCAGCGGGCATGAGGGGCACGGCTCCCCGCCCGCCCCGGTCGCATCGCCGGCGCCGGGTTCGAGCTCGAGTTCCGCCCCTACTCCCGAACAGCGGGCCGCGGCCAACAGGCTCGTGGCCGACATCCGGGCCGGCGTCGCGCCGTACGCCGACGTCAATGCCGCGATGAAGGCCGGATACGTCCAGTCCACCCGCTGGGGCGTGGGGACGTGGGGCCCGGCCCACTTCACCAACTTCACCTACAGCCGTGACGGGCGCTTGCTCGACCCGGAGCGTCCAGAAAGCCTCGTCTACTTGAAACTGCCGAGTGGCCGAGTGGTGGTGCTGGGGGTCATGTTCAGCGCGCCCCAAGGCCAGGGTCCGCGTCCGGGCGGCCCGCTGACCGACTGGCACACCCACGACAACCTGTGCATCAGCGCGACCGGGCAGGCGGTGATCGCCACCGGCCCGGGACAGTGCCCGGCCGGCGCCTTTTTCGTCGGTGAGCGCATCGAGATGATGCACATCTGGCTCTTCGACCACCCTGAGGGCCCGTTCGCCCACGCCCTCTCGGCCGACGCCATCCGGGCCGCGCTGCGGCAGTTTGGAGGACGGTGATGATGAGGCGAAGGTTTTCCTCGATGCTGCGTGGGCTCGCCCTGGCGTCGGCGCTGCTGTTGACGCTCGGGACGGCGATGACCGCCGCGCAGTCCGGCCACGGATCCCACGGAACGGCGGGGCAGCCCGCGGCGGCCACGTCAGAGCAGCAGGCCGGCGCGGCCAAAC
Source organism: bacterium (assembly GCA_050695215.1). GTDB lineage: Bacteria > Sysuimicrobiota > Sysuimicrobiia > Sysuimicrobiales > Humicultoraceae > JACQGZ01. Next base: position 14,534 of record JBOGSD010000155.1, read on the forward strand.
TCCTTGCCGACGTCAGAGCCGGCATCGCGCGCTATGCGAAGGTGAGCGCCGCCCAGGCCGATGGCTTCAGGCAAAACGCCCCCTTTCGCTTCGGCGCGTGGGGACCCGCCCACTTCGGCCACGGGGCGAATACCCGCGACGGCGTCTCGCTCGATCCGCAGCGGCCGGAGGGGCTCGTCTATATGAAGTTAGAGTCCGGGGAGATCGTCTTGCTGGGCGCGCTCTTCAAGGCTCCTAAAGGCATGGGCCCCAGGCCGGGCGGCCCGCTGACCGAGTGGCACAACCACGAATGCGCCACGGGGATGGGCAACGCCCTCCGCTCCATGGACGGCCAGTGCCCGCCCGGAACCACGCTCGTCCCGCGGGCGGGGGAGATGCTGCACGTCTGGATCTTCGACAACCCAGACGGGCCCTTCGCCCACGGCCTGACGAAGCGCGGCATCGACGCCGCCGTTCGGCAGTTCTCTGCCAGACGGTGAGTGTGCGGCTGAGGCTCGGGTAGCGCGGTCTTGGTCTGAGGTTGGGGGGCACGTCCGACAAAACCGTGATCCCGTAGTGCGGTTTTGGAGGACGTGCCCCCCAACCCTATCCCTTAGCCCGCTGCTCCACGAAATTCAGGCGTAGATTCATCAGGAGGGTGTCCAGTTCGCGGCGCTCGGCGTCGCCGACCCTCCCGCGGATGAGATCGGCCAGCGCGGCGGCGGCGTCGATGGCCACCTGCGCGTCGGGGAGCACGCGCTCGATGCGTTTGGTGGCCGGATCGGGGACCAGTCCCATCGCCTCCCAGGCCTTGGAGGCGAGCAGGCTGATGCAGGCGAGGATCACGGCCGTCGCGTTGACGGGCTCGCTCGTGGGCGCCTCCGCCGGGGTGGGCTCGGGCGACTCCTCTTCCATCATCCCTACCCTCCCGCGCCCCGCGCCGCACCGGCCGGCTGGGGCGAACGGATCTGCAGGATAACCACCAGGGCGATCAGGGCCGCGGCGATCAGGTCGAGGCCGGTGGCCGGGTAGACGAGCAGCAGGCCGGCCCCGGCGAGGAGGGCCCGTTCGATCACGCTGGTGCGGCGCAGCAGCCAGCCGCTGGCGGCCGCGGCCAGCGCGCCCAGCCCCACGACCGCGGTGAGCCCCACCCTGACCACGTCCAACCACTCCGTCGATTCCAGCAGCAGTCCCAGCCCCGCGGGGTGCACGGTGAACATGAAGGGCACGACGAAGGCCGGGAGCGTATAGCGCCAGGCCTGCATCATCGTCTTGAAGGCGTTCCCTCCAGTGAGCGCGGCGGCGGCCATCGGCGAGAGGCCCACGGGCGGCGAGACTTCCGAGAGGACCGCGTAATAGAAGATGAACATGTGCGCGGCCAGTTCGGAGACGCCCAGGCGGATGAGCGCCGGGGCCACCATCACCGCGGCGATGATATAGGTGGCGGTGATCGGCAGGGCCAGCCCCAGAATCCACAGCGCCACGCCCGCGAAGATCAGAGTCGGCAGCAGAAAGCCGCCGGCGGCCGAGACGATGATGTCGGCGATCTTCAGGCCCAGACCGGTGAGGGTCGTGATGCCGACGATGATGCCGGCGGCCGCGGTGGTGACGGCCACGCTGAGGACCTGCCGGCTGCCGTTGGCCAGCGCCGCGACGCCCTTCTCCGCGTTGAGCGTCACCGCTCCGGCGCCCAGGCGGCCCCGCCGCAGGGCCGCGACCAGGAAGAAGGCCGCCACGAGCGCCCAGGCGACCGCCGACCGCGCTGTCAGGGCCTCCCGCGACACGGTCACCCAGAACAGGGCCCCGGCCAGCGCGGCGATGGCCAAAGCCGGCCAACGCGGTTCCCGCTGATCACGCCGCGACGGGGCGCGGACGGCCACCACCAGGGCGGTCTCGCGCCGGAGGAACGAGGTGGCCAGGGCGATGACGGTGGCCCACAGCACGGCGTTGATGGCGGTGAATCCCATCAGCATGAAGACGGGAATGACCACGAGCGAACTGAGGAAGTAGCCGTAGCGGACGATCAGGCGGAGGGGGTGCTCCGCAGCAATCTCCACCCGCCGCAGCTGGAAGCGCCGCGCGTCCAGTTCGATCATGAAGAAGATGGCCAGGTAGTAAAGAACGGTCGGGATGATCGCCATCTTCAGGACCTGCAGGTAGGAGATCCTCAGAATCTCGGCGATGATGAAGGCCGCCGCGCCCAGGATGGGGGGCGAGATCACCGCCCCGATGCCTCCCGCCGAGAGCAACCCCCCCGCCGATTCCCGATCATAACCGGCGCGCTTCAGCATCGGGTAGGCGATGGCGCCGACGGTGACCGTCGTGGCGACCCCGCTGCCGGATGGACCGCCCAGCAGGAAGGAGGCGACCGTGACGGCCTGCCCGGCGCCCGTGCGCCGCCGCCCGGTGAGGGCGAGGGCCAGGTCGACGAAGAACTTGCCCGCACCCGACTGTTCCAGGAACGATCCGTAGATCGTGAAGAGGATGATGAAGCTTGAGGCGACCTCCAGCGGGACGCCGAAGATCCCTTCCAGTCCCATGTAGAGGTGGCCGACGATGCGGGCCAGATCGTAGCCGCGGTGCGTGAACGGCGGGGGCAGCCATGGGCCGACGAAGCCATAGACCAGAAACGCCGCGACCAGAATCAGCAGCGCGTTGCCGACGGTGCGGCGCGTGGCCTCCAGCACCAGCAGAATCGTGATCGTCCCGAAGAGCAGGTCCCAGCGCGTCGGAATGACCGCGCGGTTGATGAAGCCGTCGAAGTCCACAAAGACGTACCCGAGCGCCGCCGCGGTGACGGCGACCAGGATCACGTCCACCGGCGTGATCCGGCCGAGGACGCGCTTGCGGGCAGGGTAGAGCAGGAAGGCCAGCACGAGCACGAAGATCAGGTGAATCGTGCGGTGGATCTGGGCGATGATCGTCGCCTGGGAGGCGTAGAGGTGATAGAAGCTCATCAGGACGAGCGCCGCCGTGATGAGCGTCCCGGCCACCCCGCCGAGGTGGCGGGTCTTCCCCTCGAAGGTCTCGACGAGCTCTTCGAGTTCCTCCTGAGACTTCGGAAG
>JBOGSD010000156.1:0-12678 GCA_050695215.1 bacterium
CTCCTCGGCGTGGCCGGCCCTGAAATGATTGCGCTCCTCTCGGACCACACCTTCAAGCATCTAGGCTTTGGAGGCGTGCTCCCTGCAGAGGCTGCGGCGGGCGTTGGGGTGGCGCAGGACGCGCGCCCGATCCGGGCTCTCCGCAACATCCTGGCCCGGCTGAGTAGAGATGGGCCCGTTCTCTTCGTCGTCGACGACCTCCATTGGGCCGACCCGCCCTCCCTCGAGCTCGTCCATCACCTGGCCCTCTCGACGCGCGAGATCCCCGTCCTGATCCTGGGCGCTTACCGCGAAGTCGAGCTGGAGCGGACCCATCCGCTCAGCCGCCTCCTGGTCGACCTCAACCGGGAGCGGCTGCTGGTCCGCGAGCGTCTGCGCCGTCTCACCCTCCCCGAGACCGCCGAGCTCCTGGAGGCGCTCCTGGGCGGCCCCGCACCCGACGGTCTGGCCGCGCTCGCCCACGAGCAGACGGAGGGAAACCCGTTCTTTCTCGAGGAGCTCGTGAACGGCCTGGTCGAAAACGAGCGCCTCCGCTGGGACGAGGAGAGTGCGAAGTACATCCTGGCTCCCGGGGTCACCATCGACCGCCTGGCCGGTGAGGTGCCCCAGGGGATCCGCGCGGCCATTGGGGCGCGACTCGACCACCTCGACTCGAAGGCGCAGCAGGTGCTCGGTCTGGCCTCGGTCGTCGGCCGCTACTTCGGCCTCGAGCTGCTGAATCAGTTCGCCGGCGCCCACGGGCTGACGGAGGAGGACGTGGAGCAGAGTCTCCGCCAGGTGGAGGCGGCCCGATTTGTGACGCCGGTCGATCGGCGCGCAGAGGGAGAGGGCCGGACCGAAGTCGCGGGGTTTACGTCCGGGGGTCCTGACCTGGAAGCGGACTACGCCTTCGACCACCATCTCATCCATCAGGTCGTCTACGCTGAGCTCGACCGGCGGCGCCGCCGCCGGCTGCACGCAGAGCTGGGCTACCTGCTGGAGGACCTCTACCGCGGGCGGACCGACTTCTACGCTGAGCGCCTGGCCTATCACTTCCTCGAAAGCGATGATGACGCGAAAGCCGTCGACTATTCCTGGCGGGCGGGCGACAAGGCCCTGCGCGCGTACTACGACGCGGATATCGCCCTCAGCTATTACCTCCCCGCGTTGGAGATGGTGCTGGCGAAGGATGCGACGCTGAAACGCCTCGCCCAGCGATCACCCGTCCCCCTGAGCCGAGGGGCGGTCCACCTGTTCAGTCCCGAGGAGCGGGAAGCGGTCGTCGGTTACCTGGATGAGGTCCTGAGGGCCGTCCGGGGCACGCCATCGGCTAAGGCCGTCGCGCAACTCGCCAGCCGCATCTCGGTCGCGGCGATGCATCTGGGACCGGTGTACGAGGCCAGCGTCCGGCTGTTCGAGGAAGCGATGCTCGGACCGGACGTGCAGAAGCTCGTCGTGGAGACTCCATACGGGAAGCTCGTCGGCATCCTCGAGTTCCCCGGCCCGGGCGGGCCGTATCCCGTGGTCCTGGTCCTCCACGGGTCGGGGGCCGGCAAAGAGTCGGTGACGGAGGAGGCCGAGCGATACCGCCGGCGCGGGATGGCCACCCTGCGGGTCGACCTGCCCGGCTTCGGGGAGACGACCGTGCCGGTGACGGGAACCCTGCGCGACGCCGAGGTCCTCAAGGAGGTGATGACGGCCGTCCTGGCGCAGCAGCGGGTGGACGGACGCGGCGTGGGGATCAGCGCGTGGAGCCTGGGCCCCTGGCATGCCGGCCAGCTCGCCGCGCGCGACCCGCGCGTCCGGGCCGTCGTCTCGATCAGCGGAATGTTCAACCCGCTCGATAAGACCCATCCCGGCATCCAGTTGCCCGAACCCCTGATGCGGGCCCGATTCGAGGCGGCCTACAAGGCGGGCAAGCGCCCCTCCCCGGGGCCGCTGACATGGGCGCCGGACGTGAGCGTCTTCGACGTCGCCCACCAGATCCGCTGTCCGATGCTCCTGGTTTACGGGGTCCTTGAGCCGGAGATGTACCGCGTCCAGTCGGAGGAACTGGCCAGGCTCGTCCCGACCGCGCAGGCCCAGCCGTGGCGCAGCGGTGTGCACGTGCTGCGCAATGTCCCTGAGGCCCTCGAAGGCGCGGCCGAGTGGATGAAGCAGCAGCTCGCGGCCGAGACGACCGCCCCAGCCACGTGATCGGAACCCTTCTCGCCGACCGTTACCGCATCGGGTCAATGCTCGGTCGCGGCGCCATGGGTGATGTCTACCTCGCCGAGGATACCCGCCTGGGGCGAAAGGTCGCCATCAAACTCCTCCCCGTGGCCCTGACGCAGGATGCCGACCGCCTCCGCCGGTTCGAACAGGAGGCGCGCACGGTCTCCGCTCTCAACCATCCGAACATCCTCACCCTCCATGAGATCGCCGAGGTGGAGGGCCGGCGGTTCATCGTGACCGAGCACGTCGAGGGAACCACAGTGCGCGACTTACTGGGCGAGGGCAGACTCCCGTACGAGAAGCTCCTTGCCATCGGCACACAGGCCGCCGACGCTCTTGCGGCGGCCCACCGCGCCGGGGTCGTGCACCGCGATGTCAAGCCCGAGAACATCATGGTCCGCCCGGACGGGTACGTGAAGCTCCTGGATTTCGGTCTGGCCAAGCTCACCCAGACGGATCGGATCGACCCTGTTCGTGGTGCGTTCACTGAGCCTGGCCTGGTCGTGGGCACCGTCGGATACATGTCCCCTGAACAAGCCGCTGGCTACGCGGCTGATCACCGGATCGACATCTTCTCGCTCGGATGCGTGCTCTATGAGATGGCGACGGGAGAGCGGCCCTTCGGGGGCGAGACGTGGATGGAGGTGCTGCGGCGAACCGAGTCCGAGGACCCGCCGCGTCTGCGCGAGCCGTCCGCGATCCACGCCGCGCTGCGTCCCCTGATCGAGAAATGCCTGGCCAAGGATCCCGACGAACGGTACCAGCACGCGGACGACCTCGCCGTCGACCTCCGCCGTCTTCAGCGGGCGGGCCGGCCCACCCAGCCCGCACCTGTCCCGGCAACCTCTGTCTCGCGGAGACGATCCATCCCGTCGCTGGCCGTTTTGCCTTTCGGCAGCGGAGACCCTGAAGAGGAGTACCTCAGCGATGGACTCACCGAGGCCATCATCAACACCCTCTCCCAGTTTCCGAAAGTGCGCGTCCTGGCCCGCAGCACCGCGTTTCGCTTCAAAGGGCGAGATCGGGATCCTCTGGACGTGGGACGGGAACTGGGGGTTGCCGTAGTGCTCACTGGGCGAGTGCAGCGGCGCGGAGACACACTCCTTGTCGGAGCCGAGCTGGTCGACGTTGGGCAGGGATGGCAGCTGTGGGGTGAGCAGTATCAGCGCCACTCGTCGGACATTCTCGCCGTGCAGGAAGACATCGCCCGCGAAGTTGCGGGACGGCTCCGTCCGCGGCTTACGGGCACCGAGCAACGCCGGCTTGCCAAACGGGCCACCCGCGATCACGCTGCGTACGAAGCCTATCTCAAGGGACGCTACCACCTGAACAAGCGCACCGACGAGGGGTTCGAGAAGGCGATAACCTACTTCAACGAGACCATCTCACGGGACCCGGCGTCGCCGCTTGGGCATGCGGGGCTGGCGGAAGTGTACGCGATCATGGGATTCGGCCTGATGGATCCGGGGGAGGCCGGGCCGCGGGCGAAGGCCGCCGCACGGCACGCGCTGGACCTCGACTCCACGCTGGCCGAGGTCCACATGGCGCTTGGCCTGGCCCGGGTGGCGTACGACAAAGATTGGATCGGAGCGGAGCAAAGCTTTCGCCGGGCCATCCGATCGAACTCTGGGTTCGCGCCGGTCCGACGCTGGTACGCTGTCTTACTGACCGCGCTCGGCCGGCACGACGAAGCATTCGTGGAGATTACGCGGGCCCTCGAGCTGGACCCGCTGTCGCTGGCCATCAACTCCGAATGTGCGGTCGTGCTCTACGGAGCCCGGCGATACGACGATGCGATGACGCAGGCGCGAAAGACCCTGGAACTGGAGAGCAACTTTTCAATGCCGCAGCACGTCATCGGGCTCGCTCTGGCCGGACAGGAACGCTACGAGGAGGCCGCTGCGGCGCTCGAGCAGGCCATTGCCCTCGGCGGCGGCAACGCCTCACGAGCATCATTGGGCTACGTGTACGGCCGAGACGGCCGCCGGGCCGATGCTGAGGCCATTCTCAAAGAACTGCAGGCCCAAGCCGCCACAGAGTACGTCCCCCCCTACGTGTTAGCCGACCTCTGCGCGGGGCTCGATCGGTATGATGAGGCCTTCGAGTGGTTGGAGAAGGCCTTTGCGGAGAACTCGGTCCGTCTGGTCGAGCTCTACGTCGACCCGCGGCTCGACCCGATACGGTCGGATCCCCGGTTCTCCGCGCTCCTACGGCGCATCAACCACCCGGCCGCATGATCGGTACTCTTCTCGCCAAGCGCTACAGCATCGAGAGCATCCTCGGCGAAGGTGGCATGGGCGTCGTCTACAAGGCCCACGACACCCTGCTGGACCGCCCTGTAGCCATCAAGGCCGTCTCTGCCGCCATGCTGGGTGATGAGGGCGCGCGCCGGCTGCTCCGTGAGGCGCAGTCGGCGGCCAAGCTGACTCACCCCAACATCGTCGGCATCTACGATGTCTTGGAGGACTCAGATCAGCGCCTCATCGTCATGGAGTACGTCGAAGGCCAGACCATCCGGGAGCGCATCCCAATGCCCTGGCAGGATGCCGTGGAGATCGCGCTGCGGATCTGTGACGCGCTCGGCTACGCGCACGAGCATGGGATCGTGCATCGCGACATCAAGCCCGAGAACATGCTCACCACCCCAGGCGGCGGGGTGAAGGTCATGGACTTCGGCCTCGCCCGCTCAGAAGGGCGCAGCCGGATGACCCAGAGCGGCATGCTCGTGGGCACGGTGGCCTACATGGCCCCGGAGCAGGCTCTCAGCGGCACCGTGGATGCACGCAGCGACCTCTACTCCCTTGGCTGCGTCCTGTACGAAGCCATCACCGGAAAGGCGCCCTTCGTCGCCGACGACCCCATCGCCATCATCTCCATGCACGTGAACGTCCCGCCCGTCTCGCCGCGCTTCCACACCCCGGACCTCCCCACGCTGTTGGAAGCTGCGATTCTCCGCCTCCTGGCCAAGGATCCCACGGAGCGATATCAATCGGCGGCCGGGCTCGCCGATGTGTTGCGGAGCACCTTGCTTCCGCTCGATGCGGAGCAGGAAGGCGCCTCGGTGATCGCGGCGGCGCTTCCCGCCGTCTCGCTGTTCGACCTGATGGTGCGAGGACGGCTCATCGACCGCGAGCCGGAGCTTGGGGAACTCAAGTCTGCTCTGGAGTCAATGCTCTCGGCCCGCGGGCAGGTCGTCCTGATCGCAGGCGAGCCCGGCATCGGCAAGACCCGCCTGGCGGAGGAACTGCTCGTTTACGCCCGCCTCCGCGGGTGCCTGGCGCTCACGGGGCGCTGCTACGAGCAGGAGGTGGCGATTCCCTACCTGCCGGTCGCGGAGGTGCTTCAAGCCGCGGTCCGCTCTCTGGCGGCCGAGCGGCTGGAGGAGGCACTCGGTCCGCACGCGCCCGAAATCGTCAAGCTCGTCCCGGAGCTGGCCACGCGGGTCGCCAGGCTCGAACCCAGCCCGCCGCTGGAGCCCAACCAGGAGCGGCTTCGGCTCTATGAATCGGTCCGGTCCTTTCTTGCCACCCTGGCGCACCGCCAGCCGCTTGTCGTCCTGTTCGACGATCTGCACTGGGCGGACGCGGGTACCCTCCAGCTCCTGCGGCATGTGGCCCGGGGGCTGCGGGCCGAGCGGTTGCTCGTCGTCGGGACCTACAGGGATGTCGAGGTCGATCGCGCCCACCCGCTCTCGACCGTGCTGGCGGAGATGAACCGGGAGCGTCTCCACCGCCGCGTGCTCGTGCGGGGCCTGGCGCCCGAGCATGTGAGTGCCATGATCCAGGCGACCTTCCAGACGCAGAACCCGGTCTCGGATGAGATGCGAGACCTCGTGTACCGGGAGACAGAGGGCAATCCGTTCTTCGTGGAAGAGGTGCTGAAGCACCTGGTCGAGACCGGCGCCATCTACCGGGGGGATGGCGGGTGGGAGCGCAAGGCCATCGAAGAGTTGGATGTCCCCCAGTCGGTGCGCGAGGTGATCGGCCGGCGGCTGGAGCGTGTTTCGGAGCCCTGCCGGCGCGCCCTCACGGTGGCGTCGGTCATCGGCAGACGCTTTACCTTCGAGGTCCTCCAGCAGGCCGAGGGGGTGCGGGAGGAGGACCTCTTGGACGCATTGGAGGAGGCGGAGAAGGCGCAGATCGTCCGGGAACAGGCCTCGGGACGCGAGAGCGAGTATGAGTTCGGCCACGCGCTCATCCGTGAAGTGCTCTACGACGGGCTCGCCCACCGTCGCCGCCGCGGCCACCACCAGAAGGTCGGGGAGGCGATCGAAGTCGTCTACGGCGCCCGCCTCGACGACGTGGTCGAAGAACTCGCCCACCATTTCACACAATCGCAGACGGCCGACGCGGAAAAGGCGATCACCTACTCTCTTCAAGCGGCAGAGAAGTCTATTGGCCTCTTCGCCTATGAGGAAGCCGTCCGCTTCTACCGGAACGCCCTCGATCTTCTCGAGGAGAAGGGTGATGAACCCCGGGGGGCGGAGGTCTACGCGGCCCTGGGCCTGCCCTTCACATACCTCGACAAGACAGATGAAGCGGTCCGTGCTTATGAACGGGCCCTCGCCTTCTACGATCAGAATGGGAATCGCCGCGAGGCGGCCCGGCTTCACCTCCTGATCGGCCACGCGCTGCAGTACAGTTGGGATTTCTCAGGCGCGCTCCCGCACCTGAAAGAGGCCCTCGCAGGCCTAGACCCGGTCGCTCAGCGAGAGGATGTCCTGCTCGCGCACGTCGACCTGGCCAGGGCTCATGCGTTTCTCCGCGATCTCGAGGCTGCCGCCCGGCACGCGACAGAGGGAATCCGCATCGCGGGCGAGATCGGGCACCGCTCGAGAGAGGCCCACGCCCTGGCGACCCTCGGGCTCGTCGCGCATCGCCATGGCCGCAAGGAGGAAGCGAAAGAGCTCTACCGCCGCGCCATCGTCGCGGGCCGCACCACGCGGGACCCTGAAGGACGCGCCGCGCTGGGGCGGGCCCTCAACAACCTGGCGCTGATCTCGTTTGAGGAAGGCAACCATGAAGAAGCGCTGGCGCTCAACCGGGAAGCGCTCGACGCGGCGAAGCGGACCAGGGACATCGAGGGGATCGTCTTCCACAACGCGCAGGTGAGCTTCGTCTACTTCATGTGGGGAGACTGGAAGCGGGCGCGCGAGCGCCTCCTGGACAGCCTTCAGCGCCCGCTCTCCCCCACGAACAGGCGCCTCTCTGAGGCGCGGCTGAAATGGCTCGAGGGAGAATGGGAAGCAGCCCTGGCGCTCATGCAGGAGCTTGCGGATGAGCGCAACCCATTCCCGCAGTGGACGTTCGGTATCAATGGCCAGGCGGCCTGGCAAGCCCTGGACCTCGACCGTGTGGAGGACGCTGCGGCGGCTGCGGAGCGCGCGGCGACCGCCATCGACGAGGACCCCACCTATACGGGATGGCCTCCCTTCCTGGCCGTGGCGGAAGCACTCGGTCGGGCAGGGAGACGGGAGCGCTGCGAGCAGGTGTGCGCTGCGGCAGAAGGTCAGGGTGAGCGGACCGGTGCTCGCCTTGCGGTGATCGGCAGCGCGGTGGGACGGGCCGCACTGGCACTGTACGACGGTGAGGCCGACCGGGCGGTTGAATTGCTGCAGGGCGTGTTGCCATCCGTTGATTGGGCTCCCGTGGTGAGAGCCCGCTTCCTCCGCCGCCTCGGATGGGCCTTGAAGGCCCGCGACGCGGAGGGCGACCGGCACCAGGCCCAACAGGCTCTCGGAGAATGCCTGCAGCTCCTGGAGCGGATGGGAGATCGGCGGATGGCAGGACTGGTGCGCACCGAGCTCGAGCTGCTGGACCGATGATCGGTACCCTTCTCGCCAAGCGCTACAGCATCAAGAACATCCTCGGCGAAGGTGGCATGGGCGTTGTCTACAAGGCCCACGACACCCTGCTGGACCGCCATGTAGCCATCAAGGCGCTCTCGCCGCAGTTAATAGGCGAGGAAGGCCTACGCCGCCTGCTGCGCGAGGCACAGGCCGCCGCCAAGCTCAACCACCCGAACATCGTCGCTGTCTACGACGTCCTCGAGGAAGGCGACCAGCGGCTGATCGTGATGGAGTACGTGGAGGGCCAGTCCCTGGCCGACCTCATCCCGTTGGAGGTCCCCCGCGCCGCGGACGTAGCCGTGCAGGTCGCGCAGGCTCTCCACTACGCCCACGACCGCGGGATCGTCCACCGCGACATCAAGCCCGAGAACATCATGGTGACCTCCGAGGGCGCGGCCAAGGTCATGGACTTCGGCCTGGCCCGCTCCGAGGGGCGCAGCCGCCTGACGCAGTCGGGCCTCATCGTCGGGACCGTGGCCTACATGGCCCCCGAGCAGATCCTCGGCGGCGCGGTGGACGCGCGGTCTGATCTCTACTCGCTGGGCTGCGTCCTCTACGAGGGCCTGACCGGACGCAAGCCGTTCGCCGGCGACGACCCCTTCACCGTGCTCAGCCAGCACGTCAATGTGATGCCCGTCGCGCCGCGTTGGCACAACGAGGCCATCCCAGCAACCCTCGACGCCATCGTGATGCGTCTGCTGTCCAAAGATCCGAACGATCGCTACGGCTCTGCTGTTGGCCTGATCGGTGCTTTGGAACTCGCCATGCAGCCCGAGGCGTCCGAAGACGTCCAACCCGTCGCCGCAACGACGCGGACCACGCTGCTGGAGCACATCGTCCGCGGCAAGTTGGTCGGACGCGCAGGCGAGGTGGCCGAGTTGCGCGAGCACCTCGACCGGATGCTGAGCGGCGAGGGACGGCTCGTCATGATCTCGGGTGAGCCAGGTATCGGCAAGACCCGCCTCGCCGAGGAACTCGTCGTCTATGCTCGCCTGCGCGGCGGAGTGGTGGTGCGCGGCCACTGTTACGAGCAGGACGTGGGCGTACCCTATCTACCCTTCGTCGAGAGCCTCCGGCAGCTCTTCCAGGCAGTGGGGCGGGGTGCTCTTGAGCGGCTGGGCGACCAGACCGAGAATCTGGCCCTACTCCTTCCGGAGGCCGGTCACCGTGCGCGGGATGCCGCTGCCACACTGGCAGCAGAGGACGAGCGGGTCAAAGCCTTCGACGCCGTCAGCCAGTGGCTGGCCCTGGTGGCCGCCGGCCGGCCTGTGGTGTTCATCCTCGATGACCTGCACTGGGCGGATCGCGCCAGCCTGCGGCTACTTACCCACATCGCCCGCACGTTGCGTACGTCGCGTGTGCTGCTCCTGGGCACGTACCGCGAGATGGAGCTCGACCTGGAACACCCGCTCAACGACACCCTGAGTCAGTTGAATCGGGAGCGTCTCTTCTACCGTCTCCCATTGCGCCGGCTCTCCGTGGCGGACACCCGCGCCTTGCTCTCCGGCCTCTTTGACGCGGAGATCTCCGATGAACTGAGCGGGGCGATCTTTCAGGAGACCGAAGGCAATCCGTTCTTCATCGAAGAGGTCGTGAAGGCGCTCGTAGAAGAGGGCAAGATCTATCGCGCGGAAGGCCGGTGGCAGCGCCTGGGGATCGCAGAGCTCGAGATTCCCCAGAGTGTGAAGGCTGCGATCGGGCGCCGGCTGACGAAGGCCGGCGAGACGTGCCGCCGCGTGCTCCCCGTCGCCGCAGTTGTCGGGCGCGAATTCAACCCCGATGTGCTCGTCGCGGTGAGCCAGCTTCAGGAAGATGAGGTGCTCGACGCGCTCGACGAGGGCTCGCGACTGCAGCTCATCCGTGAAACGAAGGTGGGCCGCGGCACGGGGTATGCTTTCGAGCACGCGCTGATCCGTCAAACGCTCTATGAGAGCCTAAACGCCCGCCGACGCGCCCGTCTCCACCAGCAGGTTGGAGAGGCCATGGAACGGATGTTCCAGACACGGCTCGACGATTACCTGGAGGAACTGGCGTATCACTTCGGAGAGGCGGGTGTACCCGCCGCCAGTAAGGGGATCGATTACAACATCCGAGCTGCGGAGAAGGCATCCCGTCTCTACGCGCTGGAGGAAGGCGTGCGGCGCCTCTCGGTCGCATTAGAGCTGGCCCAGGCCCTCGGAGAGCCGGTTGAGGAAGTGCGCGTCCATGTTGCCCTCGGAGACCTGTACCGGGCCTTCGCGGAGAACAAAGAGGCAGGTGAGGCATTTCAGCGGGCCCTGGACCTCGTGAAACAGCATGCCCCCGCGGATGAAGAAGGGGTGCTCTCACTCTCCCTCAGGCTGGCTGAATCCATCGAGTCCTTTGGGACGTCTCAAGCGCCCCAGGCCGGTGCTGCCGCGCAAGAAGCCGTGCAGCTACTGCGGCCCCAGGGGGAGCAGCCGATCCTGGCTCGCGCGCTCGCCTTGCTGGCAATGCAGCAGGTGCGCCTCGGTGACCTGCCAGCGGCGCGCGAACACGCGCAGGAGGCGATCGCCCTGGCCGAGCGGCTCGGGGCGGAAGACGAGCTGCGCCTGGCCTACCGGGCCATGGCCTGGGTCCACCGGTCCAGTAACGAGTGGCCGCAGTTCCGCGGGATGGTGCAGAAACACCACGCCCTCCGGCGCGCGGGGTTCACCGCCGCCGACGTCAACCTGCACGTCGACCTCGTCCAGAGCCTCTTGAGCGGCGGAAACTACGCCGAGGCCGAGCGCGCAGCCCGCGAGTTTCTTGCGCTTGGGGAGAAGCTGCGCAGCCCGACGGCGATCTTCCATGCCTGCCAGTGGCTGGCGACGGTCCTGTTCTCCACCAACCGATGGGACGAAGCGCTCGAGCTGACCCGGAGAGCCCGGGGGGTGGGCGAGCGCCTCCGCGGGGTGGACTTCCTGCTGGGGTGGTTCCTGCGGCGGGAGGCATGGATAGTGTGGGCGCGGGGCGAGGAAGGCGAAGCGCGCCAGCTGATCGGTCGCATCGAAGCGCTGCAGTACGACGTGCCGCCCGCTCACCAGGGGGCCCGCCAGCAGGCTCTCGAGCTGGCCATGCGGATCGGCGACCCGGGGCTCATCAGACGGCTGATCCCTCGTGTGGAAGAGGAGAAGCCGCATTGCCTCACGTGCACCCTCGAGTTCCATGTCAGCCTCGGCACGGCGCGGCTTACCCTGGGCGAGCGTGAGTCCGGGGAGAAGAGGCTGCGGGCGGCCGAGGAAGTGCTCCCAGCCAATCCCGAGCCGGAGTTTCTGGCCGAACTGGAATGGTTCCGGGCGCACATCGCCGAGGCGAGTGGCGACCTCGACGAGGCGGTGCAGCACGCGGAGGAGTATCTCCGGCTCCTGGCCGGGCAGCCCATGTGGTTGGAGCAGGCCCTGATGTGGCAGGACGCCGCGAGAATGCGTCTACGCCGCGGCCGGCCGGAGGACATTGCACGGGGCCGTGATCTGCTTGGCGAGGTGCTGCCCTTCTACGAGAAGGTGGGCGCCAGGAGACCCGAGGCGGAGGCAAAAGAACTGCTAGCGTCAATTCAATAGAGGACCGACGCATGGCAGATCTCGTGCGCGCAGAACTCGAGGCCATTACCCTATGATCGGAACCCTCCTCGCGCAGCGTTATCAGATCGACGCCGTGCTCGGCGAGGGCGGCATGGGAGTCGTCTACCGGGCACACGATACTGTCCTTGACCGTCCTGTGGCTATCAAGACCCTGTCGCCCCACCTCCTGGGCGACGAAGGCGTGCGCCGGCTGCTGCGCGAGGCGCAGGCCGCCGCCAAGCTGACCCACCCGCACATCGTCGCCGTCTACGACGTCCTCGAGGATGCCGGCGCCCCGGCAATCGTCATGGAGTACGTCGAGGGCCGTACGCTGCGGGAACTGGCTCCCCTTCCGCTCGAGCAGCTCACCGCCATCAGCGACCAGCTCCTGGACGCGCTGGGATTCGCCCACGGGCGCGGCATCATCCATCGGGACGTCAAGCCGGAAAATGTGCTCGTCAACGCGGAGGGCGCGGCCAAGGTTACCGATTTCGGCCTGGCCCGCTCCGAAGGGCGCAGTCGGCTCACCCAGGCGGGCATGGTCGTCGGCACGGTGGCCTACATGGCGCCCGAGCAGGCGCTCGGCGGGGTCATCGATGGGCGCACGGACCTCTACGCGGTCGGCTGCGTCCTCTACGAGGTGGTCACTGGCCATCGTCCCTTCGACAGCGAAGACCCCATCTCGGTGATCTCCCAGCACCTGAACGTGCCGCCGGTGGCCCCCCGGTGGCACAGCCCCGACCTTCCTCCTGACTGGGAGGGCTTCATCCTCAAGCTGATGGCCAAGGACCCGGCAGAGCGGTACGGATCCGCGGAAGAGGCCCGACGAGCCCTCCAGGCGCTCCGACCCTCCACGCTGGACGAGGGAGAGGCACCGGCGGGTGAAGCCCCTGCGGTGGCGGCGCTCCTCGGCACGGTGCGCCGAGGCCGCCTGATCGCCCGCGACAAGGAGCTGCGTGAACTGAAGGGATACATTGACCTGGCGATCTCCGGCCAGGGGCAGATGGTGCTGGTGGCCGGTGAGCCCGGCATCGGCAAGACCCGCCTCTCCCGGGAGGCGATGGTCTACGCGCGCCT
>JBOGSD010000157.1:0-2495 GCA_050695215.1 bacterium
CCCGCCAGGCGGCGTCGCCGCCGCGCAGCAGCGGCAGCAGGCTGCGCCCGTCGACAGGCAGACCGGGGCGCACCCCCGCCAGCTCGGCGAAGGTCGGGGCGATGTCCACGTTGAGCACGAACCGGGCATCGGTGCGGCCCGCCGGGATGCCCGGGCCGCGGACGACGAAGGGCACGCGGACGCACTCCTCGTACGCGCAGGACTTGCGATCGAGCCAGCGGTGCTCACCCCAGGAGAGGCCGTTGTCCGCCGTAAAGAGGATCACGCCGCCCTCCAGGCGCCCGGTCCGGCGGAGCGCCTCGATGATCTCGCCGATGGCCCGGTCCACCGCCTGCAGCGAGCGCAGTTGCTGGCGGCGGAACTCATCCCCCTGGGCCTGCCGCTGCGGCGTGAGGGAGGGCAGCCGGCGTACCCACTGGGGTTTGTCGGAGAGGTCGGCCTCGTTGTAAGAGGGCGGGCGCCAGGGCGCCAGATCGCGGAAGGCCGCGGCGTCCCGCGGGTGGGGCGTAGCCGGGTCGTGCGGGGCAAACGGCGCCAGGTAGACGAATAGCGGCGCGCTGCCCCCGCGCTCGATGAACTGGACCGCCCGCCGGGCGATGACGTCGGTGCCGTAGTCCTCCGGCGCGGCGCCCATCCGCCGCACGCTCCCGTTCTCGTTAAGCCGATAGCCGAAGAACCCGCCCGCGAAGACCACCCACTCATCCCATCCCTGCGGGACGCGCGTGGTCAACTGCATGTAGCCATTGAGGTACTTGCCGAAAAGGCCGGTGCGGTACCCGGCGGCCTTCAGCCAGGTGGCCAGCGTGGACCGGTCGTCGAAGGCTTCCGCCCCGCCGGGGTGGCGCGATTCCCGTTCCCCCGGCAGGTCGCCGCCGCCGTTGGTGAGGACGCCCGTGTTGTGCGCGTACTGCCCCCGCAGCAGGCTGGCGCGGCTGGGACAACAGAGCGGCGTGGTGACGAAGGCATTCGTGAAGGTCACGCCCCGGGCCACCAGTTCGCGCTGCAGGATCGGCATGTACTGGATGGTGTCGGCCCGCTGGTCGTCGTCAAGGATCAGCACGAGCGTGGGGGGAGTGGGCGGGGCGCCTGCTATCGGGGTCGCGCCTCCCGCCAGCGCGACCACGCCCACACAGAGCAGCGCAACACGACCGAACCGCAACGCCATCACCTCACCCGAAAGTCGTCCATCACCTGTGAAACCCATCCGGCGGCGCCGCGGTTGAGCGGCGGCCCGGTCCAGGAGACGGCCCGGAGCCACACGCGCCTAGCGGTCGCAGACTTTCTGAATGCCCTTCCAGGGGAAGTCGGGCACTAGTGGGACTGCAGTGTAGCGGGCCTCCGCCGCCTGCGCGCGCAGCGCCGCCAAGCGGTCCGCCGTCGAGGGATGATTCGAAAGGTAGGCCAGCGGCCCCGGCAGATCGGCCTCCTCTTTCTGCATCTTGACGAAGAAGGCGATGATCCCCTGCGGGTCGACGCGCGCGGCCTGCAGCATCCGCATCCCGTCCCGGTCGGCCGCGGCCTCGTCCGCACGCGAATACCGCAGCCCGGCGAGGGTGCCTCCGGTCTCCAGCACCCGCCCCAGCGCGCCCGCGTCCCCGGAGATCATGGCGATCAGCGCGCGCAGGGAGAGTCCGCGGATCAGGTTGCGGGTGCCGTGGCGCTGGATCACGTGCTGCATCTCGTGCGCGATCACACCGGCCAGCTCTTCGGGCGTCTCGGTCAGATCCACCAGGCCGCGAAAGAGCACGATGTATCCGCCGGGGGCGGCGAAGGCGTTGACGAGCCGGACGTCCAGCACCGTGACGCGGTAGGTGTAGGGCGACGGCGCCGCCGCCGACAGGGTCGCCACGATCTGCTCGATCGCCCCGACGCCGCCCGCGTCGGTGCAGCGGGCGGCGCCGCCGGTGGCGGCGACCTGCTCGACCACGGCTGAGCCGAGCCGTTCCTCCCAGGCCACCGGGATGCGCGCGGCCAGGGTATTCGCCAGCAGCGGGATGCCCCACAGGTACAGCGCGGCGCCGAGGGCCACCGCACCGGCCGCGGCGAGCAGCGTCAGGCGGAGGAGGCGCCATCCCCGCAGGGGCGTGCGCAACCGCGCGTGCGCCATCGGCGCGAAATGGGGGATCGCCGCCGCCAGCGCGAGATCGTCCACCATCAGCGCCTCCGCCGGCTGGGTGCCCCGCTCCAGGCGCAGGGGCTCTCCCGTGACGTCACCGCCGGTCTGCCGGATCTCCGCGTAGGGCCACCAGAGAAATGTCTCGTCGGCCCGGGCAATACGCAGGCCGCTCTCCATCACCGTGATCGTGACGCGATGGCGGGCGGCGCTGCGGCCGTCGTAGTAGATCCCCTCCCAGACGCGCTTCATCGGCGCACTCGTCCGGCGAGGCCCACGGCGAAGACGCCCAACGGGTTAGAGACCGAGGTCGAAGTCGAAGAGGCCGAAGAAGTCCGCCAGGCTCTCCCCCGCGGCCGAGGCGGCCTGGGCCTCCTGATGG
>JBOGSD010000158.1:0-7262 GCA_050695215.1 bacterium
GAGGATTCGCCTCCGATCGCCTGGGCCCCATCTTCTTCCCCCGGCTGCTGGCGGCGGGGTTGGCGCTGCTGGCGCTCGCGCTCGTCGCGCGGGCGGCGGGGAACCGCTCTGAACGGGCGCCGCTTCCGACCGCCCGCGTCGGCGTGTTCCTCGGCGTGGTGATCCTGACGGCGGGTTACGCGCTCCTCCTCCCATGGGCGGGCTTCCTCCTGGCGACGCCGGTCTTGGTGGGCGTCGTCATTGCCCTGATGGGATTGCGGGAGTGGCGCCCCCTCCTGGGGACGGCGATCGGGGTGACCGTCGTCCTCTATCTCGTCTTCGCGCGCTTCCTCCACGTGCTCCTGCCCCCCGGGCTGCTGGGAGGCCGCTGATGCTGGAGCGCTTCATCCTCGGCGCCGAGGTGGCCACCCAGCCCCTGGCCCTGCTGATGATGCTGGTGGGGGTGAGCTGGGGCATCATCGGCGGCGCGCTGCCGGGCATCTCCGGATCGATCGCGATGGCCTTGCTGTTGCCGTTCACCTTTGGCATGGACCCGGCCGTGGCGTTGATGATGCTGGCGGGCATCTACATCGGGGCGATGTATGGTGGATCGATCACCGCGATCCTGATCAGCACGCCGGGCACGCCGGGGGCGGCCGCGACCGTCATCGACGGCTATGCGTTGCACAAGAAGGGGCTCTCCGGCAAGGCCCTGGGCGTCTCGCTGATCACCGGGACGATCGGGGGCATCGTTAGCGTCTTCATCCTGGTTGGCCTCGCCGTGCCACTGTCCAAGGTGGCGCTGGCGTTCGGGCCGCCCGAGTACTTCGCCCTCGGGGTCTTCGGCCTCTCGCTGATCACCAGTTTCGTCGGCAAAGACCTCCTCAAGGGCGTAATCTCAGGGGTCCTTGGTCTGATCGTGGCGACTGCGGGGACCGACCCCTTTTCCGGTACGCCACGCTTCTCCCTGGGCACGACCGACCTCCTCACCGGGGTGGACATCGCCGCGGGGATGATCGGCCTCTTCGCCGTCTCGGAGGTCCTGCACCAGATCGCCGAGGGGGTGGACTGGGAGCGGATCAAGGGCAAGTACAGTACGGCCCTGCCGAAGCTGTGGGAACTCTGGAAATTGCGGACGGCCATGGCCATAGGCACGGTGCTCGGGACGCTGGAAGGGCTGCTGCCCGGCGGGGGCGGGGCCATCGCCGCCTTCATCTCGTACAACGAGGCGAAGCGGTGGTCGAAGACTCCGGAAGAGTTCGGACATGGCTCCCTCGAAGGAGTGGCCGCGCCGGAGACGGCCAACAACGTCGTGACCGGCACAGCAATGATTCCCCTGCTCACCTTCGGCATCCCCGGGTCAAACTCGGCGGCGATCATGCTGGCGGCGATGCTGCTGCACGGCGTCCAGCCGGGGCCATTGCTGTTCGAACGCACGCCGCAGATCGTCTACGGCCTCTTCGTGGGGATGCTGATCGCCAACGTGATGATGCTGCTCCTCGGATTCCTGGCCCTGCGGCCGTCCATCGCCATCGTCAACGTCCGCCGGCCGCTGCTCTTTGCCGGCATCCTGGCGCTGGTGCTGGTGGGCGCCTACACCATCAGCAACCGGATGTTTGAGGTCTGGGTGGTGCTGATCACCGGCGTGGTCGGCTACGGGATGCGCCGCTACGGGTTCAACGTGCTGGCGATGGTGCTGGGGCTGGTGTTGGGTTTTCTCGTGGAAGCCAACCTGCGGCGCTCGCTGCTCATTTCCCTAGGCAACCCCTGGGTCTTCTTCACCCGGCCGATCTCGGCGGCGCTCCTGATCTTTGCCCTGATCACCCTCACATGGCCGGTCATCCGCCAGCTGCGCGACGACCGGCGGGCGCGCACGTTGGCAGCGGCGCAGGCGCCATGATGGAGGCGCGGCCGCCCGCCCACTCGCCGAAAGCGTGATGGACCGACGCGATGGACCTGCAGCTGCGCGGTAGCGCCGTCCTGCTTGTTGGCGGCACGCGCGGCATCGGCCGGGCGACGGCACGGCTGCTCGGGGAGGAGGGCGCGCGCGTGGCGCTGCTCGCCCGGGATCCCGCCGCTCTCGAGGCCGCGGCCGCGGAGGTGCGCGCCGCGGGCGGGGACGCCACGGTCGTCGCCGCGGACGTGACCCGCGCCGATGAGACCGCCGCCGCGGTGGGGCGCGCGGCAGAGGCCCTCGGTGGGTTTGACGTCCTCATCCACGCCGTCGGCCAGGGCGTCAGAGGGCCTTTTCTCGAACTGGACGAGGCGGCCTGGCGCGATGCGTTCGACCTCGATCTCTTCGCCGCCGTCCGCGTCGTGCGTGTGGCGGTGCCGCACCTCCGCCGCGGTGGGCGCATCGTGCTCCTGGGGGCCGCGTCGGGCAAACAGCCCCAGCACCGTCAGTCGCCTTCAAACGCCGCCAAGGCGGCCATCGCCAACCTCACGCAGAGCCTGGCCGAGGAACTCGCCCCGCGCGGCGTTACCGTCAACTGCGTCGCGCCCGGGCGCATCCTGACGGAGCGCCGCCGCCGAAGGCTGGAAGAGGAAGCGCAGCGTCGAGGCGCCTCCGTCGACGCGGTGCTGCGTGAAGACGTCACCCGCGTCCCTCTCGGGCGTCACGGCGATCCCGCCGAAGTCGCGGCCGTCGTGATGTTCTTGGCGTCCCCGCGCGCCGGGTACGTCACCGGGCAGACCGTCATCGTGGACGGAGGGCTGGTGCGCTCGGTGTGAGGCGGTGGGGAACGGCCCTGGGCTACAGGCCGGAAACCCGCCCGCAGCGAAGAGTGGGGGAGTGCGGAAGCAGGCCAGCACTCCGGGGGAATTCCGGGAGGACGACATGACGGTGCAGGAACAACTTTCGGTCAAGGCGCTGGTGCTCGACCACCTGAAGTACACGTTCGAGAAGGAGTCCTGGCAGCCGCCGCTCTCCACGGCGGTCGCCGGACTCACCGCCCAGCAGGCGGCGTGGAAGCCCGCGCCGGAACGCCACTCCATCTGGCAGATCGTGCGCCACGTCACCCACTGGAAGCGCAGTGTGGGGGAGGCGCTGGAGGGCCGCCCGCTCTCCTACGAGGAGCTGGAGGAGACCGACTGGCCGGAGGCCACCGGCGACGAGGCCGCCTGGCAGGCCGACGTCCGCGCGCTCTTCGACATCACGCGGCGGATCCGCGAACACGCCGAATCGATGGATGAGACTGCCCTCGCGGAGCGACGCGTCTGGTACGAGGGGAAGACTGAATGGGCGCAGACGGCCGGCATCCGTCTCGTCCGCATGGCTACCCACGACATCTACCACTCTGGACAGATCCGCTATCTGCGCGCTTTGCAGGGGGCGTGAGATATACTTGAGTCTCAGTGAAAGTTGAAGGCGAGCACACCGTCGCCGCCCCCCGCGAGCGCGTCTGGATCCTCCTCAACGACCCGGGGGTCCTCCAGCGCGCCACTCCCGGATGCAAGGAACTGCATCCGCTGGGAGACGACTCCTACCGCGCCGTGCTCGAGCTGACGGTCGGCCCGGTCAAGGGCACCTTCGAGGGGAAGATCCAGATCGTCGAGAAGGCCCCTCCGGAGCGCCTCACCATCTTGGTGGAGGGCAGCGGGCGGCCGGGGACCGTGCGGGCGCGGGGCGACCTGCGGCTGGAGGCGCGCGGCCAGAGCACACTGGTGCGCTATGTGGGCGACGCTCAGGTCACCGGTGTCTTGATGAGCGTCGGGCATCGCCTGTTCGGCGGGGTGGCCAAGCAACTCGCCGCCCAGTTCTTCGGCGCGCTGGCCCGCGAGATCGAGCGGGCCGGCGACGGCGCCGAGCAGCCGGCGCGCCCGTGAGCGTGAGCATCACGGCCTCCCTGCCGATCACCGTCACGGTCAACGGCGTCGCCCACCGCCATCAGGTCGAGCCGCGAACGCTGCTGCTCTCCTATCTGCGTGAGACCCTTGGGCTCACCGGGGCGCACGTCGGCTGCGACACGACGTCCTGCGGAGCCTGCACCGTCCATCTGAATGGGCTGGCGGTGAAGTCATGCACCGTGCTGACGGCCCAGGCCGACGGCGGCGCGATCACCACGGTGGAAGGGCTGGCCCGCGAGGGCGAGCTGCACCCCATCCAACAAGCCTTCTGGAACGAGCACGGCCTGCAGTGCGGCTTCTGCACGCCCGGGATGATGATGTCCGCCCTCCAGGTGATCGAACGCCACCCCGAGCCGACCGATCCGCAGATCCGCCACGGCCTGGAAGGCAACCTCTGCCGCTGCACCGGCTACCAGCAGATCGTCACCGCGGTGCGCGCGGCCGCCCGCAAGATGGCCTCAGCGGCTCCTCCCGCTCCGAGGGCCCGGTCAATCCCCATGGGAAGAAACGCGGAGAGCGGTCCGCTCCCGACAGACCCGATTTGCTAGAATGAAAGATGATGCAGGGGATGGCGAGGCCATCCCTTGCGCGTTTCGTCGGGAAGGAGCCGGGTTGGTGCATCCGGAGATCGCGCGCATCCAGTCGATGCTCGGCGGCGAGGGCTACGTGGCCGACCGGGAGATCGCGACCGCCGTCTACTTGTCCATGTCCCTGCGCAAGCCGCTGCTGATCGAAGGCGCCGCCGGCGTGGGGAAGACCGAGGTGGCCAAGGTGATGGCGCGGGCGCTGGACACCGAGCTGATCCGCCTGCAGTGCTACGAGGGCTTGGACGCAACCACGGCGCTGTACGAATGGAACTACCAGAAGCAGTTGCTGCATATCCGCCTCACCGAGGCGAGCGACCGCACCGTGGAACAGCGGGAGCATGAGATCTTCGGGGAGGGCTTCCTGCTGAAACGGCCGCTGCTGGAGGCGATCACGCGCACGCGCGCGCCGGTGCTGCTCGTCGATGAGATCGATCGCAGTGACAATGAATTCGAGGCGTTCCTGCTCGAGGTCCTGTCCGACTTTCAGGTCTCGATTCCCGAGATTGGGACCGTCCGCGCCGTGACCACGCCGCACGTGGTCTTGACGTCGAACCGGACGCGCGAGCTCGGGGACGCCTTGCGGCGGCGCTGCCTCTACCTCTGGATCGACTACCCCACTTTCGAGAAGGAGCTGCAGATCGTCACCAGCAAGGTGCCCTCCATCCACGCCGACCTGGCCTCTCAGGTGGCCGGCTTCATGCAGCTGGTCCGGCAGGCTAAGCTGGAGAAGACCCCGGGGATCGCCGAGACCATCGACTGGGGCGCCGCGCTGATGGCGCTGCACCGCGATCACCTCGACCGCGTCTCCGTGGAGGAGACGCTGGGGGTGCTCTTCAAGAGCCAGGAGGACGCGCGGACCGTGCGCGCGCAGTGGCTCGATCTCTGGCTGCGTGGTCTGGAGCGATTGCAGGCGCAGCCGAAACCCTGGAACCAGGCAGCGGTGGAGCGTGTCGCCGCCGATGGCGCGCTCCGCCGGTGAGCCGGTGATCCCCCTCTCTCGCTCCGGGGATCTGTCCGCCAACGTCGTCGCGTTCTGCCGGCTGCTGCGGCGCCGGTCCATCCCGGTGGGCGCCCGCGAGGCCGCGGACGCGCTGCGGGCGCTGGCCGCGGTGGATCTCCTGGACCGGCGCGAGACTTTCCTGGCCCTCCGCGCGGTGCTGGTAGAGTCGCGGGAGCACTTCGACCGCTTCGGCCAGGCCTTCGCCGAATTCTGGGGGGTCCCCGAGGAGGATGGCGCCGGCGTTTCGGAGGACCTCCGTCCAGCCGCCGAGGGAGAGCCTGGCGCGGCGGAAGGGGATCGGGAGCTGCGGGAATGGGTCATGGAGGAGGGCGGCGCCGCCGCGGACGAGGGCAGCGGCACGGACGAGACGCCGGCCTATAGCCCCGCAGAGATCCTCACCAAGAAAGATTTCTCCGCGCTCTCGGCTGAGGATTTGGAGGCGATGGCGACGCTGGTGGCCCAGATCGCCCGCCGCGTCGCCACGCGGATGAGCCGGCGGATGCGCGCCGCCCGGCGGGCGCATCTGGTGGACATGCGGCGCACCGTCCGTCACAGCCTGCGCCGGGGCGGGGAGATCATGGAACTCCTCCACCGGCGCCGCCGCATCCAGAAGAGCCAGGTGGTCCTGCTGTGCGACGTCAGCGGGTCGATGGACCTCTACAGCCGCTTCCTGGTCCAGTTCGTCTACGCGCTGCAGCATGCCGTTAGCCGGATCGAGACGTTCGTCTTTTCCACCTCTCTCACGCGCGTGACCGACGCGCTCTCTGAGGTGGAACTGCGACGCGCCCTGGACGAGGTGGCCCGCACCGTGCCCAACTGGTCCGGTGGGACCAAGATCGGGGCCAGCCTGCGCCAGTTCCTCGACGGCTATGGGCGGGACCTGTTGGGCGACCGCACGGTCGTGATGATCATCAGCGACGGCTGGGATACCGGGGAGGTGGAGGTCCTCGCCGCGGCGATGCGCGAATTGAACCGTCGGAGCGCGCGAGTGATCTGGCTGAACCCGCTGCTGGGCGGCGCCGGGTACGAACCGCTCTGCCAGGGCATGCGCGTAGCGATGCCGCACGTGGACGTCTTCGCGCCGGCCCATAACCTGGAGAGCCTGCGCCGCCTGGAACGCCACCTGGCGCTGGGACGATGAAGGAACGGCGCGACATCCTGGACGCGATCGAGACCTGGGGGGCTCGCGGCGAGCCGATGGCCCTGGCCACGATCATCAGCGTGCGCGGGTCCACCTACAGGCGGGAAGGCGCCCGCCTGCTCATCGCGCGCAGCGGGGCGATGGTCGGCAACATCAGCGGGGGCTGCCTGGAGGGGGACGTCGCGGTGGTGGCCGACCAGGTCTTGGGCGACGGGACGCCGCGATTGGCCACGTACGACCTCACCGCCGACGACGACGTGGTCTGGGGCCTGGGGCTGGGATGCAACGGCGCCGTGGACATTTTCGTCGAGCCGGTGCAGACGGCGTCTCCCTTCCTTGAACTGCTGCGCCGCACGATGGAAGAAGAGGCGTCGGCGGCCGTCGCCCTGGTCGTGGGGGGGACGCCGGCCGTGCCGACCGGCAGCCGTCTCGCGCTGCGCGCGGAGGGCGGGACCGACGGCGACGTCCGCGACCGCGCCGCCGCTGACCGTCTCCTCCGGGCTATGGACGCCGGCCTACGAGAAGGACGCAGCGGGCGCCGGTCCATCCCGGCGCAGGACGGCGACCTCGACGTCTTCATCGAAGTCCTGCGGCCGCCCATCCGGCTGGTGGTCTGTGGCGCCGGGCACGACGCCATCCCGGTCGTCACGCAGGCCGCGGCCCTGGGCTGGCGCGTACTGGTCGTGGACAAGCGCGACGTCTTTCTCAC
>JBOGSD010000159.1:0-2177 GCA_050695215.1 bacterium
CCGGGGAGCTGCGCACTGAGCGCACCCCCGCCTTTCTCCGCTGGCGCTACGCGCTGCCTCCGTCTCTCCGCTACGCGGCGGTCGCGGCGGGGGAGGGAGAAGGCGTCGCGGCGGCGGTCTTTCGGGCCAACGTCAGGGACGGGCTCCGCGAGATCATGCTCACCGAGCTCCTGGCTGGTGCGCGCGCGGCGGATACTGTGCGTGTGGTAATAAGGCAGGTGGCGGGGATGGTGCGGGCAGACTACATCGTCGCCGCGGCCGCCCCAGGCTCTGCGCACTGGCGGATCCTGCGCGGTGCCGGGTTCCTGCCTCTCCCCAAGGGCGCCGGTCCCAATTTCACCGTTCACCCGCTGGCCTGGCCCGCCGGGACGCCGGATCCCGCCCACCTGGACTCCTGGCGCTTCTCGTTGGGGGACCTGGAGATCTTCTGAGATGGCGGATCTCGCGCGTTGGGTGGTGAAAGCGGCGCTGCTGCCCTATGGGGCGGTGGCGCGAGAGCGCCGCCCCGGACTGACGATCCTCAACTACCACCGCGTCGGCGGAGGCACCGCCAGCCAGATCGACCTGCCGGTGGAGCTCTTCGAGTGGCAGATGGACTACGTACGGCGGCACTGCCGGGTGGTCCCGCTCGACGAGGTGCTCGATGCACCGTCACCAGCGGGGGATGCGGTGGCGATTACCTTCGACGATGGCTACGCCGACCTCTCAGAGCACGCCTACCCGATCCTGTGGCGGTTCCGACTGCCCGCGACCGTCTATCTGGCGACCCGGTTTCTCGAGGAAGGCGTCCTCCGTCCCGCGGGAGACGGCGGGCGAGGAGGAGAGGAGGCGCGGCCGCTGAGCTGGGCGCAGGCCGGTGAGTTGGCGCGATCCGGCTTGATCACCGTCGGAGGACACACACATGCCCACCCCGACCTCGCCCGCGCCGATGCGGCAGAAGTCGAGGCCGACCTCGATCTCGCGGATCGGCTCATGGTCGAACGGCTGGGCGTTCGTCCGCGTCACTTTGCTTATCCCTGGGGGCGCAGTTCGCCGACGTCGCAGGCCGCGGTCGCCCGGCGCTACCGTACCGCAGCGGTCGCCGGCGTTCAGAAGAATCCTTACGACGCGCTTGACCTGATGGCGCTGCGCCGCGTGCCCATCCAGCGCAGCGACGGGCGCCTCTTTTTCCGGCTCAAGCTTGGCTCCTACCTGGTCGGAGAGGAGTGGCTGCGGCGCCGCGCCGACGAGCGCAACGCCCGGCGCTCCGCCTCCGCAGCGGTCTGGGCGGCGGGAGGCGGGCGGTGAGCGCGGTGACGGCGGTCCGTGCGGGGTTCCGCCCGCTGACGGTGGCCCACGTCGCCACCGTCGACGTGACGCTGCGCTTCCTCCTCTTCAGCCAGATGAAGGCGGCGCAGCGCGCGGGCTTTCAGGTGGCCGCCGTGAGCAGTCCCGGCCCCTGGACGGCCGACCTGGAGCGAGAGGGGATCCGTCACTTTCCTATCGCCGCCCTGGGACGCCGCTGGGATCCGCTCGCCGACCTGCGCGCGCTCGGGGAGTTGACGCGCCTCTTCCGGCGCGAGCGGTTCGACGTCGTGCACACGCACGCGCCCAAGACCGGAGTGCTGGGACGGATCGCCGCCAGGCTGGCGTCCACGCCGGGGATCGTCAACACGGTGCACGGGCTCTACGGGATCGAGCCGGACCGGCCGGTGCGGCGGTGGTTCTATCTCTCCCTCGAACGGGTAGCGGCCTCTGGCTCCGATTTCGAGTTGTGCCAGAGCCGCGAAGACCTGGAGCTGCTCAAGCGGCTGCGGATCGTGCGGCCGGACCGTTTCGCCTACCTCGGCAACGGTGTGGACCTGCGCCGCTTCGACCGCGCCGCCGTTCCAGACGAGGCCGTCCAGGCGCTGCGGCGCGACCTGGACATTCTTCCGGGGGCAGTGGTCGTGGGGACGGTGGGCCGGCTGGTCTTGGAAAAGGGCTACGCGGAATTCCTCGACGCCGCCGAGCGCGTGCTGCGGGCGCGCCCGCAGGTGCGGATGATCGTCGTTGGTCCAGCAGACGAGAGGAAGAAGGATGCGCTGCCGCCCGCGCTGATCCGCCGGGCGGAGGCAGCGGGGGTGCGCTTCCTGGGGATGCGCACCGACATGCCCGCGCTCTATCGTCTGATGGACCTGTTCGTGCTGGCCTCTCAC
>JBOGSD010000160.1:0-13506 GCA_050695215.1 bacterium
CGCGGTTCTCCGAAGCGCGGGAGGTGCTGCGGCGGACTGTGGAACTCTCGGGGACGACCGAAATCGGACGACAGGCGCGACTGTTGCTGCAGCTCATGCCGGCTGCGGGCGCAGCCGCGATAGCTCCGGGAACAGAATAACTCCCTGCAGCGGCTCGGCCCCGCCCGGAGCGCGCCCGGGAGGGATCGGCCGTGCGGGCCCGAACTCCTCAGCGCCAGGCACTGTCCCCAGGCGATTCCCAGAAGATGTCGACCTCCGCGCAGCCGTCCTTCGTGACCCGAGATCTCTGTCCCGCCTGCCGGTCGTCCAACCAGCGCACGCTCTATGAGGGGCGATTTGGGGAGCCGCCGCTGAGACAGGCGCTCGAGTCCCACTACGGGCGGACCGGAGGTGCGCCAGATTTCGAGTACCTGGAGTCGGCCACCTACGCGCTGACCGAGTGTCTGACCTGCGGCCTGCTGTTTCAGAAACACGTCCCCAACGACGCGCTGACCAGGCGGATCTGGGAGCGGTGGGTCGATCCGGAGCAGGGACACTTTGCCGCCTTCGTCAGGCAGCGCCGCTTGGACAGCTATGCCGGATACGCCCAGGAAATCATGACGGTGCTGGCCTATTTCGACGCCTCCCCGAAGCGCCGCCGGCCCCTGCGATTCTTCGACTTCGGGATGGGGTGGGGGCTGTGGTGCCGGATGGCCAGGGCCTTTGGCGTGGACGCCTACGGCAGCGAGATCCTGGAGAGCCGGATCGCCTATGCGCGGGCGCAGGGTGTCACCGTGATCAGTTGGGAGGAGATCCCGAGTCACGCCTTCGACGTCATCAACGCGGACAACGTCTTTGAGCATCTGGAGCAACCCCTCGCGACCTTGAGCTATCTGCGGGCCGCGCTTGCCCCCGGAGGGTTGATGAAGATCGGGGTCCCCGACGGCCGCGATATTCGCCGGCGTCTGCGCATCATGGATTGGACTGCGCCCCACGGCTCACGAAACGCCCTGATGGAGGTCTTCCCACTCGTGCACATCAACTGCTACACGCACCGCACGCTGGTGCATATGGCCCGCCTCGCGGGGCTGGAGCCGGTGAAGATCCCGCTGGGTCTGCAGTACGCCTACAGCACGAACTGGAAGCCGATCAGTCCCCTGCTCCGGCGATTAGTCACGCCGCTCTATCGCAACCTCCTGGGCAGAGGCACCTATCTCTACTTCCGTAGCCGAGGCCACGCGAGTCCCTCACCCGCCGCCTAAGGAGGGAATCTCAGCCGGGCGGGGTCAAACCGCAGTTCGAACTCCTGCAGCTGGCCGATGCGCCGCCGTTCCTGGATGACGGAGAGGGGCCGGACGAGGAACGCCACCTGCCGGGGTTGAGCGAGTCGGGCAAAGGCGTAGGCCCGCAGGAAGGTGCTCCCGGGGCGTACTCGCTCGAGATGCTGGGGGGGGAGGAGGGCGGGGAAGGCCCGGGCCAGCGCCTCGTCGTCGATGGGCCGCCGCCGGAGGTCGTCCACCAGCAGCCGCACGTTGACCGACACGTATCCCTCCACAATGACCGCGCTGCGATTGGCCACCTCCAGGAGGATCACGGTGTAGGCGGCCGCGGCCTGGCGATGCATCAGCCGCTCTTCTGCCTGGGGGAGCCATTGCTGGTAGTACGCCGAGTCCGTGATCCCTGGGGTCACCCAGACGGCCGTGACGGCGATGAACCCGCCGCTGGCCACGGCGACCCCCGAACTGGATTCGTGCCCGGCGGGTGGATCGATGGGGGGCGCCGCCGACAGCCGTCCTGGCCCGGGGAAGACCAGCAGAGACAGCGCCAGGAGGCTGCGGGTGATCGCGATCCTTCCTCCGCGGGGTCGGGTGCTCTGCACGCGTGGGCATTCGTGGAGGCGGCGAGACCTCCTTCGCCAACCACCCCCCGCCAACGCCCCCCGGCCTCGATCGGTGGGATGCGTGAGAGGGGTTCAGGGGGCCCGGGCGAAAGGAGGGGCCACATCACCCCAATGCCAGGGCCAGGGATCCACAGGAGGGCTGCTATGAAGCGCGTCGCCGTGCTGCTCGCTGCGTTGTGGCTGCTGGTCGCCCCGCTCCCGGTGCTGGCGTTCACGCCGCGGGGCGGCGACGCGGTCGTCGTCAGCGAGACGATCGACGACGACCTCTATGCCGCAGGCGGGACGGTCGAGGTGTCCGGCACCGTCAACGGGGACGTGGCAGCGGCCGGCGGGAGCGTCACGCTCGGCGGCCCCGTGAGCGGTAGCGTCCTAGCCACGGGCGGCAACGTCACCGTCTCCGGCGCCGTGGGGCGCAACCTGCGGGCGGGGGCGGGCACGCTCACCCTGAGGGGCCGCGTGGCTACCGACGCCCTCCTGGCCGGGGGCAATGTCCTGATACAGCCCGACGCGGAGATCGGCCGCGACCTCGTGGCGACGGGAGGGAGTCTCCGCGTCAACGGCGCGGTCGGACGGAATGCCTTCGTCAGCGGCGGGACGGTCGTCATCGGCGGGAGAGTCGGAGGCGACGTCACCGTCGAAGCCGACCGCCTGACCGTGCTGTCATCGGCCCGTATCGGCGGACGGTTGCGCTATCGGACCAGCCGGCCGGCGGAGATCCAGAGCGGCTCCCAGATCGTCGGCGGCACCGAACAGCTGGCCCCGCGGGCCCGCGCACGCGGCATGGTCCGCCCGTGGCCGTTCATCCTTGCCTGGAGGCTCGCGGAGGCGGTGTGGCTGCTCGTGATCGGCCTCGTCCTGCTCGTCATCGCTCCCCGCGGCGTCGCGCGGGTGTCCGAACGCATCGGCCGGGGGTTCGGCTACAGTCTGCTGACTGGATTCATCCTAATGGTCGTCATCCCGGTGGCCGCCGTGATCGTGGCCCTCACCTTCGTGGGGATCCCGTTGGGGATCATCCTGATGCTGCTTTATGGGGTCACCCTCATTGCGGCGCAGGTCTTTCCCGCGGCCTGGGTCGGGCGGTGGCTGCTTGGGTGGGTCGGCCGGGCAGGGGCGGCGGCGCCCTCGCCCTACCTGGCCCAAATCGTGGGGACACTGCTGTTGGTGCTGCTGATCGCCGTGCCGTTCCTGGGATGGCTGATCCGGCTGGTCGCTGTCCTCCTCGGGGTGGGCGCGCTGTGGGCCGCGATCTGGGCCACCCGCCAGCGCCCGCCCGTCCAGGAGACCGCCTGACCCCCGCGCCATCGCGGAGCCGCCGAGGAGCGCATGGAAGAGGTCCGCTACCGCAAGGGCGCCTATTTTGACGAAGAAGCGCTGTGGGATGATGCCTTCCAGTCCATGGACCAGATCCTCCAGGCGGCCCAGGCGCTGGAGCGCGCAGGCTTTCTGGTGCGCCAGGCGGAGGAGGGCCGGGAGGCCTACCTGATCGTCAAGGACATCACCGGAGCCGACCTCGCCTTCGTCGTTTCGCGCCACCACCGGCAGGTCGAAGAGGGCGGCTAGCGCCCCGCGTGGCCGCAACCTTCTCGCTCTACCACCTCAGCCGCCCTCCCGCCGCCGCGGTTCCCGCTCCCCCGCTGCTGCTGCTCCTGCACGGCGTCGGCAGCCACGAGGGGGACCTGATGGGCCTGGCGGCCGCTCTCGACCCGCGGTTTTACGTCGTCAGCGCGCGCGCGCCGATTACCCTCGCTCCCGGCGCCTACGCCTGGTTTCACGTGGAATTCGCCCCCACCGGTCCCGTCATCAACCCCCAGGAGGCGGAGGCGAGCAGGATCACCCTCCTACGGTTCATCGACGAGGTGGTTCAGCATTACGGGGTCGACCCCACCCAGATCTACCTCCTGGGGTTCAGCCAGGGCGCCATCATCAGCCTGAGCCTGGCGCTCACGGAACCGAAGAGACTGGCGGGCGTGGTGGTGATGAGCGGGCGTGTTCTCCCCGAGGTCCTTCCCCGGATGGCCCCTCCCGAAGCGATGGCCGGCCTTCCGATCCTGGTCGTCCACGGCACCGCCGACCCGGTGTTGGGAATCGAGTATGGCCGGGCCGCCCGCGACCGCCTTAGTGTCCTCCCCGTGGCCCTGACCTACCGTGAATACCCCATGGGCCACCAGGTCACGGAGGAGAGTCTGGCCGGCGTCGTCGCTTGGCTCCAGGACCAACTTGGCGAGAAGTGACGGCGGCGCTGCGCCAATACCGGCCTCTATCGTTTCCTCAGCGCCTCTCTATCCTTCGACTGACAGGGGAAGCCCCGGACCCACCCGAATAGTCAGAGCTACCCGAATCGAGTGAACAACCCCCAGCCAGGGGGCTAACAAGGGCCGAAACGGCAAACCCGGAGGAATCCGGGGACGCAAAGTCACGGGGCCACCAGTTTAGGCCGGCTGGACTGCCGAAGGAACGCGAGCGGCGGTCCTTTTTTTGTGGGGTGAGTTGATGCGACGCACACGGGATGAGGCAGACATGGGCCAGGCTGGCTTTACCTTCGTCGAGTCTGTGGTCGTCTTTGTGCTGGTCGGCATCGTGCTCACCGTCAGCGTCCCCTCCTACCGACGCTACGCCAGCGATCAGCGTACCCTGGCCGCTGCTCGGACGTTGGCCTCGGACCTGCGAGTGGCCCAGCAGGAGGCCGTGACGCGTCGCGCCGACATCACCGTGACGTTCTCCAGTGCGGAGGCCGCTTGCGCCGGGCAACCGGCGTATGCCGCCGCCCAGGGCGTCGCCGTCTTCAAGCAATACTGTTTCCCGGCGGACGTCGACTGGGCGGGACTGCCCGGCGCGCTGACATGGGAGCCGACGGGAATTCCCCAGGGAATTCCGGGGGGCCTCACCCTCACCGTCCGCAGCGTCCTGAGCCTGAAAACCTACAACGTCCAGGTCGCGGAGCAAACCGGGGCGATCACGGATGATACGCGACCGTAACGGCTTCACGCTGGTCGAGCTCCTTATCACGATGCTGATCGTGGGACTGTCGACGCCTCTGCTCATGGGCGCGATCATCGGAAGCCTGAAAATCACCCGCGAGCAGTCACAGAACCGCAGCGCGGCGACGGGCTGGATCCAGGGAGAGGTAGAGTTCCTGCGTCGCCAGTGCTACGCAGACCTTGCCGCGATGACTTGGCCGCGCAAAGTTACCAACACCACGCTCGCAGGGGAGCCGTCCCTCCCGTCAGTGGCGGAGGGACGGTATGTGGCTGCCCCTGATGCTGGGTATGTGGAAGTCGCTCCGGACGGGCCCGCGAGGTTACGCATGACGGTGACGTACTACAAGAACGATTGGGGACCTGGGCCAACTCCCACGCCGCGGCCAGGGCCGACCACCGCCGCGGACGCGGCCACGACGACATACCTAACCGAGATGTACACGGGGCGCTGTCCTCCATGAGGCTCCTCCGCCGAGAGACTGGGCTCACCCTGATCGAGCTCGTCTCGAGCCTGGCGATCGCCGCCCTCCTCATCAGCAGCACTTACCTCCTGCTCAGCGCCGTTATCAAGGGTCGTTTTATCGTCCACGCGCGGGTCTCTGACCAGGAGCGCGCCAGACAGGCCATCGCCTGGCTTACGGACCGGGTCCGGCAGGTCAATTATGACCCCGATCTTCCCTGCCCTGAAGGGTTCGTTCTGACGGGTAATGGCAGCACCTTCGGGGATCGCTTGGCCTTCCGGGCGATTCTGGAGGCGCCGACCCGGCGGACGTACGTGTATTACATCGAAGGGCAGACTCTCTACCAAGAGACACGCGATCAGGAGACCCTTGCGCTCTGCGCCGACGAGGCCACGCGCGTCGGCCCCGACCTGGCCGGACGCATTGCGCTGACGCCGCCGATCGTCCAGGCGGGGGCCACCAGCTGCACGACGAGGCCGTTTGCCATTTACTGCTACTTCGACCGTGGTGGAGGGCTCGAGACCGATCCCACGCTGGTGCACTCGGTGCGGATCGCCATGAGCGTTCAGGCCGAATCGCTCTCCGGTCGGATGGAATTACAGACCTACGAGACCGTGGCGAGCCTTCGTGGCCCGTAGGACCCGAATGATGCTGCGGCGACCAATACGCCGGAACGAGGGCGGGTTCGCCCTGATCCTCGTTCTGATTACCTCCCTTCTGATGGGCCTCATCGGTCTCGGCGTCTTCTCGGTGGTCATGAGCGACGTGCATGGGGCTATCGCCAATCAGCTGGCCATGCAGGCAGTGAATACCGCAGAAGCCGGCGTGGACTACGCCGTCTCCGAGATGTTTGCCCTCGCCCAAATCGGCACCACAGACGCGAGCTACGGCGGGCCCGGGGGATCCCTCCCCTTCGGCCCGGGAACATTCCAGGTCGTCGTCCGGTGTGAGGACGGCAGCATCCCGGGGCCGACCGACCCTCAGTGCCCCGGGGACAACAACGTCCGGCACATCATCTCTACCGGGCTCGTCGGACGGGCGAGGCGGCAGATTCAGGTGTGGGTCCGGCGCACGCCACCGGGGGGAGACACGTTCAGCACGTTCTGCGGCCGGCGCGGAGTGACTCTGGATCAAGGCACGACGGTGGCCGCCGACGTGGCCAGCAACCGCGACATTGCCATCGAGGGTCCTCGCCGGAACCCGGGGACGATCCAGGCTAAGGACGCGTTCCTGGCGGCGCCGCCAGACCCCGCGGCGTTTGCGCCGATCCCCATTGCGCCCGCGCCGCTGGCGCTGACCGGCTCCTACTCCTGGAAGGTGACCTACGTAGACAGCACGGGCGCCGAGTCGACAGGTGGCCCGGAGACCGCGCCGGTGGCGCTCACCAATCAGAACGCCGCGCTGAGCGCCGTCCCTGTGGGCGGCGCCTCCATCGTGAAGCGGCGGATCTACCGCACGCGGGCGGACCAGGCCGGCAGCGGCCCGTGGTTCTTCGTGGGCGAGATCGCCGACAATCTGACCTCGACCTACCTGGACACGACGGTCGACGCCGAGCTGATCTTTCCGACGCCAGGCCCAGGCTCGGTGAGCGCTCCTCCGACCGGCCCGACGGCCGCGGCCGACGCCGCCGCCCCCGCGCAGCCGCTCGGGTTGACGGGCAGCTACACGTACCAGGTTTCGTACGTCTATCGCTACCAGGGCACGACGACCGCGGAGATTGAGTCGGTCGGGAGCAACCCCGCCACGCCCGATCCCCCCTCTCTGCTGCTGACCGACCAATACGTCAAGCTCACCAACATTCCCCAGAGCACCGACCCGGCCGTGCTCAAGCGGCGCATCTACCGCAGCCGCGCCGACGTCCCGGGCGGCCCCTGGTTCTTCGTCGCGGAGATCGCGGCCAGCAACAACGACCTGGACGACCTCGATCCGGACGTCTCGGTGGTCGAGCGCGGGTACGTCGACAAAACGGCGGACGCAGACTTGGTCACGCCGGCGCCCCGCGCCATCGCAGGGAATGCCTTCGCCGGCGGCGACGTCTCCTGCTCTCAGGGATGCCCCAACCAGGTCGACGGCGAGGTCCGGGAAAACGTGCGTGAGGTCCTCTGCGCGCCCTTCATCCCCCCGCCGTGCACTCCCGACACCGATCCGAACAACGATGCGCCGCTGCTGATCACGCACAGCAACGCCGAGCCGCTGGTGAAGGTGCTGCAGTATGATGAAGTGCACCCTTTGGCGGCACAGCGCCTGACCATAGAGACTCCGGACAACCCGAACGCCGAACTGCACATTCATGCCACCGACGTCATCTTCGAACGCGACGTGGTCATGGCTGTGCGGGGACGGGGGAGGGTCTACTTCCACGTCGCCCGAACCTTCCGCCTCGGCCAGCGCTCCTGGTTCGGCGTGAACGACGAAATCCCCGGCTCGCTCCTGGTGTGGCCGGGCGACCGGATGCAGATCCTGAGCTGCGCCAGCGACCCCGACTACCTGCTGACCGGCACTGCCTCAGTGCGGTGGGATCAGCAGAACAGGGTGTCCGCCCTCGTCTTCGCGCCGCGGGCCAACATCCTGATCAACCAGGCGGGCGAGTTTCTCGGGGCGCTGGTGGGGCAGTACATCCACATCAACCAGGGGCTGGGATACGTGCTCGACCCGGGCAGTGGGTTCAGTGAGGGCTTGCTCCGGTCCGCGTTCCAGATCGTGGACCGCTGGTACGACAACCCGCGGTTCTAAAGAAGCCCTACTGGTCCTTCCAGGTCTGAATCTTGTTGAAGTTGCCGTAGGTCGTGCCGCCTCCCAGGCTCGAGCTGGGTCGTAGGTAAAGATGGTGTCGCGATCAAATTGGATTGCGCCGGCCAGGATCGCGCCGTTGGTGATCTGCGCCTGATCCAGCTCGTATCCCCCGTCGGGCACCACCAATGTTCCTGAAATCATCCCCGATTGATTGAAGTGAACTGCTCCGCGTGCAGCCGTGCCTGCGTTCAGACAATCGCCTGGATCGGCCAACGGTTTTGAGGACAGGACATTGATCACAAACCGATTGCCGGCGATCGGAACAGGGGTCCCTTAGAGGTCGATCCGAAGATCGACAACTTCTCGGACATCAAGGCCTGTCTGGCCACATCGTGCCGCGAGGTGACGAGGGAAGCCCCGTCGCTTCAGTCCGGTGGGATCAACGGAACCGGGTTGCCGGTCTGGTCTTTGCGCCCAACATTTTGATCAACGAGGGCGGCGAGTTCAGCGGGTCGCTCTACGGTCGGTTCATCCACATCAACCAGGCGACCGGTTTCATCGTCGAACAGGGGCGGGGATTTGACGAAGACGTGCCGAAAGCCGCGTTCCAATACGTCCAGCGTTGGTACGACGACCCTCGGCCATAACGGGCCGAGCTGTTCCCGCAGGCTAGAAGAGTTCCCGCCAGTCCATCACTTGTACGGGCCCGTCAAATCCGAAGATGACTTTCGCCAGAGGGGGCGGCAGCGCCGCGCCGAGGTCGGGCATCTGCCAGAAGTCGGGTACCTGGGCCAGACACATTTCCCGCGCCATGAGAACGCCGTACCACTGCAGCTTTTTCTGCGTATCGATGTGCGCCTGGGAGGCAGGATTAGTGCACGCCAGCCCCGGTGTGAAAGGGGCACTGCGATCGCCGATGACTGCCACGAGGTTCATTTCCTGGGCGCAGGAGTTGGCGTTCAGGTTCGAATACGCGCTTCCGTTGACGATGAAGCCGGCGAGGTCCGTCCCCGGAAACGTCGTGGACGGGTTGTCGGTGCCTGGGGTTCCCAGGCAGGGAGAGACACTCGCTCGGATCCAATGTCCTGAGCTCGGCGATCCGGTACAGGCGCCACTGCCGTTGAAGTCGAGGGCGCACCCGTTCTGAGGGAGCAGCGCGGCGGCGCTGGTGGCCGTAGGGTGGTTGGCGACGATGATCGTCCCTTTGCCGGCGAAGCGTGCGTCGACCCCAATGATGACTTTCCCCGGAACGTAGATCGGGAGGTTTGGACCGCCGAAGGTTAGGTTCGGATTCCCCGGCGTAGGAGTGACGCTCGGCTCCCACACCAGCACGTAGAGTGAGGGATTGGTCTTGATGTTAGCGATCGTGCTCGGGTCGCTCGCCGCCGGACAACCCGTCCCTATTGTGGGGAGATAGAAGGGATCCCCCGT
Source organism: bacterium (assembly GCA_050695215.1). Lineage (GTDB taxonomy): Bacteria > Sysuimicrobiota > Sysuimicrobiia > Sysuimicrobiales > Humicultoraceae > JACQGZ01. The sequence continues at coordinate 9,483 of JBOGSD010000160.1, forward strand.
GATCAGACTGAGGTTGGGCGACAGGGTGGTCTGCCAGCCTGTGACCGCCCGCGTGCAGACAACCAGGTTCGCGCCGGCCGTCAGGTTCAGTGCATTTCCCGGAGCGGCCAGAGCGTCTTTCGCTCCCTGGAGCACGTCGGGGTAGAACGGATCGGGGGCGATTTTGTCAAAGTTGCTGGGGTTGTACTTCGTGCTGCTTCCGGTCACCTGATCGGTGACGTGCACCCAATGGTAGGGGTCGCCGATGGTGGGGTTGCCGGTCGCCAGGTCTAGGTCGCCGTCGGTACAGGCGGCGCCGGTCCAGCCGCAGACATAGAGATTGTTGAAGAAGCCCGGATCGCTGCTCGCGACCTTGCGGTCGTTGTAGAATCCCGCCTGGCTTCCGCCCTTGAGCGTGAGATCGTCCTCGAAGTACGCGGACCCATGCCACTGGAGGCTGCCCCCGCCGCTGATGGCGGTTGTGTCTACAGCCTTGACCGAGTAGGTGACGAAATCAGCACCGCTCACTCGATGGAGGAGGAACTGTATGGTTCTCGTCGCGCCGCGGACCTGACCGATCGAACGGACCAGGATATTTGCCATAGGGTTTAGGCCCGGCGGATGGCTCAGTTGGACATTAAAGTTCCCTACCGGTGCCCCGGTCACGGGGAAGGCCTGAGGCTGGGATAGCGCGGCATAGACGGCGTCAACCGGTTGCCAGCCGGTCAAGGCGGGAGAGCTCCAATCGTCGTCCGGCAGCAGCAGAGAGACGGCCATTTCCTGACCCGCCTCCGCGGCCAGCAGCGCCTGCGTCGACCGGTCCAGCGTCGCGGCGGTAGAATACTCCGCCACCGCCAGACTCCCCATGGCCACGATGACCATGGAGAGGACCAGCATCACCGCCAGAGCAAGAATCATAGCGACGCCCGACTCGTTTCCTCGCAGCGCGATTGGTGGGGTGCGACTGTTGCGGCTCATGTGGCCTCCTAACGGATGAAAACCTGAGTCGAGAGGGTGAACGGCGGGAGAAACTGCAGCCCGCTGGCGGCGATCGTCAGTTCGATGCGGCGGATGGTTGACCGCTGCGCGGCGGTGAGAGGAAGGGGCGTGAGGAGAGTCCCCGCGGCATCGAAATACTGGAAGCTCAACGTCGTCACGGCGAGGGTCTGAGCCTCCACACTCGTGGACATTCGCTCCCCGACCTCGGCGCTGCAGTCCGTGATCTCGCCCCTGTAGGAGTAGACGACTCGCTCCGTGGCGTTCAGATAGAGCCGGTGGCACTCGGCGACCCCATTCGGAGGGTCGTTCGTCTCGGCGAAAAAGACGATCTCATCGGTTCTCGCGACGGCAACAGGGGTGAGCGCGTACCCGTTCCCGATCATGCGCATGCGCCGGGTCGCCCAGTCCGACACGGTCCGGGCGTTGTGCTGCTCGCCGGCGTACTGTTGCGCCACCGTCCAGGCTTTGAGGGAACCCTTGAAGCCCGCGAAGACTCCCCCGGCCGCAACGGCCATCAGGGAGAGGCCGACGAGCACATCCAGCAGGCTGATGCCGCGGCTACCGAGCGTGGGTCGGCGTGTGGTCATCGGCATCATTCCCTCACGGCCACCCCGGTGTGCGCCAGGAGGTAGGCTGTCCCCACTCCTGCGTCAGTGCAACTCGACCTCGCGCGATACACTTCGACCGTGACGAGGCGGAGGGAGGCCCACTCGGCCGGGGCGCCAGGGTCCCAGTAGTCAATCAGCACATGACCGCACTGAAACCCGGCGGGGAGAGTCGGTCCCACGCTGTAGGGTGCACCGCCAGCCGGGATCCAGTACGAGCACGGGGGAGTGAGTGCGGTGCAGACGCCGAACCCGACGTCCTCCGCCCGCGTGTACTCGCTCACCGCCTGGATCCATCCCGAAGCCTGTGTCCGCAGGCGCGCCGCCTTTTGATCGCTCCGGTTGCCGCTCCCCAAGAGGGCGAGGGTCACCCCGATCGTCCGCCAAGTGAATGTCACGACCAGGACGATGAGGAAGAGGGAGACCAGGACCTCGAGGGTGCTGAAACCGACCTGCCGCCGGCGCCAGAGAGTCATGGGCAGCGGGCCAACGTCGGATCGTCCACGCAGGCGCGTCCGGTGGTCGGCGTAATCCGGACGCGGCGGGTCCGCCCGTTCAACGTCAAGGTGACGTTCTTTGCGGAGGCGTCGTCGAAAGACATGGGGACCCCCGCACTAGAGAAGACGATGGCGCCCAGGGCGGCGTTAGTCAGGCAGGGATCCGTGGCCGTAACGTCGGGTGTTACAGTGATGCCGAGCCTCCAAGCCTGCCCCGCGCCGGCCGTTCTGAGGGTTGGGCCCAGCGACGTCCCAGTCCGGTTCACGATGTCGGTGAAGTCCACAGCGTAGATCGAGTAGCCGGTTGGGTCAAAGCACATCTCAACGCGTGGTCCGTTACCGGCGCGCGAGATCGCCCCCTGCTGCGCCAGCCTGAGGTCTCCTTGGATGAGATAGGCCGCGTTCTGCAGGGCACGGTCGGACAGAAGACCTCGATACAGCGGTACGGCCAGAGCCAGACCGATCCCCACGAGGGCGGTTGCAAGGACACCTTCAATCAGCGTGTAACCACGGTCCGTCATGTCACCCGCCCACCTAAAAAATGAGAAGAGGGCTCTGTTGCAGCCCTCTTCGGCAGTTCAGCCGACCGGGTGGTTAGGCCGGTCCTGAAACTTTGCGAGCCCGGATCACTCCGGGGTTGCCTTTATCGGAGGTTTTGTGCCTTCTCCCAATAACTTCGCTTGAGGCCGTGCTCCGGATTGCCCTAAGAAGGGCCTCCAGATGATCATAACAGGGTTCGATGGGGGCGTGAGGATTCCTTCACTCGAATGGCTGAAATGGGCTTATCGAAAGGGTTACAGCCGACCTGCCGACCGAAGGGCTCGGTGGGCCGATCGGAGACAGGCGTCCATGACCACGGTCAAGCCGGCCGCCTCCGCTTTGGCCGCCGCGTCCTCGTTGACAATCCCTGTCTGCATCCAGACCACGGAAGTGCCGATGGCGATGGCATCATCGACGATGGGTGGGACGTCTTCGGAGCGGCGGAAGATCTGCACGATGTCCACGCGCTCCGGCACGTCGCGCAGGCCGGGATAGGCTTTCTCGCCCAGGGTCTCTTTGATGCGGGGATTGACGGGGATGATCCGGTAGCCCTGTCCCTGCAGGTAGGAGGCGATCTCGTGGCTTTCCCGCTCAGGCTTGTCCGAAAGACCCACGACCGCGATCGTCTTGGGCGGCAGGAGGATGCGCGCGGCGTCCTCCCAGGTGAGATCGGCCGCGCTCATCGGGCCAGCAGCTGCTCCAGTCGGACTCGGTTGAAGCCGACGACGGCTTCGCCGTCAATGACGGTGACGGGAGTGGCGGCGAAGCCCAGCCGCATGACCTCCTCGAAGGCCGCGTCGTCGGCGGCCACGTCACGCTCGGTGTACTCGATCCCTTTCTGGTGAAGGAACTCCTTCACTTTGCCGCAGAAGAGTCAGCCCGGCTGCGTGAAGACGACGACGCTCTTTGCCATGTTGGCCACCCTCCATAGAAATCATACCGCGCAGGCGGCGTAGATATTCCCTGGATGGCGGGGCCGGCGGGGGCAGCGCCGGGGCTGTGGGAAAGGGGAAGCTAGCTGGCGGCTGTGGGAGCGAGCGCCTGTCCGTCAGGGGCAAGCTGCGGGGCGACGGCCGCGTCAGAATGCGCGTGGGTCAGTGGCGACTGCTGGTGCTCGAGGGGCGGTCTAACCGAGGGAAGCCGTGTTGCGGTGCGACCGTCGCCCCACATGACCCACCGGAGGAGGGCTCCCAGACCCATAAGCCCGGTCAGGAGGACTCCGGCCCAAAACTCCCAACGGACGAGCGCGTCCACCTACATCGCCTCCGCGCCCAACCATGACCGCCGGAAAAAGCGAAACGCCTTCCGCCGAGGGAAGGCGCCTTGTCCTCCCCGTTCGGTAACCCGGCTGACTGTCTCCAGTCCCGTGGCTTTGCGGACCGCCCTCGCGGGCGGGGTGCCTTT
>JBOGSD010000161.1:0-5475 GCA_050695215.1 bacterium
ATTGTAGATGTCGTGCTGGATGGTCAGGGTGCTGTTGTTGTCCATCGTCAGGTTGCCTTCGATGGCCAGCGTGCCGTCGGTCAGGACGAACTGATCTTCCAGCGTCGTCATCCGAGGCGGCCCGCCGCACCCGATGCGCATGTTACCCCCGAGCTGTGCGTCCCCGGTCACATAGAGGGTGCCGCTGACGACCGTGCCCGGGTTGGCCTCCACGTACGCCAGCAGGCAGTGGAATTCATCCGCAGTGTAGACGGCGTTGGCGTGGCCGATACCGGCCGCCGTGTTGACGGTGCCATTGGCCGTGTTCGCTGTGGCCTCGGCCAGGAGGGGAGCCGGATCGAGCGTCGCCACCGGCAGCATGCGTTTGCGCACGCGGCTCATGAAAACGTGCCCCATGTTCTCGGTCTCACGGAGCTCGTACATGTTCACGATGTCGTTGCTGCTGTTCCGCACCGTCAAACAGGCGAAGTTCGTCGGCGGGGTGCAGGAATGCAGCGGGCCGCCGGTGTCCGGCTGGGCCTTCACGATGTCGCCGAACGCCCCCAGGATCCAGGGCAGCGGTTCGTTCGGATCGTACGACGGGCGGCTCGTGAAGCCGAAGAGCTCCCAGTCGTTGAAGGTCCCGTCGCGCAGCGTCACGGTGTCGACCGCCGTTTCACTGACCGCGTTGAGCCGTGACCCGGTGTCCTGGAAGTTGATGTCGAAAAAGGAACCCATGTTCGCCCCGCGGGGCACGCCCGGACCGCTGGGCCGCCAGGGCGCCAGGTAGGTGCGCGAGTTCGCGCCCTGGGCGACGACGGTGGAGACGCCGAAGAGGCCGAACGGGATGGGCGGTCCCACCAGGGCGATGGCGCGGATCTCGGAGACGACCGTCCGCCCGGCCGAGGTGACCCGGCCGCGCACGGTGATGGTCACGGTGTCCTCTTGGGGGGCGTAGTCCTCCACCCAGATCCAGAACTGTCCCCCGCCGCCGCCGAAGCTGGTGGCGGAGACGCCGCTGGGATAGGCGGCGGTCCGGTACAGCGGATCGGCCTTGAGACGGACGACCGCCTCCTGCAGCCCCGCCTGAGTGACGAAGTACGTCCGGCTGACCGTACCCTGGATGGTGGCGTGGGTGATGTCGGTGTTCATGACACCGACCAGCCCGAATCCGATGGCGGAGATCAGCAGGACCACCACTAGCGCTGGGAGCGTGATCATCCCCGCTGCGTCGCGCCTGAGCCTGCGGATCATGGCGGCCTCCTCAATAATCGTTCTGCGGCACGAACTCGGTGCGGATGTACCGGTCGGCGTCCCCCCGCGGAGTCCGCTCGTGCAGCTCGATGCTGATGGAATCAAATGAAGGGCTCTGGACGAAGCTAAGCAGCTGGACGTTGTCCGCCAGGACCCGATACGGGCCTGTAGTGACAGGCGCGGCTGCGGGGAAGAGCGGGGGCGTGGCATCGCAATACGCCCGCACCTCTCCGCTGGGGGCGTCGCGCACGATGTACACCGTGGCCTGCCAGAACGGCTTGCCACTGGGAGCATCGACCGTAAAGGCGCCCGTGCACCCCGGGCGCGGGGAAGCAAAGCCGATCGCGGTTCCGCCGCCGTACACGCGCAGCCGGGCCACGATGCTCTCCCGGAGGTCCCGGGCCATCCGGTCCATGGCCAGTCGCGTGTCCTGCTGCACGGCCAGCCGCTCGTTCGTGGACCTGGCCATCTTCAAGAAGGGAATGAAGACTTGATAGATCCCCGCCGTGACCAGGGCAAAGATGGCCATGCTGGCCATCAGGTCGATCATGGCGAAGCCGCGGGAGCGGTTACTTGGCCACACGCGTCAACAACACGCGCGAGTAGTTCTGCGCGCCCCCGACGTTCCAGGTCACGGTCACGGTCACGTCGACGTAGGTGGGCTGGTCGTTCATGGCCACGGTGAGGGTATAGGGGCGGCCCTGGCCATTGGGCACGCGGGCGGTAGTCACGACGCCGTTCTCGACCAGCAGCATCGGCAGGGGCAGGGGGGTGAGGGCCTCTATGCGCTGGCGGGCCAGGTTGACCGCCACCGCCGAGCTGTCTCCGATCGACCCCGCGGTGACGGAAGTGATCAGCAGCCCCATCAGCGAGACCAGGGCGATGCCGTAGAGGGCCATCGCGATCAGGACCTCGATCATTCCAAAACCCGCTTCGCCCGGCGTCCGTCTGCGCGGCATCGCTGCGCTCCTCACAAAAAGCAATCCGCGGAGTCCGAATGGGACTCCGCGGATTCCGCCCCTCGGAGCCCTCTTCGGCGGCCCGGCCGCCCCGCTCCTGCGCGGGGCCCGGTGGCTTTGCGTCCCCGAATCGCTTCGGGTTTGCCCTTATCGGAGAGCTGCTAACTTCTGCTTCCTATTGTACCCCCCGCAAGCCCGCGCCAGACCTGGGGCCTAGACCTCGGGGGCATGGGGAATACGACAGAGAGCCATGAGAGTCCTCCCTGCATCGGCGCTCCTGGTTCTCGCCCTCCTGGCGGCCCTATCGCTGGCCGGATGCTCTTCTCAATCCGGCCGCCCCGCTCCGGAGGCGGCTCCGGCCAAACCGGTGCAGGTAGAGGTCGAGGGGACCCCCGGGGTCCGCTTCGAGGGCACGCTGGGAGAGCTCCCCGAGGCCAGAACGATCACGGGCGTGGTTCCGGCCAGCTTTTCCCTGGAAATGCGCCGGGCCGTGTTCGTGCGGGTGCAGAAAGCCGCCCCAGAGGGTACCCTCACCGTCCGCCTACTGGTCAACGGGACCGAGGTCGCCTCGGCCGCCACGACCAAACCGTTCGGCCTGGTCGCCATCACCTACCCCACGAAGCCCCGCGCGCGGTAACCCCCGCACGGCGGGGGACGCGGCGGCGCGGCGGCTGCTCTGCGCCCTTCGTTGACACTCCCAGAGGCCGGTGCTATGACGGGGACGTACTCGGAGGACTCGCCATGCGCATCGCGATGGCCCAGATCAACGCCATCGTTGGGGACCTCGAAGGCAACACGCGCCGGATTTGCGAGGGGGTGGCGGCGGCGGCGGAGGGCGGCGCCGACCTGGTCGCCTTCCCCGAACTGGCCGTCACCGGCTATCCTCCAGAAGACTTGCTGCTCAAACCTGACTTCGTCGCCGCCAACCGCGAGGCCCTGCGCGAGATCGCCCGGCGCACCCCGCGCCTCGTGGCCGTGGTCGGCTTCGTCGACGCCGACGACGCCCTCTACAACGCCGCCGCCGTGCTGGGGGACGGACGCGTGCTGGGAGTCTACCGGAAACACCGCCTGCCCAACTACGGCGTCTTCGACGAGAAGCGCTACTTCCGCCCGGGCCGCGATTGTCCGCTCTTCGTCGTGGGCGGGCTGCCTGTGGCGGTGACGATCTGCGAAGACATCTGGGCGCACGGCGGGCCCTGCCAGGCTGCGGCTCAGGCCGGCGCCCTGTTACTGGTCAATATCAACGCCTCCCCCTACCATGCCGGGCGGTGGCGGGAGCGCGAAGAACTGCTGCGCACGCGGGCGCGCGACTACACGGTGGCCGTGGCCTACGTCAACCTGGTCGGGGGGCAGGACGAACTGATCTTCGACGGGATGAGCCTCGTCGTGGACCACACCGGGGCGCTGCTGGCGCGAGGCCCGCAGATGCGCGAGGGTCACGTCTGGTCCGAGGTGGATCTGGAGGAGGTGCGGCGCTTCCGCCGCTCCAACCCCATCCACGTCGTCGATGACCTCCTCGGCGAGGAGATCCCCACCCCCGCGATCGCGGTGCCGCAGGCGGCGTGGCAGACGTCGCCCCGACCGGCCACGCTCGTCCCGCCCCTGGAACGGCTGGAGGAGATCTACCAGGCGCTGCTGCTGGGGACCCGCGATTACACGCGGAAGAACCGTTTCCGAGACGTCCTGCTCGGACTCTCGGGGGGCATCGACTCCGCGCTCGTGGCGGCCGTCGCCGCCGATGCCCTCGGCCCCGAGCACGTCCGCGTGGCCTTCCTGCCCTCCCAATTCACCTCCCCGCAGAGCCGCGGCTTAGCCGCCGAGGTCGCCGTCAATCTCGGGCTGACCATGATTGAAGCCGGCATCGACGACGCCTTCGCCGCTTTGCGGGGCGCACTCGACGACGCGCTGGCCGGACGGCCCGAGGACGTCACCGAAGAGAACATCCAGGCCCGCATCCGCGGCACGATGCTGATGGCCCTCTCCAACAAGTTCGGCTGGCTGGTGCTGACGACAGGCAACAAGAGCGAGATGTCGGTGGGCTATGCCACCCTCTACGGGGATATGGCCGGCGGGTTTGCCGTGCTCAAGGACGTGCCCAAGACGCTGGTCTACGAACTGGCCCGCTGGCGTAACCGCCGCGGCGTCGTCATTCCCGAGGAGATCCTGACGCGCCCGCCCACCGCCGAACTGCGCCACGGCCAGCGCGACACCGACACGCTGCCGCCCTACGAGGTGCTGGATCCCATTCTGGAACAGTACGTCGAGCGGGACGCGCCCCCCGGCGCCATCATTGAACGTGGATTCGACGCGGCGATCGTGGCCAAGGTGGTTGCCTTGGTCGACCGCAGCGAGTACAAGCGGCGCCAGGCGCCGCCGGGGATCAAGATCACCCCCAAAGCCTTTGGCCGAGACCGCCGGCTCCCGATCACCAACTGGTACCGCGGCACGACGCCCGGGCCGGCCGACCGGCCGTTTGAAACGAGCGGCGCCCCCAGGTCTGAGGGAGGACAGTGACATGGCCATCCACGACTACCACTTCATCAACCACTGGCGGGTCGAGGGAACCGTAGAAGAAGTCGCGGACATCATTGCCGAGCCGCTGGAGATGCCACGCTGGTGGCCCGCCTGGTGCCTCGCCGCGGACCAGGTGCAGAAGGGCGACGAGAGCGGCGTCGGTCGCGTCGTGAACATCCACGCTAAGGGCTGGATGCCCTACGCCATCCGCTGGCAATTGCGCGTCGTGGAATCGGATCGTCCCCACCGATACGTCGTCGCGGTCAAGGGCGATCTCGACGGGCGGGGCATCTGGACCTTTGAGCAGGACGGCCCGTACGTGAACGCCACCCTCGATTGGAAGGTGCGCGCCCACTTCGCGATCATTCGCTACCTGTCATTCCTGCTGAAACCGCTCTTCCGGAACAACCACTTCTGGGCCATGGACCGGGGGGAGGAAAGTCTGCGCCTGGAACTGGCGCGCCGCCACGCGGCCACCCCAGAGGAGCGGAGGCGCATCCCGGCCCCTCCGCCGCCAACCTGGCCGCACCGCCGCCAGTGGGAGGAGAAACTCCGCGCCGGCCTTCTCGACTCCGGACCGGCCGGGACCGAAACGCGCGAATCGGCTGCGGTGAGATAGCGGCCGACCGATGCTGCTCTTCCCCGAACTCGAGGCGCCGTTCAGCACAACGATCGTTCCGGAAGGCATCTTTCAAAGACCTCTCAGGTAATTCACCCAGCCCGACCTCCTCGACTTGAGAGCAGCTGTTCGCCAACTCGGTCCGGACCG
>JBOGSD010000162.1:0-3617 GCA_050695215.1 bacterium
ACGTTGACGCGCAGCGATTCTTTGATGCGGGGGATGGCCCGCAGCAGAGTGTCACGCTCAGGAACGAGCATGATGTCGACGTCGATGGTGCTTGCCCGCCAACCGAGCAACACCGCGGTGGCGCCGCCCGTGAAGTACACGCGAGTCTCGGCATCCGCCTCGGCCCCGAGTGCTTGCATGAACAGCCGGATGCGTGCGGCGTCGGCTAGCTCGCGCATTCAGCCGAGCGCTCGAAGCTGACAAGACGGCGGATCAGCGCGTTGTAACGGGAATGCGCGGAGTCGGGGTCGGTGTCCGCCAGAAGCGCGTAGAGACGATGCTCCGGTGAGGGAAGGATCCGAGGGAGCGTGATGCCGAGTTTCGTCAGGCGTGGCGCCCCGATGGACACGAGCAGAGCCGGCACAGAATCCTCTCCGCGAGCGAGGTCCCGAAGGCCTGCAGCAATGAGATCCTCTCCCGGAAGTCCCTGGAAGTCCACCCTCCGATTATAGGCATGGGGCTAGTGCTGGTGGCCCTTCCCCGCCCAGCGCTCCAGCGCCCGCACACCGAGGGAGCCCGCCAGGGTCATCGTCAGATAGAGCAGGGCCACCATGTTATAGGTCTGGAACGAGCGGAAGGTGCGCGCGTTCAAGAGGCTCCCCGAATAGGTCAGTTCCTGCACCGAGATCACCGACGCCAGCGACGAATCTTTCAGCATCGAGATGAAGTCGTTGCCCAGAGGGGGGAGAATCACGCGGACGGCCTGCGGCAGGACGATGTGCCGCATCGTCTGCCAGTAGGACATCCCCAGCGAGCGCGCCGCTTCGGTCTGGCCGCGGGGGATGGACTCGATGCCCGCGCGGTAGACTTCGGCCAGGTACGCGCCATACCCGATGCCGAGTCCGAGAGTGGCGCGAACGATGTCGTTGCGCAGCCAGCGCTGGCCCGTGAGATCGGCGAGCGCAGGGGTGACGACGAAGGCGATGTAGAGCAACTGCACCAGCAACGGGACGCCGCGGATGATCTCGATGTAGAGGCGGGAGATGGTGTAGGGGATGGGGTGTTTCGAGAGCTGCCCCAACGCCGCGACCAGCCCGAGCACCAAGGCGACGGCGTAGGCCGCCAGCGCGAGCTGGATCGTGACGATGACGCCCGCCGCCAGGAACCGGTAGGTCTCGATGTAGACGGCGGAGTTGAGGATGCCATAGAGGGCGGCCAGCCCGCCGACCACGAGCAGGAGTGCCCACCAGGGAACCCGTTGGAGGGCGCCGGTCGGGAACAGCCGGCCGCGGCCGGGGGCTTTGGTCAGGGCGTCGGAGGAGGGGGAAGGCCCCGGCGCGTCAGGGCGCATGGGGTGAAAACCTTCGGGTGCAGGGAAGAGGCGTCCTCCCCGCACCCGGCGCCGTGCTCAGCCGTCCGTTAGGCGTGCGCGATCAGGAGGGCTTCCAGTCCACCATCCACTTCTGGAAGAGCCGGTCCAGGGTGCCGTCGGCCTTCAGGGCCGCCAGCGCCGCGTTGAAGGCATCCTGCAGCGTCTTGTCGCCCTCGCGCACGACGATGCCCAGTTCTTCGCTCGTGAGCGGGTCGCCGACCGTCTTCAGCTGCCCGGGGTTGGTGCCCATGTACCCGGCCGCGGCGACGCTGTCGATCAAAACCGCGTCCGCATCCTTCTTGCGTAGGGACTCCACGGCCAGGGCAAACGTGGGGAACCGCTTGATCGTCTTGATCTTGCCTTCCTTTTGCAACTTCGACCCGAGCTCGTCGTTGGTCGTGCCGATCTGGACGGCGACGGTCTTGTCGGTCAGGCTGTCGCTTCCCGTGATGGCGGTCTCATCCGCACGCACCAGCACCACCTGATTGACGGCGACATAGGGCGTGGTGAAGTCCATCGTCTTGTCGCGCTCTTCGGTGATCGTCACGCCGGAGATGACCGCGTCGTAGTCGCCCTTTTGCAGCGCCGGAAAGATGCCTTCCCAGGCGGTCGACTTGATGTCGGCCTTGCAGTTCACCCGGGCGCAGATCTCGTTGATCAGCTCGATGTCGTAGCCGATGAGATTCTTGGTCGCATCCAGCATCTCAAAGGGCGGATAGGTGGCGTCCGTGGCGACCTTGACGGTCCGCCCGCCCAGGTCGGGCAGCGCTGCGGCGGGGGACGCGGCGGGGGCGGGGGCCGGGGCCTGCGCCTGCTGCCGCTGGCAGCCGGCGGCAATCAGCGCGGTCACCACCAGAAGAACAGCGAGCACTCCCAGAGATCGTCTTCGCATTTTGTTCCTCCCCTCGGTGCGACTATTCAACGAATTCACGTGGGCCGAGGCTACTTCTTCCGGAGCGGGGCATTATCCTCTACCGCGCGGCCTGCCCTTGCGGCGTCAGGATCGCCTGCTCGAAGATGGCCGAGGCGACGAGTCCGGCCACGATGCCGGTCGTCATCTGCACAATGTTGTAGGGCACTTCCACCAGGGCGGCAGGGACGCCCAGCCCAAGGATGAAGGCCTGGGTAACGAAGTACCCGGCCACCATGAGCAGCCCACCCGCGATCATGGCGGCCAACCGGGCACCGGTTCGCCGCGCCCGTTCCCTCCGGGACATCAACAGCAGCGCGCCGGCTCCCGCGATGAGCACGGTAATCCCCGCGGCTCGGACGAGCCAACTCGAGAAGGTCAGCGCCCACACGCCGGCGAGCAGTCCCAGGGCGCCCGGAACCATGGCCACGATCCCGGTCTGGGTCCGCTGTCCGAGGAGACCGACCACGTACCCTTCGACGCCCTTGATCACCAGGGTGAAAGGGGCGAAAGAGGCGTAGCCCAGCGAGAGATCGGCGAGCGCTGAGCCGATGCCCCCGGCGAGCGCACCCACCCGCGGGCCGAAGAGCAAGGCGGCCATGTAGATTGCTGTTTCGCCGACGTTGAAAAACCCCTTGGTCTGAGGGATGGGGATGATGAAGGCCCGCGTGACGACCAGCGTCAAGGCGGCCATGAGCCCCGTCAGGGCGATCTCTCGCGACTTCACCGGTTCCACCTCGCCATTCGACGTGGGAGTGGGGCGGTCCTGAGTGAAAGAGCATACGCCGATAATCGTCCCTTCCCTCCCATCGCGGCGGTTTCTATAATGGAAGCATCGTGGGCGCTTAGCTCAGAGGTAGAGCGCCTCTCTGACGCAGAGGAGGTCGGAGGTTCAAGTCCTCCAGCGCCCACCACCTACGATGCAGTCAGGACGCAGGTTTCGGCGATTCCCCCGAACGCCCTCGCTCGGTTGGCTTGACCCGTCATTTGACCGCCGTTTGACCAACCGCCGTCGCCTGCCCGAAGACCAGGGCTTCAAGGCGATCCGCCTGGCCCCTGAACGCCGATGGCCAGAGGTGGCCGTAGTAGTCCAGGGTGACCTTCACCGACCAGTGTCCCATCTGCTCCTGCAGATACTTGGGCGACGCGCCCGCCGCGATCTGGAGGGTCGCGTAGGTGTGCCGGAGCGCGTGGAAGGCGTGGGCCGGCAACTTCGCGTCCTCCACGGTCTTCTTGAACACCCTCTTGACGAGGTTGTCCGGGTCGAGCGGGCCGCCGCCGGGTTGGCAGAACACGAGGTCCCGCTCTGAGCGCATCGGATGCGTGAGCAGGGCCTCGGCAACGGCGGGCGAGAGG
>JBOGSD010000163.1:0-6164 GCA_050695215.1 bacterium
ACCGGCAGCGTCGTGGGGTCGCCGTAGAGCTCGCCATTCATGAAGTTGCCGATGCGGACGAAGACGTTCCCCAGCGGGATCGCCCAGGCAAACGTGTCGGCCAGCGACCAGACCGAGATCCCGCTGCGTCGGGCCACCGCCCAGACGTAGAGGAGGCCGGCCGCGATCGCTCCGTGCGAGGAGAGACCACCATGCCAGATACGCACGATCTCCGCGGGATCCCTGAACTCGCCAGGATGGGTGAGCACGTAGGCCAGGCGCGCCCCCGCGAAGAGGAGGATGACCAGTGAGAAGACGATGCGGTCGATCTGCTGACGGGGAACCCCGAACCGGGGGCCCCAGCGGGCGGCCGCCCAGAGGCTGGTGACGACGGTGGCGGCCATCATCACCCCGTACCAGCGCACCACGAACGGGCCGATCTGGAATAGGACCGGATCCACGGCCGTTTCAGTCTAGCACCCGCCGCGCGGAGGCGTGCCGCGGTTGCCAGGGCCTTCCCGGCAGGGGAGGCGCGTCGGCGGGTCCCGAAAAGCTAGGACAGGTGGGCGTCCGGGACGGGACTCCTGCCCGCTGGCCCGTCCGGCGGGACACCCTAACCTTAGAGCCGGACAGACACATGGATAGATGGAGGTTGAGTCCGATGACGTGGAGCCGGTTCCGATTGGTCGGCCTTGCCCTGCTCGTGCTGGTCCTGGCGGTGGGGGTTTTCCCGGCCGCCGCCCCCTCCCAGGAGGTCATCCTCGAAGACGTCGTCTTCCGTGCCGTGGAGGTGGCGGCCGACCTCAGACCCGTTCCCTATCAGGTGGACTGCACGCCTCAGTGCCGGATCCTCCGCTTCGGCGGCCTCAAAGGCAAAGCGGTACTGCAGATCCTGGTGACCAGCCCGACGCCGGTCCGTTCGGCGCGTCTTTTCCTGGACGGCGACCTGCGGGTGACCGGTGTGAGCGGCCTGCCGATGACGTCGCGCCGCAGCGGCAACGACATCAACCTGAGCTTCGAACCGCCGCTGCAGCCGAACGCCACAGGCACGCTGACGGTCGAGTATGAAGGCACCCCCTGGTACGTCTGGGACGACCTGATCCTGCTGGCCAGCGGCGACCTCTACCCAGAGCTGGTCAGCCCCTTCGGCGACTTCGGGGTCAACCGGGCACCCATCAAGAGCACAATCACCATCCCCTCCGGATACCAGATCGCCTCTACGGGGCGCCTCACTCGCAGCGAGGCCGGCGGCACACAGACCTACCAGTGGGAAACCGGTGAACCGCTGCCCTACATCGGCCTGGCCGGAGGGCGCGGCTTCCGCGTCTTGGAGAAGCAGGCGGGACGCGTTCTCCTGACCATGCTGGTGAAGCCGCAGTTCGATCGGCACACCGATCAACTGGCCGATTTCACGCAGAAGGCCGCGGAATTCTACAGCACGTTACTCTATCCGTTCCCCTTCGATCGACTGAGCGTCATGTCGGCGCCCTTCGGTCGGGGGCTGCTGGGGATAGGGTACCCCGGGCTGATGCTGATCACAGAGGAGGCGTTCACGGGCGGGCAGGGCGGCCTCAACCGGGATTCCTATCGGCTGCTGCTGATGGCGCACGAAGCCGCGCACACCTATTTCCCGGCGCAGACCAGCGGTCGAGGAATCGCGTATATCTGGCTCTCCGAAGGGTTCGCCGAGTACCTGGGGCTGATGACCGTGGAATCCGTGATGGGGCGGGCCGCCTTCCTCAGGGAGCTGGACGAGAACCGGCAGTGGTACGCTCGCGTTGCCGGGCGCGACCGCCCCCTTAGTGCCTACACCCGCATCAACGCGAGTCAGGACGGCGGCATCCGGTACTCCAAGGGTTCCCTGGTCCTGCATATGCTCCGGTTCGTCGTCGGCGACGAGAACTTCCGCAGGATCCTGCAGACCTACGCCACCCGCTTCCGCAGCCGGTCGGTCCGCGTAGGCGACTTCCAGGAGGTCTCCTCGGAGGTGGCGGGGCGTGATTTGGCCTGGTTCTTCCAGGAGTGGGTGATGGAACGGGTGCTCCCCGACTACACCATCCCCCAGGCCTCGTCGGTGCCGGCGGAGGGTGGCTTCCGCACCACGGCCACCATCCGCAACCTGGGCACAGGGGTGATGCCCGTGGAGGTCGCTTTCGTGATGGACAACAATGAGCGAGTCGTCCAGCGCGTCGACGTCGGCGCCAACGCGGAGGTCAGCGTGACCGCCGTCACCCCGCGCCCGGTGCGCCGCGTGGAAGCCGATCCCGAGAAGTGGATCATCCAGACGAACTATCAGAACGACGCCGCGGCGGTGCGCTGACGGGACGTTGAGCCCGAACTGGGCATGGGGGAGAAGGAGCCGGATGGACCGTCCGCCCCCACGTTTCATCGGTGGCGTAAGATGGAAGTCGAACGCCGCGGCCGGAAGGCCGTGGGGGGAGAGGAAGGTGTCGACGATGCGCCGATCCGGGGTGGCTCGAGGAAGCCCTCTCGTCCAGGAATTCGCGGAGCGGGCGCACGGGGAGTTCCTGGGGGTTCTTCCAGCAGTGGTTGCGGCAGGGCGTGGTGCCCGACTATCAGATCGTGGCCGCGACGAGTACCGCCGAAGGCTCGGGGTATCGGACCACGGCGACGGTGCGCAACGCCGCGGTCGGCACGATGCCGGTCGAGGTCGGCTTCGTCCTGACAACAGCGAGATCGTCACCGGGAAAGTCACCGTGGGCACGCGCGAGGAGAAGACCGTGACCGTCACCACGGAACGGCGGGTCACCCGCGTGGTCGCCGACCCGGGGCGGTGGCTGCTGCAGTCCAACTACACGAACGACGAGGCGGCGTTCCGGTAGCCTCGGCGCGCTCCTCGACGCGTCAGCGCACCGCGCCGGCCGAGGCCCGGCGCCGCGTCCAGCGGCTCCGCCGCGAGATCGACGAGCACAACTACCGCTACCACGTCCTCGACGATCCGAAGATCAGCGACGCGGCGTACGACCGGCTGGTGCGGGAACTGCGCGATCTGGAAGAGCGCCATCTCGACCTGCGCTCGCCGGACTCACCGACGCAGCGGGTGGGGGCCCCCCCGTCGGCCGCGTTCACGGAGGTGACCCACGGGCGGGCGATGCTCAGCCTGGCCAACGCGTTCGAGGAGGCGGAGGTCGAGGCATGGCACCGCCGGGTGCGCAGCCTCCTCGGCGAGAGCGCGGTCGCCTTCGTCTGCGAACTGAAGATCGATGGGACGGCCGTGGCGCTAACCTACCAGGGGGGACGGTTCGTCCGGGGCGCCACCCGCGGCGACGGGCGGCGCGGTGAGGACGTCACGCCGAACCTGCGCACCATCCGCAGCCTGCCGCTGCGGCTGCGCGGGGTGAGGCCGCCGGCGCTGCTGGAGGTGCGGGCGGAGGTCTTCCTCTCCTCCGAGGCCTTCGCGGCGACCAATCGGGAACGCGCCGTCAGGGAGCAGTCGCTCTTCGCCAACCCGCGCAACGCCGCCGCCGGCTCGCTGCGACAACTCGATCCCCAGATCACGGCCTCCCGGCCGCTGAACCTGTTCGTGTACGGGGCGGGGGCGGTGGACGGGCTGACGCTGCGCACCCACTGGGAGACGCTGCGCTGGCTGCGCGGCGCGGGATTCCGCACCAATCCGCACTCCGCCCGCTTCACCGCCTTCGACGACGTGAAGGCCTACCTGGCCACCTGGACGCAGCGCCGCCACGAATTGTCCTATGAGACCGACGGGGTGGTGATCAAGGTGGATGCGTTCGCCCAGCAGGCGGAGCTCGGCGCCACCAGCAACGCGCCGCGCTGGGCGGTGGCGTACAAGTTTCCCGCCGAGGAGGCGATCACGCGCGTCCGCGACATCGTCACCTACGTCGGCCGCACCGGGACGCTCACCCCCGTCGCCGCGCTGGAGCCGGTGCACGTCTCCGGCGTGACGGTCACCAGCGCCACGCTGCACAACGAAGATGAGGTCCGGCGCAAGGACGTGCGCGTGGGGGATTGGGTGGTCGTGCAGCGCGCGGGGGAGGTCATCCCGGAAGTGGTGCGCGTCCTCACCGAGCGCCGCGCCGGAGGGGAGGCGCCCTTCGCGATGCCGCGGACCTGCCCGGTCTGCGGCACCCCCGTGGTCCGCGCCGAGGGTGAGGCGGCCACGCGCTGTCCTAACCTGGCCTGCCCGGCGCAGGTGATGCAGGGGCTCATCCATTTTGCCTCGCGCGGGGCGATGAACATCGAGGGTCTGGGGTGGAAGACGATGCAGCGCCTGGTGGAGGTGGGACGCATCACCGATCCAGCCGACCTCTACGGGCTGCGGATGGAGCACCTGCTCAGCCTGGAGCGGATGGCGGAGAAGTCCGGTCAGAACCTCCTTGACGAGATCGCCAAGAGCAAGCGGACGACGCTGGGCCGTTTCCTCTACGCGCTGGGCATCCGCCACGTCGGCGGCACCGTCGCCGAGACGCTGGCCGCGCACTTCGGCTCCATCCGCCGGGTGATGAAGGCGTCCTTTGAGGCGGTGCGGGACGTCCCCGGCATCGGCCCCGCGATCGCCCGCAGCGTGGTCGACTACTTCCAGGATCCGGCTAACCGGACGGTCGTGGAGAAACTCCTGCGCGCGGGCGTGCGGCCGGCCCCGCCGGCAGGCCCCCGCCGGGGGCCGCTGGCCGGACGGCAGTTCGTCTTCACCGGCACCCTGGAGCGGTTCACGCGCGGCGAGGCAGAGGCGCAGGTGAAGGCGCTGGGCGGAGCCGTGGCCGGCAGCGTCACCGCCAGGACCACCGACGTGGTCGTCGGCGCCGAACCGGGGAGCAAGGCGGCCCAGGCGGCAAAGCGCGGGGTTCCGACCCTCGACGAGCGGTCCTTCCTGACCCTCCTGGGGGAGCGCCGCCGATGAGACGGGGGCTGGCGGCGGCCCTGATCATCCTCATCCCGCCGCTGCTCTGGTGGTTCTTCATCCGGCCCATCGCGACGACCGTGACGGTGTATTTCACGGCGGCCGCGGCGGGGGAACACACGCTGGCGCCGGTCTCGCGCACCGTCCGCGCCCGCAGCACCGGGAGCCGGCTGCGCGAAGCGTACCGCGCGCTGCTGGCCGGGCCGACGGCGGAGGAGCGGGCGGCGGGGCTTTCCAGCGAGATCCCGGCCGGGACGCGGCTGCGCGGGGTGGTGGTGGGCGGGGGCGTGGCCGCGGTGGACCTGAGCGCTGAGATCGAGCGGGGAGGCGGGTCCTCCAGCATGCTGGCGCGGGTCTGGCAGATTGTCTATACGGGAACACAATTTCCGGCCGTCCCAAAGGTGCGGATCCTGATCGAGGGCCAGAACCGGCAGGCCCTCGGCGGGGAAGGCGTCATCATTGAGGCCCCGATGCCGCGCCCGGAGCAGACGCCGACCTTCTGAGCTCGTCGAGGGCAGGACTGCCTGTGGGCGCGCAGAAGCCGATACCCGAGCCACGACGATGAGAGAAGTCTACGCGGAGGAGATCGAGGAGTTCCTCGAGCGCCTCGAGGGGATCGCCTCGGCGCGCGTGGTCGCCAATGAGGACGGGCAGATCGACCGCGTCTTCTTGACGACAGAGAGCGAACGTGACGACGGCGCGCTGCGGCGGACGGCCTCGGCCGGGCTGATGAGCCGGTACGGGCTGCAGCTGGAAGGCTGGCGGCTGCAGATCGCGCACCTCCGGCCCACCCCCGGCGCCCCGGGCCCCAGCCACTTCCGCGTCTTTCGCATCGAAGAGAGCCTCAGCCAGGAGAGCACGCGCGTCCTGGTGGATCTCCGCTACGATCGCGACGGGGCGACGAAGTCGGCCGTCGGCGTGGCGCGTGCCGCCGCCGGTGCCGCGTTCCGTCTGCGCACCGTGGGCCAGGCCGCCCTGGAGGCGATGCGCACCGTGATCGAGGAAGCGGGGTGGAAGGTGGCGCTGGAGTCGGTCGCCGTCGTCCCCTTCGCCGGCGCGCAGGTGGCGTTGGTCGGGGTTACGGTGGCCGGCCCGCGCGGCGCCACGGAGGCTTCGCCGGTGCAGATCGGGAGCCAGCCGGTGCAGCTGAGCGAGACCGAAGCGGTCGTCCAGGCGACCCTCCGCGCGCTCGGCCAGGTGCTCGAGGAGGACGTTCCCACACCGCGCGACCGCCGCCGTCAGATGGACGCCATGCGCGCCACCTACCAGCGGATGATCCGGGTGCCGCGGGAAGTCCCGCAGC
>JBOGSD010000164.1:0-10395 GCA_050695215.1 bacterium
GCCCTGGGGCTCGTGCCGGGGTATCAGCTCTATCCTCCGCCTCCAAAACATCCATTACTGCATCAACCGGAGTGGCTGCCCTTTGCGATCCCCCTGCTGGTGGGCCTGCTGTTGAGTCTCCTCTCCCGATGGGCCTGGCCCGGGCGGGCGCCGGGGCCGGCGGAGCGGCGGGCCGGGGCGCTGCTCGCCCTGACGGCGCTGGCGCTCGGTGTGCTCTGGAACAACCCCTTCACGGCCACGACCTTCTTGCTGCTGCCGGCCTGGCTGTGGGTGTGGGTCGGGCCCGGATCGGGCCGGCGGCTCGTCCTCAATGTGATCTTGCTGGCGGCGGGATGGGCGGTGGCGGCGGTGCTGATCGAGGTGCAGACGGGGCTCCTCTTTGGCGCGCACCTGCCCTGGTACTTCTTGCTAGGAACGGCCTACGGGCAATTCACGCCGGCGCTGTGGCTGCCGACATTGGCGCTCATCGCTCTCTGGACGCAGCTCATCCAGGTGGGGATGGGTCGGAAGGACAGCCTGCCGGGGCACGGAAGGACAGGCCGCCGGGGCCTCGGGAGGATAAGATAGGTTTCACCAGAATCCCGCACAGCAGGTCGTTCCTTCACTGAGCCATCGCTCCGGAGGTTTCATGATCGTCCGTCCGATCATCCTCGCCGCCGGCGTCGGCCAACGGATGCACTCGTCCCTCCCCAAGGTACTGCACCGCGTCTGCGGGCGGCCGATGATCCGGTACGTGCTCGACGCGGCAGCGGAGGCGAGCCTCGATCGTCCTGTGGTCGTCGTCGGGCGCGACGCTGACGCGGTGCGGGCAGAGGCCGGCGGCTACGGCGCGACGTTCGTCGAGCAGCCGGAGCAGCGCGGCACGGGGGACGCGGTCAGGGTCGGCCTGGGGGCGGTCGGCGAGGGCGAAGCCGTCCTGGTGCTCTATGGGGCGGATCCCCTCGTCACGGGGAGGACCTTGCGGCAGCTGATCACCCACCATCAGCGCGAGCGACCGGCCATGACCATCCTCACCGCCCGGGTCCAGCATCCGCGCGGCTACGGACGGATCGTCCGGAATCCCGACGGCGGCATCGCCCGGATCGCGGAGGAGGTCGACGCCAGCCCGCAGGAGCGGCGCCTCGACGAGATCAATACCGGGACCTATCTCTTCGAGGGCGGAGTCCTCCGCGAGGGGCTGCGCCACCTCAAACCGACCAACGTCAAGGGAGAGTATTACCTGACGGACGTGATCGCCTGGGCGGTCGCCGCCGGACAGCGGGTGGCGGCGGTCCTGACAGAGGATCCGGGCGAAGCGCTGGGGGTCAACTCACGCGCCGAACTGGCGCAGGTCGAGGCGGTGATGCGCGCCCGCCTCCTCGACATCCTGATGGATAGTGGGGTGATGGTGATCGACCCGCAGACGACCTACGTGCACGCCGGCGTCACGGTGGGCCCGGAGACCGTCATTCATCCCGGCTGCTTCCTGGAAGGAAGCACCACCGTCGGCCGCGGCTGCGCCATCGGCCCCAACGCGCGGCTGGTGGACGCCACGATCGGCGATCGCGTCACCGTGCTGTCCTCGACGGTGGTGCAGTCCTCGATGGGCGAGGGCAGCCGCATCGGCCCCTACAGCCATCTTCGCCCGGGGACGCGGGTGGGGCGGGGGGTGGAGATCGGCAACTTCGCCGAGATGAAGAACAGCACGGTCGGGGATCTGAGCAAGGTGCACCACAAGTCCTACCTCGGCGACGCCACGCTGGGGGAACGCGTCAACATCGGCGCCGGCACCGTCACCTGCAACCTGCGCGACCGGACGGGGAAGAAATGGCCCACGATCATCGAGGACGACGCGTTCATCGGCAGCGACTCGATGCTGGTGGCCCCGGTGCGCATCGGGCGGGGCGCCACGACCGGCGCGGGGTCGGTGGTGACGAAGGATGTGCCCGCGGGCGCGGTCGTCGTGGGGGTGCCCGCGCGCGTCATCCGACGGGAAGGGTCGCGGGCAGCCCCCCGAGGAGGGTCGCGCACAGTCGCCGCCACGATCGTGACGGACGGACGGCGGGCTGGGAAAGCGGTGGCCCCTCGTGGCGCGGCCGGCGGCCGGCGGCTGCGGAAGATCCAGACGAGAACCGGACGGCGGCGGTGAGCGGGCGGACGCTCAAGGTCTTCACCGGGTCGGGCAATCCGGCGCTGGCCCAAGAAGTCGCCGACTACCTCGACCTTCCCCTCGGGGAAATGACGCTCTCTCGCTTCGCCGACGGCGAAGTCGGGATCAGCATCGACGAGTCGGTGCGCGGCGAGGACGTCTTCATCATCCAGCCCACTTCCCCGCCGGTGAACGAGCACCTGATGGAACTGCTGGTGATCATCGACGCGATGCGCCGCGCCTCCGCCGCCCGCATTACTGCGGTGATCCCCTACTTCGGCTACGGCCGACAGGACCGCAAGACCCGCCCGCGCGAGCCGATCAGCAGCAAGCTGGTGGCCAACCTGCTTACCACCGCCGGGACCAACCGCATCCTCACCGTGGACCTGCACGCCGGGCAGATCTGGGGGTTCTTCGACATCCCGCTCGACCATCTGCCGTCGCGCATGCTGCTGGCCGACGACGTGCGTCGCCACTATGGGAACTCCCTGGTGATCGTCTCCCCGGACATCGGTGGGACCCAGCGTGCCCGCGAGTTCGCGGCCTTCCTGGGGGCGCCCATCGCCATCATCGACAAGCGGCGCGACAAACCCAACCAGGTGCGCGAGATCGTGCACGTCATCGGCAAGGTCTACCGCCGCCGCGCCGTCATCGTCGACGACATCGCCGACACCGGGGGCACGCTGACGATGGCGGCCCAGGCGCTGCTGACCAGGGGCGTCACCGAGGTCGCCGCCTACATCACCCACCCCGTCCTCTCCGGACCGGCGGTGGACCGCATCGCCGCGAGCCCCCTGCGGGAGCTGGTGGTGACCAACACCGTCCCCCTGCCGCCGGAGAAAGCGCTGGAGAAGATCCGCGTCATCTCCGTGGCCCCGCTGCTGGGGGAGGCGATCCGGCGCATCCACGAGGACCGCTCGGTGAGCACCCTCTTCGAGTCTCTCCCCCAGCCTGTCTAGCCCCTCGACGGCAGCCGGACTGCAAGCAGCCTCCAAGTTATTGGCTCGACGAACGCAAAGAGTCGTCGCTGCGCAAAGACCGCAGGAGACGAGCCACATGCGCCAGCCAGCGCGGGGGCTCGCTGTGCGTGGCGTCATCGAAGATGAGGTCATAGGAGCCGCGCAGTTCGCGCAGGACCGTTTGGGCGTTCCCAAGGTGAATCCGGATGTGTCTCAAGCCCAAAGCACGAAAATTGCTCTGCGCTAGCGCAGCGTGCTCTGGGTCGTTCTCCACCGTCTCCACCCGTCCACCCGGCGGAATGGCCTGGGCCATCCACGCCGCGCTGTAGCCGAGTCCGCACCCGACCTCCAGCACGTGCTTCGCCCTCAGGAGGTGAATACAGGCCTGCAGGAAGCGGCCGGTGATCGGGCTGCTCGGATAGACCGTACAGTCCCGGCCGTGTTTCTGCCGGTGCCGCTCCGACTGCTCCCTGATCCCGCGGAGCGGTGGGGGCTCGGGCTCGAGCCTCAAGACATACTTGCGGATTCTCTTCAGGTCACCGTCCGAGAGTGTCAGCCCCATCGCCATTCCCCTCGCCGAGATCGTGCAGTGCTCCGACCTTCGACGCCAGTACGGCTCGGCCTCCGTTTTGGTGAGGGCAGGTTTGTTGCCAGGGGTAAAACGCTCTCCGTAGAATGGTCAGGCCATGACGGTCCCGCCCTGGCTCGTCGCCGCCCTGATCGCCCTGGTCCTCACCAATGCCCTGACCCCGCCGCTGCGTCGTTTCGCCCGCCGCATCGGCGCCATCGACGTCCCCGGGGGGCGGCGGATCAACACCCGCCCGATGCCGCGCCTGGGAGGCATCGCCATCTACGCCGGCTTCGTCGCCGCCCTCTTGGTGGCGATGGTCCTCACCCGGGGGGTCGTGCTCGTGCGCACCACCGAGGCGCTTTCCATCCAGATCAGCCTCTCCCCGCGCACCGACCAGGGCCTCCTGGGGATCCTCCTCGGCGCGACCGTGCTCTTCCTGGCGGGCATCTGGGACGACATCCGAGGGATGAACCCGGCGGTGAAGTTCCTGGTGCAGGTTGGCGCGGCGGCCATCCTCATCCCCTTCGGGCTGACCACCCGCTTTCTCACCCACCCGCTCACCGGGGCGATCGTGCCGCTGGGGCCCTTCGGCGATCTCTTCACCGTCATCTGGGTCGTCGCCGTGGTCAACGCGACCAACTTCATCGACGGCGTGGACGGGCTGGCCTCGGGGATTGCCGCCATCGCCGCGACGACGCTCTTCCTGACGGCCGGGGTGAAGGCCGATGTCATCTCGATGGTGCTGGCGGCCTGCCTGGTGGGCAGCGCGCTGGGGTTCCTGCGCCACAACTTCAGCCCGGCGCGGATCATCATGGGTGACTCCGGCTCGATGTTCGTCGGGTACGTCCTCGGCGGCATTTCGGTGATGGGCCTCTACAAATCGTTCGCCGCCATTTCGTTGATCGTGCCGATTCTGGCCCTGGCCGTCCCGATCGTCGACACCGCCTACGCCATCGTGCGCCGTTTCCGCACCCGCCAGCCGATCTACCTGCCGGACCGCGGCCATTTGCATCACCGCTTGCTCGACCGCGGCCTCTCCCAGCGCCAGACCGTCCTGCTGCTCTACCTGGTCTCGGCGTTCTTCGGCGTGGGCGCGCTGGCCGTGGCCGGGGTCAACCGCTCGGCCTCGCTCGTCACGCTGGGGATCATCGCCGCGTTGCTGTACGTGGGGGCCCGGCGGATGGGTCTCTTCGAACGGAAGCCGGCGGCGCGCCTGCCTGAGACGCCCGCGCCGCGGGCATAGCCTCCTCGGGATGGGCGAGCGCCTGGCGATCGCCACGATCTTTGGGACGCGCCCCGAGGCGGTGAAGATGGCTCCGGTGGTGGCGGCGCTGCGCGCCAGCGCCGACTTCCGCCCCTTCGTCCTCGTGACGGCGCAACACCGCGAGATGCTCGATCAGGTCCTCTCGGCGTTCGAGATCGTCCCCGACCGCGATCTCGACATCATGCTGCCGGAGCAGTCCCTCGCCGACATCACCACGCGCGCGCTGGCCGGTCTCTATCCCGCGCTCGGCGAGCTCCGTCCGGCCATGGTGCTGGTGCAGGGAGACGCGCACACCACCTTCGTCGGCGCGCTGGCCGCCTACTATCACCGTATCCCGGTGGGCCACGTCGAGGCCGGGCTGCGCACCGCCGATCGGTATCAACCCTTCCCCGAGGAACTGAACCGGCGGATGACCACCGTGCTGGCCGACCTGCACTTTGCCCCCACGCCGGCGGCTCGGGCCAACCTGCTGCGCGAGGGGATTCCGCGGGAGCGCATCTTTGTCACCGGCAACACGGTCATCGACGCGCTCACCGCCATGGTCGCACGCGCCCCGGCGGCGCCCCCGGCCGCCCCGCCGCTGAACGGGCGGCGGATGGTGCTGGTGACCACCCACCGCCGGGAGAACTGGGGAGAGCCTCTGCGCCAGATCTACTTGGGCTTGCTGGACCTGCTGGAGCGCTTTCCCGACATCGAACTGGTCTTCTCGGTGCATCTCAACCCCGCGGTGCGCCGCGTCGTCTCTTCCGTCCTGGCCGACCATCCCCGCGCGCATCTGATCGAGCCGCCCGAGTATGCCCCCTGGGTTCAGCTGATGCGGCAGGCCACCCTGATTCTCACCGATTCCGGGGGGATTCAAGAGGAAGCGCCGGCGCTGGGCAAACCGGTGTTGGTGCTGCGGCGGGTGACCGAACGGCCGGAGGGGGTAGAGGCGGGCACCGCCCTGCTGGTGGGGACCGACCGGGAGCGTATCGCCGCGGAGGCCAGCCGCCTCCTCACCGACCCCGCGCGCTACGCAGCGATGGCCCAGTCCCGCAACCCTTACGGGGACGGGCGCGCGGCGGAACGAATCGTCGAGGCGCTCCGTATGTTCTTTGGCAGACGCCCGGGGCCGCCCGAGGAGTACGCGTAGCCCGGCCGGCATCGCCTCGCTGGCGCCCACGTATGGCGGGAGGATGGTCCGGGTAGAATATCTGGGGAAGGAACCCCATCCAATGATGCGCCTGGGAGTACTGATCACTCTGGTCGTCCTGGCAGCGGCCACGTCCGCGCTCGCCGCGCCGGCCGCTCCTGCCGCGCGGGTCACGGACGTCAAGGCGACGCTGACCGGCGAGGTGGTCGAGTTTGGGCTCGTCCGCGCCGGCGAGGCCGTCCGCGACGGCGATTCGCTGGTATACGTGCGGACGCTGCTGGGGCGGGGCGTGGCGGCGCGGGCGCCGCACGCGGGCGTGGTCGTGGAAGTGCTTGTCCGACCGGGCCAGATGATCTCCGAGAAGGGCCTGGTCGTCGTTCGCCTGACTCCCCCGGTCACACGGCCGTAACATCGCTGCCCAAAGCGCGCCGCCGCCGTAGGTGAGCGGCGGCTTCCTCCCGAACTCTCTGCGACGGGTCCTGGCGTTCCGACTGGCCCTCCCGTACACTTTCGTATGGCAATCTGGAGAGGAGCGATGAGCGTGACGCGGTTCGTGCGTGGGCTCGTGGTGGTGATATTGGCGCTGGCGGTCGTGTTGCCCCAAACCCTCCCCGGCAGCGCGCAGGAGGGGATTCCCCCGATCATGCCGCTGGGCGAGATCAGGCCGGGGATGCGGGGCGTCGGGCGGACGACGGTCAAAGGGCAGACTCCTAGCGAGTTCAACTTCGAAATCGTCGCCATCCTCAAGGGCGGGGGCGGGATCATCAACGTCACGCACTTGATCCTCATCCGCACCTTCGGGCCGCTGATGGAGGCGTCCGGCGGCACGGCGGCCGGCATGTCCGGCAGCCCGCTCTACATCAACGGGAAACTGATCGGCGCCAACAGCGCCTCCTATCGCGGCCAGACGCGGAAGGATCTCTCCCTGGCCACCCCCATCGAGCAGATGCTGCCGCTGTTCGACCTCTCCTCGAGTCCAGCAGCGCAGCGCCCGGCTGGCAGCCCCGCAGCGCAGCGCCCCGCCCGGCGGCCGACGGTGTACACACCAACCGCTCCGCTGGCCATCGATGGCGTCCCGGTGCATCGCATCGTCGTCGCGCAGACAGAGGAGGAGGCCCAGGCCCTCCGGGCCAGCCTTCCAGGGACGCTGGCGTTCCGTCCCGCCTCCCCCGTGTCCCGGGTCACCGGCCTCAGCCCCCGCGCCTACTCGATGCTGCGGCGGGCCATGCGCACGGGTGAGGACCGGATGCTGCTGCAGACCGGCGGCGGCGGGCAGACAAATCTTTCCGCCACCCCCGTGCGCGGCGGGTCGCCCGTCGGCGTCCTGCTGGTCACGGGAGACGTCGAGTTCGGCGGGTTGTGCACCGCCACGCTGCGCGTCGGCAGCAAGGTGCTGATCTGCGGCCACGCCTGGGACCACCTCGGCTCGGTAGCCTACGGCTTGACCTCGGCGGAAGTGGTCACGGTCGTGCGCACGCTGGAGACGCCCTTCCTGGAGTTCAACCTCGGCGGGCTGATCGGCCAGATCGACGAAGACCGGGGCCAGGGCATCCGCGGCGTCCTGGGCCGCTTCCCCCGCATGTTCGTGGTGCGCGTGCAGGTCACCGACGCGGACACCGGCCGCAGCGTGACCAAGACGATGCAGGTGGTGCGCCGCGCCGACCTGGCCCGCCTCTTCACGCCGCTGATCGCCCTCACCGCGGCGGAACGCGGGCGCGACCAGGAGCTCGGCGAAGGTACCGCCCGGGTGAAGATGATCCTGCGGGCGGGGGGGCTCGCGGAAGTGATTACGCGCGAGAACATCTTCTACAGCTCCCAGGACGTGGCGCTGGCCTCCGTCCTGGACATCTCCACGGCGATGCAGTTCCTCTTCTTCAACCCCTTCGCTCAGCTCGATCCATTCGACCTGCGCGTGGAGGTGACCGTCTCCAAGAAGCGGGAAACCGCCGCCATCACCAGCGTGGTGGCGCAGACGCGGGAGGTCTCGCCCGGCGATTCGGTGCGCATCCGCATCACCATCCGCCCCTTCCAGGAGAACACGCTCGCTTCCCAAGTGATCACCATCCCGATCCCGCGCAACTTCCCGCGGGGACCGGCCGTGCTCGTCGTGGGGTCGGCCGGCTTGAACACCGCGGGGGTGGCGCTGGACGAATTTCTGGTGCGGGATCTGCTCACCGAGCAGCCGCCCTTCCCCGGCGACAGCCTGGAAGAGGCGGTGGACATCTTCGAGAACTTCGGCACGAACGATCAGATCCTGATTCAACTCCTGCCCTTCGGCCTGCCCACGACCGGCCCGGACTTTACGAACTTCGACGTCTTTTCGGGCCGTCTGATCGCCACCGACTGGGTGATCCAGGGCGAGGTGCGGATTCCGATCCTCGTGCGCTGAGCGCGCGGGGAAGCGGCCGGTGTGCTCCCGTAGGGTGGGCGAGGCCGGCGGAGAGAGGCGAAGGGACGGGGCGGCGATCCCGTCCCTTCGTGTCTGGAGGGAAAACCTTTCGGCCGCAGCGGCCGTTACTCTGAGCGTCGGGTATATAAGGAAGTACTGGTTCACACCATGCGCAGCCGCCGCATCCTCCTCACGCTGCTGATCGTCTTCGCCCTCCTCCTCGGCGGGGGCGCCGCCCTGCTCTGGTCGGGGCGGTTGCACGCCCGCGTGCGGTCGCAGCTGATCGCCTCGGCGGGGGTGAGTCTCGACCGGGAAGTGGCGGTGGGACGCGTGCGCGGGGACCCCTGGCGCGGCGTCGTCATCGAGGACCTGGCGGTCGCGCGCACCGACCGGATCAGCGAAGGCGTCATGATTCGGGCGCGGCGGGCGGAGATCCGCTTCGACGTGCCGGCCCTGGCGCGCGACCTGCTCTCCGGGCGGGGCGTCCTCCCCAGCATCAGGCAGATCACCTTGATCCAGCCGTCGCTGCTGCTGGAGGTCAGCCGCCAGGGGCGCTGGAACGTCCTCGACCTGCTGCGCGGCCAGCCCCCCACGGAGGCGAACGTCTTCGCGCCTCTTGTGGAGATCCGGGAGGGGTCCGCCGACTTCACCGACGCGTTCGGGCTGGCCCGCCCCTTCACCGCGCGGTTCGCCCGGATCGAGGGGACGGTGGACCTGCGGGCGTGGCCGCGCGTGCGCGTGAACGCGGCGCTGGTGAGCCTGCGCGGCCCGCAGGCCACGCCGTTGACCGCGCGGGGAACCTACCTCGCCGGCGTGGACGCCCTCGATCTGGACGTGGCGGCCACGCGCGCCCCGCTGGCGCAGTGGGGCCACTACTTCGTGCGCACTCCCGGCTTTCTGCTCGATCGCGGGGAGGCGGACGCCGCCTTCCACATCCTGCGCACCCGCTGGAGCGGTCGGCGCACGCTCGATTACCGCGGCACGCTGCGCCTCTACGACGCGGAGGCCCTGCTGGAGCCGCAGCGCACGCGGCTGCGCGACGCGCGCGGCGTGATCGAGGTGGACAACCTCCGCGTCCGCAGCGAGGACCTGGCCCTCAGCGTGGAGGGATCCCCGCTACGACTGCGCGGCGAGATGGTCAGCACCGCGCGGGGACGCCGTCTCGATCTCTGGGCTGCCTCGGAGGAGATGGATCTGGCCACGCTGCGCCGGCTCCTCTTCCCGGGCTCTCAGCTGGCGCTGGCCGGGCACACCGGCGCCGAGGTGCGCATCACCGGTCCCTTGCAGACCCTTACCGTCGAGGGCGCCCTCTACGACGCCCGCGGCGCCATCAACGCACAGCCCTTCACCATTGCCGCCTCGGGCGTGACGCTGGCGGGGGATCTGCTGGCGCTGGACGGGCTGACCGGCACCGCCGGTGAGGCCCGGCTGGCCGGGGAGGTGCGCCACCTGCTCGGCACGGCGGAGTTGCTTGTGGCCGGCGAGGCGCGGCAGTTGACCGCGCAGGTCTGGCGCCGGGCCGGCATCCCGCTGAGCCTGCCGCTGGAAGGGCGGCTGGACGGGACCCTGGCGCTCGGGCGGACGGGGGATCGCCTGGTCGTGGAAGCCGCGCTGGCGATGGGGCGGGGGGATGCCGGGGGCCTGGCCGTGGACGGCCTGCGGGCGGGCGGCTGGATCGAGGACGGCGAGATCTTCCTTCCTTACCTGGTCGCCGCGCGCGGCAGTGCACGCGTGCACGCCTCCGGCGCCATCTCCCAGTCCGGACGGCTGGCGATGG
Source organism: bacterium (assembly GCA_050695215.1). Taxonomy (GTDB): domain Bacteria; phylum Sysuimicrobiota; class Sysuimicrobiia; order Sysuimicrobiales; family Humicultoraceae; genus JACQGZ01. The sequence continues at coordinate 10,221 of JBOGSD010000164.1, forward strand.
ACGTCGCGGCTGAGGACCTGGACCTCGGCCGGATCTCCGCCCTCGTTAGACTCGCGCCCCGTCTCACCGGGATGGCGGACGGGAGCGGCCGGCTGGAAGGCTCGCTGGCCGCGCCGGTCTTTACGGGCGAGGTGGTGGTGGGGCGGGGCCGGTTCGGCGCGCTCACGTTCGATGG
>JBOGSD010000165.1:0-10802 GCA_050695215.1 bacterium
CACGGTCGGAGGCAAGATCAGTGGCAGCGTGAGGAGCGACTCGAGGGTGCTTCGTCCCCGGAAGCGCCCTTCGGCCAGGAGGTATCCGATGAGGATCCCGGTCGCGGCCGCCGCCAACGTCGCCAGCGACGCGACGCGCAGAGAGAGCCACAGGGGCGACCAGTCGACCACGGCGGTCAGGGCTGCGGCGGCTCGCCAGGGAGGGTGAAGCCGAACTGCCGCATCACCCGGCGGCCGGCCGGACCGTTCAGGGTCTCTAGGAACGCCTGAGCCTGCGCGCCTTGGCGTGAGGCGGCGACGACCCCGGCCGCCTGGCGAATGGGGCGGTGGAGGTAGGCGGGAATCAGCCAGGAGCGCCCGGTGGGACGGACGAGCGGCGCGACCGCCAGCGACAGCGCCACAACCCCGATGTCCGCGTTGCCGGACTGGATGAACTGCAGCGTCTGGCTGATGTTCTCGCCCAGGACCAGTGTGGGTCTGACCCGCTCGTAAAGGCCCGCCGTCTGCAGCGCCTGCACGGCGGCCCGGCCGTAGGGCGCGTGTGCCGGATTGGCGATGGCCACGAACCGGATCCGCTCGTCCAGGAGCGCCGTCACGCCATCTGTAAGGACCAACGGCGAGGCCGACCGGACCCAGAGCACGATCCGTCCGATGGCATACAGCTGCACGCTCTGGGGACGGACGAACCCGTTGCGCGCGAGCGCCATCACGAACTCCTCATCGGCGGAGAAGAAGAGATCAAAGGGCGCGCCCTGCTCGATCTGCGCGGCCAATTGTCCTGATGAGCCGAAGGTCAGGCGCACGTGGATCCCCCGCCCGTGCTCAAAGAGACGGGCGATCTCCTCGAGCGCGAAGCGTAGATCAGATGCGGCCGCGACGGAGAGTCCCGACGACGGCGCCGCCTCGACCTGGTGGGGCGCAGTGAGGAGGATGAGCAAGCCGATGGCCGCGGCAGCTCGGAGGCGACTACGGCTTGCCAATCATCACCTCCGTCGCCTTGATCACCGCGCGAACCTCCTCGCCGACGGCGAGGCCGAGGCGCTCCGCCGACGATCTGGTGATCACGGCGACGAGCTCTGCGCCGCCCACGTCGACGCGCACCTCTGCCATGACGTCACCGAGCGAGACCGCTGTGATGCGGCCGACCAGCTGGTTGCGCGCACTGATGGCGGCGGCACCGCGAGGAGCGGCCTCGCGCTCAGCCCGGTCTCCGAGCGCCAGCAGCCTCTCGCGCGGAAAGAGCCATTTGCGTCCCACGCGCACGGCCGGAAGCCGCCCGGCCCGGGCGAGGGCCTGAACTCTCTTCGGGTGAAGATGGAGGAACTCGGCGGCCTGCCCTGTTGTCATGAGATCCTTCATGTTCCTCTATATTACCTTACTCTCCCTCAATTGAGAATGGTTGTTGCCATAAAAGGCGTCCAACTCGGCCCGGACCTAGTTGGGGAACCTAGCCCCAGAGGGCGGGTTTGGTGACCATCAGAAAGCGATCACTAGGACCGGGGAGGTCACGCCGCCTCGAGGGCCTGCGTGAAGTCGTCGATCAGATCGTCGAGGTCCTCGACACCCACGGAGACGCGGATCAACCCATCCCGGATGCCGGCCCGCGCGCGGTCGGCGGCGGGAATCCCCACGCTGGTCGTGGAGGCGGGGTGGGTCACCAGGGTCTCCACCGAACCCAGACTCACCGCCATCACCGCAGTGCGCAGCGCCTCGACGACCCGAGCGCCGGCGGCAACGCCTCCCCGCACTTCGACGCTGAGCATCCCTCCGAAGCCGCGCATCTGCCGGTGGGCGATATGATGGGCGGGATGCTCTGTCAGCCCAGGATAGTGCACCCGCTCTACCTTCGGGTGCCCCGCCAGCACCCGGGCCAACGCCAGGGCGTTGGCGTTGTGCCGCTCCATCCGCAGCCCCAGGGTTTTGATCCCCCGCAGGACCAGCCAGGCGGCGAAGGGATCGAGGACGGGACCGTGGATGCGGAAGTGCGGCCGCAGGGCCAGCAGCAGCTCGCGGCGCCCCACGATGATCCCCGCCGTGGCATCGGCGTGGCCGCCCAGATACTTGGTGGCGCTGTGCATCACGAGGTCGGTGCCAAGGATCAGCGGGTTCTGATTGTAGGGACTGGCAAAGGTGTTGTCTGCGGCGGCCAGCGCGCCGTGGCCGTGGGCGAGCCGGGCGACGGCGGCAATGTCGGTGATATCCAGCAGGGGGTTGTTGGGTGACTCGACGTAGAGGAGACGCGTCTGCGGCAGCAGCGCCGCTTCGTAGGCCGCGAGATCCACGGTATCGATGAGCGTGGCCTCAATCCCGTAGCGCGGCAGGATCTGCGCGAACAGTTCGTACGCCGCCTGGTAGCTGGCGCGCGGCGCCACCAGGTGATCGCCGGATCGCAGCAGGCCCAGGACAACGGTGCTGATCGCTCCCATGCCCGACCCGGTGGCGATGGCCATCTCGCCGCCCTCCAGGAGGGCGACCCGCTCCTCCAGCGCCGCGGTCGTTGGGTTGCCCCAGCGCGTATAGTAGTAGCCCTCCCCCCGATCGACGCCGAGCGCCGCGCCCTCCTCGGCAGTGTCATAACGGAAGGTCGTCGTCTCGAAGATGGGCGAGCTCACTGCCTTCAGCGCGTGCGTTCCGCCCGATCCATGAATGGCTTTGGTGTTGAACCCCCAGCGGTCTCCCACGGTGCGCCTCCTCGCGCGCGCGGTCTGCGCGTGCGCCGCTGCTCAGGATTACTGCTCCGGATTATAGGATGATAGGAGCGGTACCGCCGGGTCGACGCCGTGAACAGGAGGATCTGAGCATGACCACGAGCACGCCCTTGTCCCCCGACGATTTCATCGCCGACCTCTGGGAGTACGCGCGCGAAGTCCCGATGGAGCAGCACCCCTGGTTCGCCGGCATCGTCCAGCACCGCTGGACGCGCGAGCAGATCATCCAGGGGGAAGTCCAGCATTACCTGCGGGTGCGCACCAACACCGTCTTCTTTGGCTACATGATGATCAACGCCGCCGCCGCCAATCAGTACGATCTGCTGGACGTCGTGCTGGAAAACGTCCGGGAGGAAATCATGGGGGCGCGCAGCCACGCGGAGGTGATGTTCCAGTTCCTGGAGGAGGCCGGGATCTCCCGCCGGGAGGCCGATCGCGCCGAGCCCACCCCCGGCACCATGGCGGCGATCGAGATGATCGTGGGAGGCTGCCAGCGGCGGTCGGCGCTGGAGGGGATGGCGCTCGTCAGCTTCGCGGAGAGCCAGCACGGCGGGCCCGAGGGCGTCGCCGCCGCCGTCTACCGGGAACTGACCGGCCACTATGGGTTTTCACCCCGCGCGGCGGAGACCTATCAGGTGCACGCCGTCGAGGACGTCGGCCACGGGTCGCGCCAGATCGACGCTATCCGCCGCCACGCCGCCGACGTCGAGACGCAGGAGAACGTCAGGCGCGCGGTGCAGCTGGGCGCCACCGCCTTCACGCTGGAGTGGGATGGGCACGTTCAGGCGATGACCGGGCGGCGGGAATTTTGGAGCGGCGTCCGGCCGCTGCGGCTGCGGCCGGTGAGAGTGCGCCGACACGATTAGAGCGGCCAGTCCTCCGGAAGCCGGCGCCTCACGGCCTGGTACTCAGGGCTCTCCCCGACCTCCCGCCGCAGGCGACGCAGCGTTTGCAGGAGCTCCGGAAGCTCCATGGCGAGCGTGTTCGAGACCATACCCGTGGTCTCTTCGAAGCTGCCGCTTCAGTTCTGGAATCAGCCCTGCATCCGTCGCAGGACCTCGCGGTCCCGCTCACTCATCGACATCGCCGTGACTCCTCTCCGAGAATCCCACCGGATGCGCCGTGACCGCCTCAGTCGTGCTCAGCGGTCCGCCCTCAGTATCGAACGCCACCCGGAAGCGCGCCAGCACCCTCCACGGCACCGCGCCATGGAGGACCCGCAGGATGAGGAAGGCATTCTCGACGACCGTCCCGGGCGCCTCGCGGCAGGCCACCGGCAGCTCGAGCGTGGTGCTGTCACTGAGGGACAGGGGCATGGCGGGTGTGTCCCGCGGTGCGCTCCGAAACTGTCCGTGGGGAAGGCGTGCGGCTAGCACCCGCAGCGGCCGCTCGACCAAGTTGGTGAGACGCCAGGTCACGATCCACCGGCCGGACGCGCCCTCGGGTCGGCGTGCAGTCTGTTCGATGCGCAGGCGCGGGCCGGCCGCCGGTTCGCTTTCCACCTCTATGGTCTCGTCCCAACGGACACGAAGAGGGTATCGCCGGACAGCGCCGGCTTCCGGGTGAACCCGCTCCAGTGGTGGACGTAGACGAAGCCCGCCTCATCGTAGAGCGCCTTCACCTCGGCCTGAGTGTACCAGCGGGTGGCCGGGGAACGGACATGATGCTCCGCCGCGATGACCTCACCCCCGAGGCTGACCTCGAACCGATCTTCGGTGTGCTCGAGCTGTTCGTCCACGTCGTAGCGCGCCCGCGACCACTTGCGGACGACCGCCCCGTCCTCGGGGCGGACCCGTTCGACCATGAGCTTCCACTGCGGATGCTCCGTGGGGCTGCCCCGTTCCCAGAGGATCATGAAGGGCATGACGAGCGCGCCGCCCGAGGATAGGTGGGCGCGGAAGCGACGCAACGCCTCCCGCGCGGCCGCCGCCTCAGTGAGCAGCTGAAAGGAACTGGACGGGACGAAGATCGTGCGGTAGCGGCGCGGCAGCGCCAGCGCTTCCATGGCCTGTTCGTAGAGCGTCGGGCGCAGGCCCAGCCGCCCGGCCCTCTCCCGGCAGAGAGCCAGCATCTCGGGCGAGATGTCCACGCCGTCGACCTCCAGCCCCTGGGCGAGGTAGTCGAGGAGGAGGCGTCCCGTGCCGCATCCGACGTCGAGGGCGGGCTCGCCTCTCTCGAGGATCAGGTCACGATAGAATGGTCGGTCATCCCAGGCCGAGGTGTCGCCCCGCAGGAGATCCCACGTCGTCGCCAGCAGACCGCGGTATTCGTAGGGTTCGTTCACGATTGCCATTGTGCCGTGGCGCCGCCCGGCCCCGTCAAGGGCTACGAGAGGAGAGCTCGGGGTAGAGGCGAAGGGGAGACCGATGCTGACGGAATTTCACTTGCGGGTCAGGGCGGTCATCGTGCAGCGCGGCGCCCTGTTGCTGGCCCGCCAGGTGGGCGGCGCCAACACCTTCCTTCCGGGAGGCCACGTCCATCCGGGCGAGCCGCTGCGGGCCTCTCTGGAGCGGGAATTACGCGAGGAGTTGGGGGGAGAAGCGCGCGCCGGCTCCTACCTGGGGGCCGTGGAGGCAAGCTGGATCGAGGACGCCGTCCGGCAGCACGAAATTAACCACGTCTTTGAAGCAACGGTGACCGGGCTCACCCCCGACCGCGCCCCGCCCTCGATGGAGACGCATCTGGAGTTCCTCTGGTCGGCTCTCCCCGACCTGGATCGACACAACCTCCTCCCGGCCCCCATCCGCGACCTGCTGCGCCGCCGGGCGCTGGGGGACGCCAGCATCTGGTGGGCCGGCGACTAGCGCCGCCCAGTGCGGTTTGGCGCGCACGTCAGCATCAGCGGGCACATCCACCTGGCCGTGGACCGCGCCGTCGCCTCCGGCTGCGAGTGCCTGCAGATCTTCGTCGGGAACCCCCGCCAGTGGCGGCGCATCGAGTACGCGGAGGCCGACGTGGCGCTCTTCCGACAGAAGCGCACGCGCGCCCGGCTCGACCCCCTGGTCGCCCACGGCGTGTACCTGATCAACCTGGCCAGCCCCGACCATGAATTCTACGCCCGCTCGGTGGCCTCACTCATTGCGGGAGTCGAAGGCATTCACCGCCTCGGTGGGCTAGGCCTGATCACGCACATCGGCAGCCGGATGGGGCAGCGTTGGGAGGAGGCGACCGCGCGGGTCGTCGCCGCCGTACGGGTGGTGCTGGAGTCTACCGACGGCGCAATGGTGATCCTTGAGAACTCCGCGGGGGCGGGCGGAGCCATCGGCGGGACATTCGAGGAGCTGGCCGCGATCCTGGACGCGCTGGAGTGGCATCCCCGCGTAGGGATCTGTCTGGACACCGCCCACCTCTTCGCCGCTGGGTACGACATCCGCACCCCCCGGGGCGTCGCGGCGACGTTGCGCGCCTTCGACCGCAGCGTGGGGCTGCGCGCCCTCACCGCCCTGCACCTCAACGATTCCAAGAGCGCGCTGGGGAGCCGCCTGGACCGGCATGAGCATATCGGTAGAGGCCAGATCGGGTTGCCCGGGTTTCGGGCCCTCATCCACCATCGCGCCGCCCGCCGTCTCCCCGGGTTCATCGAGACTCCCGGCATCGATCGGCTGGGCGCGGACCGAAAGAATCTGACGGTCTTAAAGCGGCTGAGACTCAGCTGAGCGCGGGAGTTTCGGCGGGGGCGATCTTGAAAAACAGGCTCTCCAACAGCAGGCGCGGCTGCACGTTGCGCTCGAGCGAGTCGCGGGCGTAGTCGACGGCGTCGATGCGGCGGCGCAGATCTTCCCAGGAGAGTGCGGCGGCGAGCCGGGCGATCTCTTCCTGTTTGTCCAGGTTGATCAACAGGGCGGGGTCCTGGGTCTCTTTCCACACCGCGACGTCCCGATACCACCAGGCGGCGATCTCCAGCAGGTCGCCAAGCCGCTCGGGCAGTCGGTCCCGCACACGCGTCAGCTGGTCGGCCGCGTCCAGACGGGCGGCGGGGCCGGCGTGCTCAAGCTCGCCGAGGAGGCGCAGAAAGCGCTCACGTTCTTCCAGCAGGTCGTCCGACTGCGCCAGGGCCAGCGCCCGGGCCATTCGTCCTCCCGCCAGAGCCGCCAGGATGCGGGCGCGCGCCGCGGAGAGGCCGTGCTGTTCGGTAAGCACGCGCGCGATGTCCCCCGTCGGAATGGAGGAACAGCGCACCACCTGGCAGCGCGAGAGCAGCGTGGCCGGCACTGGCACGGTTGATTCCGCGATCAGGATGATCGTGACGTTTGGCGGCGGCTCCTCCAGCACCTTGAGCAGGCTGTTCGCCGCCCCGGGGCTGAGCCGTTCGGCGTCGGCAATGATATAGACCTTCGCCTTTCCTTCATAGGGAGGGTAGGCGGCGTCCTGGCGCAGCGCCCGGATCTGCTCGATGGGAATCTCGCGGGCCTTGTACTCGTCTGGGGGCTTGACGAGAAAGCGGCGCGCCTCGATGTCCAGCAGGTGCACGTCGGGATGGTTTCCCTCGGCGATGCGGCGGCAGGCGCGGCAGACCCCGCACCCGTCGCCGTCGGGGCGCTCGCAGTTGAGAAACTGGGCGAACGAGAGGGCCAGCGACCGCCGCCCCACGCCCGCCGGGCCGACAAAGAGATAGGCGTGTGCGGCCCGTCCCGCGCGCACGGCTTCGCGCAGGAGGACGATGGCGTGATGCTGGCCGACGATCTCTCGAAACGGCACGCGCGGGCTAGATCCGCTCCATGCGGTCGACGGGGATGACGAAGACGATGGCCCCGCCCACTTCGACTTTTACGGGGTAGGTGACGTAGGAGTCCACGGGCTCGACCACCGGCGGCATCGGGCTGACGAACTGCTCCCGGCGGCGGCAGACCTCCTGGATGATCCCCAGCACCTCGTTGACCTGACCGTCCTGCACACCAATCATCACCGTATTGTTGCCTTCCCGCAGAAACCCCCCCGTGCTGGCGAGCGTCGTGGCCTGGTATTGCGCGCCGCCGAGGGCCTCGATCAGCCGGCCGCCGTCCTTCTCCTGCACAACTGCCAGCACGAGTTTGATCGGCAGGGCCTCCTACCCGGCGGGTTCGGGATGCTCCCGGTCGGTCAGGAACCGGTCCACTGTCTCGACGATCCGGCGCCGCACCGCCTCCACGGCCCCGGAGGCGTCGACGACGGCAAATCGGTGGGGCGATTCTGCCGCCAGACGGAGGAATCCTTCCCGCACCCGTTGATAGAACGCCAGTTCCTCTTGTTCCAGCCGGTCGCCGCGCCCTCCCCCGTCCTCCTTCCCCCGCCGCGCCCGGGTCAGGCCCTCGGCGGGATCGACATCCAGCAGGATGGTCAGGTCGGGGAGCAGGCCGCCGGTGGCGACTTCGTTCACCCAGCGCACGACGGCAACGTCGAGGCCGCGGCCGTAGCCCTGGTAGGCCAGCGAGGCGTCCACGTACCGGTCCGAGAGGACCGTCACGCCGCGCTCCAGCGCGGGCTGGACGATCTCGCGGACGAACTGCGCCCGGGAGGCCGCAAACAGCAGCATCTCCGTCTCCGCGGCCATCTCCCGGTGCGCCTCGTCCAACAGCACGCCGCGGATGCGCTCCCCGATCGGCGTGCCGCCGGGCTCCCGGGTGTAGAGCACCTCGAGGCCGCGGCTGCGGAGAGCTGCGGCCAGAGCGGGGCCATGCGTGCTCTTGCCCGTCCCCTCCAACCCTTCGAGGGTGATGAAGGCTCCCGCGCTCATCGAGAGGTCCGCCGCCGGCTCTGTACTCGCTCTTGAAGATCTCTTGCCACATACCTGCCCCCCCGCAGCAGACCTCGCTTAAAGCCCCTCAGGAGTCCCTCTGCCCGTCGCCGAGCCTGATCGGGGGGAACTCCCTTGGCGACGTCGGCGGCGATGGCCCGGTCCAGGAGCACCTCCGCCTTGCCCACCTTCTCGCTCCGGTCCAGACAGTTCCGCCGGATCCACCGGGCAAGTTGCACACTCAAGTCGGCGGCGGAGCGGAATTGTACGGGGTCAAACCCGTCGAGGTTGGTTGGGAAACACAGAGGGTTCCGTCGATGCGTTCTATGGCAGAAGAGACCAACTCTTCGCCGTGACTTCTGCGCAAGGGCAAAGCCGGTCTCCAGGGCGATGTTCTGCGACCCGGATCCCTTCTGGCCAAGAGCCGCGAAGACGGCGATCACGTATCGCGCTCGTCGGATGTGGCTCTTGATCCGCTTCCAGCGGAGATCTGCTTCCACGTCGTGCTCGGCGAGCACCGGTCGCAACCCCTGGTGCCTGGAGGTCTGGTACGCCGTTTCCTTCAACCGGTTGAGGCGGCGGTAGTAGGGCGCGATGATGAAGATCTCTGGAAGAGCAGGGCGTGGCAACGAAAGGAATCTGGCTACCGGCGAGGCTTCGCCGGCGTTTTCTTTTCCGGCCTGAACACCGGCACGGGCGTCCGCCCGCGCCCTCGGCGCAGGTAGAACGTCCCCACGCCATCAATGGTCACGGTTTCTCCCCGACGCAGGGCGTCCCAGACAAGGTCCGTCATCCACTCCAGGGTGGCCACAGCTTCTCTCCGTGACATGTGCGCTTCCCGGGCAAAGTCCCGAACAAGATGCTCCCGGTTCATCGCCATGGCCCTGCCACCTCCTGAAGCAATTATCGGCCTACTTCGGGAAAATTACGACCCGGCGCAGCGGCTCCTCGCCGCGGCTCTCGCTGGCCAACCCGTAGCGCTGGACCAGCTGGTGCTGCAGGCGGCGGACATAAGAGTTCTGCGGCGCCAGCTCCACCGGCTGCGCCGACTCGAACACCTCGGCGATGGCCTCCTCCACCTCCCGCAGCGCCGATGTCTCCTCCCCCATGTACTCCTCGACGTCGAAGACCTCGCGCAGGAACGCCTGGATCTGGCTGACCGTGTTGCTCTTGATCACGTGCAGCCGCAGACCGCGCGCCTGAGCGTCGGCCAGCTTCTTGGGGCGCCGTTTCTCTTGGGACCGAATGGAGAGCACGAGATCGGCGTCGCCGAGGGTGTCCGTGATGTACGCCGGCACGTGCAGGTCGCGGATGGCGCGCTCGAGGCGATTCCGGCTCACCGCGTAGGGATAGATGCGGAGGGGGCGCTGTCCCGGCCGTCCGTTGTCTTCGGCGGCCGCCGGGGCGAACGGCCCCTTGCCGCCCCAGCCCTCGACCTTCACCGGCGCCTGGGTGATCTCCACCTCTCCCTCCTCGGTGCGCACGCGTTGCTCGGGGCGCGGCGGCGCCCCGCGGAGGAAGCGGTCCACGATCGAGGCGACGTCGTGGTGCACGGCCAGGCGATCCTTCTCTTGGATCTCGATGAGCACGTCGAACGTGGGCGGGGCTTTGCGCTCCAGCACGGTCTTTTGGGTGCCCCGCCGGCGCGCCTCCTCGTCGGAGAGCGTGACGGCCTGGACGCCCCCGATCAGATCGGCCAGGGTGGGGTTCTGCAGCAGGTTGTCCAGCGTGTTGCCGTGCGCCGTGGCGATCAACTGCACGCCCCGCTCGGCGATCGTGCGGGCGGCGAGGGCCTCCGCCTCGGTGCCGATCTCGTCGATGACGATGACCTCGGGCATGTGGTTCTCCACCGCCTCGATCATCACGGCGTGCTGCAGGTCGGGCACGGGCACCTGCATCCGCCGGGCGCCGCCGATGCCGGGGTGGGGGATGTCCCCGTCGCCGCCGATCTCGTTGGAGGTATCGACGATGACGACGCGCTTCTTCAGGTCGTCGGAGAGCACCCGCGCCGCCTCGCGCAGCAGCGTGGTCTTACCCACGCCGGGACGGCCCAGGAGCAAGAGGGAACGCCCCCCCTCGATCACGTCGCGGACGATGTCCACCGTCCCGAAGACGGCCCGCCCGACGCGGCAGGTCAGCCCGATCACCTCGCCCTGGCGGTTGCGGATGCCGCTGATGCGATGGAGGGTGCGCTCGATCCCGGCGCGGTTATCCTTCCCGAAGGCCCCTACGCGGCTGGTGACGTGCTTGATGTCCTCCCGGCCGGTGTGATTCCGGCTGAGATAGACGACCGCGCCGGGCACCCGCGCCTCCGGGAGGCGGCCCAGGTCGAGCACCACCTCCAGCAACTGGACGAGGCTCTCCTGGCGCTCCAGCGCCGC
>JBOGSD010000166.1:0-15350 GCA_050695215.1 bacterium
ACCGCCTCAGGCGTCGCGGTCCGCCCGTCGGTCTTGAGGATGACGTGCGCACCGGCCATGCCCCGCGCGTGCAGCCAGAGATCCCCCGGGGCGGCCACCTCGAACGTGACGTGGTCGTTCTCCCGGCTGCTCCGGCCCACGAGAATGCGCAGTCCATCCGTGGTCGTAAAGACGCGCGCGGCAGGACGCGGTTCACCGCGCGGCCGCCGCGTGCTCGCGCTCCGGCCCCGAGACGCCACCTGGCTCCTCCCGCGCCCTTCTCCGGCTTCGCTCAATTCCGCCCCCAGGGCGCGCACCTCCTCGGCCCTCGTGGCCTGGGCGGCAAAGAACCGCGTCTGTTCGAGGAAGGCGCGCTCATCGCGCAGATGTTCGAGGCGGCGGGGAAGGATCCGACCCGCGGCCGTCGCCTTGCCGTGCCGGCGGAAGTAGGCCTGGGCGCTGGCGATGGCGCCCCGCCTCGGATCGAGGGGAATCGTCACGGGCGCCCCGTCAAAGTCCGGGACGGTGACGCGGTCGGCGCCCGGTTCCACCATAGACGCGTACGCCAGGAGCAGTTCCCCCCAGCGCCGCCAGCGCGGGGCCTCCGCGGCCTCCGCCATCGCCGCCGTCACCTCGCCCTCCGCGCGCCGGACCCGTCGCGCCGACTCGTCGACGCGGGCGATCAGGCTCCGGCGCCCTTCCTCGACGGAGTCGCGCCGCGCCGCCGCCTCGATCACGCGCCCCGCGGCCTCGCTCATCGACGCGGTGGAGTGGCGCCGCAACGAGCGATAGGTGAGCAGCGGGATGGCCGAGTAGGCGACCGGGCGGCCGTGGGTATCTTCGTACCAGGCAGGGGCAAAGGCGGACGATGCTGCCACCTCCACGAGGGGCGCCAGCGTCTCGAACAGCGTCCCGGCGGCGTCCGCCGACCCGGCCCGGCGTGGATCCAGCCCGGCTGTGAGGGCCAAGTGCGCCGCGACCGGAGGGCTGATGCCGAGCAGGTGCCGCACGAGCGTCTCCGCGACCGGCCGTCCTTCGGCGAGCCACGCCCGCAGGGCCTCCAGGGAGACCTCCGACGGCACGGGGCGTCCCTGCGGCGGCCGGAGGTAGCGTCCGCCCGCCGCCAGTGGACGCACCCGGCTCATCGAGGAGGTAACGGGCTTGAACACGCCGGCGATGCGGTCGCCGTCGACCAGCAGGATGTTGGAGTGACGGCCCATCACCTCGATGAGGAGATCCACGTCCCCCTCCAGCGTCTCGAAACGCAGCGCGAGCACGCGCTCGAAGGGCTCGACCGAGGCGTCGCGGAGCCGCGCCCCCGCGAGGCGGGCGCGGAGTTGCAGGGCGAAGGGATGGTCGACGCCCCCGGCAGGCAGGGGCGCCAGCAGACAGCGGGCCCGCTGGGGGTGAATCGAGCAGATGAGCGCTCGGGCGGGCCGCCCGGCGCGCACCCGCAGGGCGACCGTCTGAGGATCCGGCTGCGTGACCGCGCCGATGCGCCCGCCCGCGTGGTCGCGCCTGATTTCGTCGGCGACGGCGGCGAGGACGAGCGTGTCGAACACCGGCGGCACGATGTGCATCCGAACGCCACCTTACGCCGGCGGGCGCGCGCCAGCAAGTCGACTCCCCGGGCCGGCGGGACGGGTACGAGTCCTGGACCGCGCGTCCCAGGGGCAGGAGAGGGTAGGGAGGGCCAGAACCCAACGGTGGTCAAGTCCTGGGTCAACGGAGGCCATCCACAGCCGTGCGCAGCATGACCGGGTTCGGCACCGCCGCCGCAGATACCGCCTGGGGACGGTTGAGTGTGGAGATGCGCTCCCTCAACCACCGCTTCAGCGAGGTGTCCGTGCGGTTGCCGCGTGAACTCGCCCCCCTGGAGGAGCGGGTGCGCGCGGCGGTGCAGCGGGGCATCCAGCGCGGTCGGGTGGAGGTGGCCGTCGCGCGCGACGGAGCCACCCCGCGCCCGCGCGCCGTCCGCGCCGACTTGACGCTGGCGCGCGAGTACCTGGCGGCCGCCGCCGATCTGACGCGCGAGCTCAATCTGCGCGGCGACGTCTCCCTCTCCCAGGTGCTGGCCCTTCCCGACGTGATCCGGCTGGAAGAGGCCCGCGAGGACGCGGAGATCATCTGGGTCGATCTGGAGACGATCGTCGCCGCGGCGCTGCACGGTCTCGTCGGGATGCGCCAGGAGGAGGGGGCGCGTCTCGCCGCCGACGCCCGCGCGCGCCTGGAGCGCATCGACGCGGTGCTGGCGGTGGTGCGGGAACGATCGGGCCGGGTCGTGGTGGACCACGCGGCGCGCCTGCGCCAGCGCCTCAGCGAGCTGCTGGGAGAGGTGGGCGTGGGCGAGGAGCGGCTGGCCGCCGAACTGGCGTTGTTTGCCGAACGCAGCGACATCACCGAAGAGCTGACGCGGCTGGACAGCCATCTCGCCACGACGCGCCAGGCGCTGGACGAGCCCGGAGGCGCGGTCGGGCGCAAACTCGAATTTCTCCTGCAGGAGATGGGGCGCGAGACCAATACGATCGGCGCGAAGGCCAACGATCTGGAGATCTCCCGCGCGGTCATCACCATCAAGAGCGAACTGGAGAGCCTCCGCGAGCAGGTTCAAAACGTCGAGTGAGCCCGGCGATGGAACCGCGGTTGATCAACATCGGGTTCGGCAACATCGTGGCCGCCAACCGGGTCATCGCCATCGTCGCGCCCGACTCCGCGCCGGTGAAACGGATCGTGCAGGAGGCACGGGAGCGGGGGACCCTCATCGACGCCACGTACGGCCGCCGCACCCGCGCGGTGGTCATCACCGACAGCGGCCACGTGCTGCTCTCGGCGGTGCAGCCGGAGACGGTGGCGCATCGCTTCAGCGCCCGCGAGCCGGAGGAGGAGCGAGAGGAGCCCCCGTCGTGATCATCGCCATCGCCGGGCCCATCGGCGTGGGGAAGTCGACGGTGGCGCGGGGACTGGCCGAACGGCTGGGGTCCCGCTACCTCTCGGCGGGGGAGGCCTTCCGGGAGATGGCGCGGCAGCGGGGCCTGTCCGTGTTGGAATTGAACCGGCTGGCCGAGTCCGACCCGACGGTGGATCGGGAGGTGGACCGGATGCAGGCGGCGCTGGCGACGGCGGGGAACTGCGTGGTGGAGAGCCGGCTGGCCGGCTGGATGGTGGAGGCCGATCTGCGAGTCTGGCTGCGCGCCCCCCTGAGCGTACGCGCGGCCCGGGTGGCGCGGCGGGAGTCGATGTCGTTCGAGGCGGCGGAGCGGGAGCTGCGTGAACGCGAAGAGAGCGAGTGGCAGCGCTATCGAGAGCTCTACGGCATCGACATCACCGACCTCTCGCCCTATCAGGCCGTGCTGGATACGGCGCGCTGGTCGGCGGCGGACGTCGTCGACGTGATCACGCTGCTGGCGGAGCGAATGGCGCCGGTCGAGGGAGCGGCGGAGGAGTCGGCGCAGGAACGGAGCACTGGCGGGTGGACGAATGGCGGTTGAAAGGAAAGGGTGACCGATGGCGGTTCAAGGAAAGGTCGTCCTGGTGGGAGTCACCGGCGGCATCGCCGCCTACAAAGTCGGCACCCTGGTCAGTGGGCTGCGCCGGGCCGGCGCGGACGTACACGTCCTGATGACGCCCTCGGCGCAGACCTTCGTCGGCGCGCTGACCTTTCGCGCCCTCTCCGATCAGCCGGTGCTCACCGACCTCCTCGGCGCGGACAATCCCTGGGCCGAACCCCACGTCACCCTGGGGGCGCGGGCCCACCTCTACGTCATCGCGCCGGCCACCGCACACACGATTGCCAAACTGGCTCTTGGGCTGGCCGACGACCTGGTGACGGCCACGGCCCTGGCCACACGCGCGCCGCTGCTGGTCGCCCCGGCGATGTCGGACCTGATGGCCACCCATCCGACGGTCCAGGCGCACCTGCAGACGCTGCGGGAGCGCGGCGCGCACATCGTCGGGCCGGAGGTGGGGCGCCTGGCCTCCGGCCGCGAAGGCCCGGGGCGGATGTCGGAGCCGGAGGTCATCCTGCGGGAAGCCCGCCGGCTGCTCGGCGAGCGGTCATGATGTGACCGTTCCGCTGCTGATTGCCGTCGACGCGCCTTTGGCCGCCGGCGACGCTGCGCTGTCGTATACTTCGCCCTCCCCGCTCCCGCCTGGAACCGCGGTGCTGGTTCCCCTCGGCGCGCGCATCGTCGCCGGGTACGTCCTGGGACCGGAGCGGGGAGCAGCAGGAGTCCGGCCGCTCCGGCCGGTCATCGCTGCCCTCCCGGAGATCCCGCTGCTGCCCGCTGACCTCCTGGCGCTGGCGCGTGCGCTGGCGCGGCAGTATCTCTGCTCGGTCGGTGAGGCGCTTGCGGCGGCGCTGCCCCCCGGCCTGCTGCGGGCCCTGCGCGTGCGCGCCCTCCCCGGCGAGGCCGCTCCTCCGGCGCGGGCCCAGCGCATCGTGCGGCGCCGCGCGCTGGCCCCAGATGCGCTGCGCCGGGCGGTTGGCGTGGGGGCCGTGTCTCTGCTGACGGAGTGGGTGGCCATGGGCACGGTACGGCTAGAGGCCGCGCTGCCTCCGCCCGACCCGCCTCCACGACCCCCGCCCGGGCGGGTTCGCCTGCGCCTCCACCCGGCCTTGTGGCCGCCGCAGACCGCCGGCCCGCGGCGGATCCTGTTGATGAGCCCCGAGCGGGAGGGGACCTACCTGGCCGCGGTCGCCGATGCCATGCGCCGGGGGGTGGCGGCGCTGGCGATCTTTGCCTCGGTGGACGCCGCGGAACGGTTTGCCCAACGGGTGCGCGACGTCCTGGCTCTCGGCGTGACCGTGCTGCACGGCGATCTGCCGGAGGAGGAGCGCACCGCCAGGTGGCTCGCCGTCCGGAGAGGCCGCGGCGGGGTGATCGCCGGCACGCGCGCCGCCGTGTTCGCGCCGGTGGCGGACGCGGGGGTGGTGATCGTCGATGAGGAGGGGGATGTCGGCCACCGTGAGGAACGCGTTCCCCGCTACCACGCCGCGGAGGTGGCGCGCCAGCGCGCCGCGGCCTGGTCCGCCGCGCTCATCCTCGCCGACGAGGCGCCGACGGTGGAAACCTTCGCCCTCATCGAGCAGGGCGATCTGGAACTGCGGCGTCCCCCCCAGACCGCGCCGGGGCCGAAAGTCGTCATCGTCGACCTCCGCCGCCCGCGCGCCGACGGCGCGGCTCCGTCATCACCCGGGGCGGCGCCTATCCTGGCGTCCCCCGTCGTCGAGGCCGTGGGGCGCGTCCTGCGCGACGGGGGGCGCGTCGTGCTGTTCGTGCACCGCAAGGGATTTGCCGACCTGTTGGTCTGCGGCGACTGCGGGTACAGCCCGCGCTGTCAGCGCTGCGACGTCTCCCTGGCCTACGACCTGCGCGAGCGCGTGCTGCGCTGCCGCTACTGCCACGACCGCTTCGGCGCCCCCGCCGCCTGCCCGCAGTGTGGCGGCCACGCGCTCCTCCCCCGCGGCGCCGGGACCCAGCGGGTGGCCCGCCTGGCCGGCACGTTGTGGCCGGCTCCGCTGCACCGCCTGGACAGCGATGTGGCGCCGGCGCCCCCCAAGGCGACGGCGATCCTTCGCCGCTTCCAGCGGGAGGGCGGCGTCCTGGTGGCGACACCGCTGATCCTGGCGGCGGAGAGCGCGCCGCGGGCCGATCTGGTCGTCATCGCGCTGGCGGACGCCTCGCTGCGCCATCCTGACTACCGGGCCCCCGAGCGCGGGCTGCGCACCCTCTGGCGCGTGCGCGGGCTGGCCCGCTCCTGGTGCTACGTGCAGACCTTTGACCCCGAGCATTCGGCGCTGGTGGCCCTGCGGCGGGGCGATCTGCGTCCCTTCTACCGCGATGAACTGAGGGTGCGGCGCGCCTTCCACTATCCGCCCTACGGAGAAGTGGTCTCCTTCGAGGTCGTCGGGGCGGAGGAGCGCTCGCGTCAAGCGGCGGCGTCGCTGGCTGAAGCCGCGGGGGAAGAGGCGGAGGTGCTCGGTCCGGCGCCGCTGCGGCGCGGACGGCGAAGCCGGTGGCAGGTCATGCTCCGTGGTCCCGACCCCATCGCCCGCGAACCGCTCGCCGCGCAGTTGCGCCGTCCACACCCTGGGGTCCGTGTCGGCGTCGACGTCAATCCGTAGCGGGGCCTGTGCTATCCTGATGGCCGTGATGCGCGACCCGCAGACGCTGGACATCGTGACCGTGGACAGTCCCCGCGCCTCCATCCTGCGCCGCCGCGCCAGGGCGGTCGGCAAGGTGACCCTGCCCGTCCAGCATCTCATCGACGCCATGGTCGAGACGCTGCACGCGGTCCGGGGGCTCGGCCTGGCCGCCCCGCAGGTGGGTGAGGGGAAGCGCATCCTCGTGGCGGAGGTAGACGCGCGGCAGGTGATCCTGGTCGATCCCGTGATTGGGCGCGCCACTGGCGAGGGGGTCGACACCGAGGCCTGCCTCTCCATCCCCGGGGTCGTCGCGCCGGTGCGCCGGGCGGTGCGGGTCACCATCCGGGGCAAGAACCGCCACGGCCGCGGGATCACCGTCCAGGCGGAGGGGCTGCTGGCCCGCGTCCTCCAGCATGAGATCGATCACCTCGACGGCATCCTCTTCCTCGACCGCGTGGAAGACCCCGCCACGATCGAGCGGATCAGGCCGGAGGAGACGCAGGAAGTCGCCGCGGCGGGTGAGTAGGCCGCTCCACCGGCTGCGCGTCATCTTCATGGGGTCGCCGGCCTTCGCGCTGCCCTCCCTGCGCGCGCTGGAGGGAGCGGTCTCCCTCGTCGCGGTGATCTCGCGGCCCGACCGGCCGGCGGGCCGGGGCCGTCAGATCGCCGCTCCCGCCGTTGCCAGGTACGCCCGCGAGCGCAGCCTCCCCCTGTGGCAGCCGAAGGGACTGCGCAGTCCCGCGGCCGTCCAGCAGATCGCCGCGGGGGCCCCAGATCTGCTGGTGACGGTCGCCTACGGGCGGATCATCCCCGCCGAGGTGCTGGCGATCCCGCCCCTGGGGGCGGTGAACGCCCACCCCTCGCTGTTGCCGGCCTACCGAGGCGCCTCCCCTATCCAGCGCGCGATCGCCGACGGGCAAATCGAGACCGGCGTGACGATCATGTTTCAAACGGCGGCGCTCGACGCGGGGGACATCATCCTGCAGCGCCCCATGGCGATCGGTCCGCAAGAGACCGCCGGTGAACTGGAAGGGCGGCTCGCCGATCTCGCCGCCGCGCTGCTGCTGGAGGCGGTGGGCCTGGTGGCGGAAGGCCGGGCGCCGCGCCATCCCCAGGATGAAGCGGCGGCGACCTATGTGGGGAAACTCACCAAGGAAGATGGCCGCATCGAGTGGGCCCGCTCCGCCGGGACGATCACCAACCTGGTGCGGGCCATGCATCCGTGGCCCTCGGCCTATACCCACCGTGGCGGTCGCCTGCTGAAGATCTGGCGGGCGCGCCCCGAGCACGGGCTGCCCCCTGCGGAACCGGGCACCGTGCTCGACGTTAGTGAGGAGGGGATCTTGGTGGCCGCCGCCGGCGGCGTGCTGCGCGTCCTGGAGGTCCAGCCCGAAGGCGGACGGCGCATGGACGCCCCCGCCTATGCCCGCGGTCACCGCGTCGCCCCTGGGGAGCGCTGGGGTGCGCCCGGCGGCGCGGGCCCGCTCTGCTAGAATGGATCTCTGGAGGTGAATGGCAATGCCGTTCTTCTACGACCCGACGTTTCTCTGGCTGCTGCCGGCGCTGGCCCTGGCGATCTATGCGCAGGTCAGAGTCAGCAGCACATTCAACAAGTACGCGCAGGTGGCCACCGCGCGGGGGATGACGGGGGCTGAGGTCGCCGCCGAACTGCTGCGCCGCCGCGGCGTGCACGACGTGCGCATCGAGGCGGTGCAGGGGATGCTGGGCGACCATTACGACCCCCGCACGAAGACGCTGCGCCTCTCCCCACAGGTCTACGGCAGCAACTCCGTCGCCGCGGTCGGCGTGGCCGCGCACGAGGCTGGGCACGCCCTGCAGCACAAGGACGCCTACGCGCCGCTGGCCCTGCGCTCGGCGATCGTGCCCGCCGCCCGGATCGGCACCTCGGCGGCCTGGATCCTCTTCTTCATCGGGTTCGCCCTGGGCACGCCCTTCCTGATGACGCTGGGCATCGTCCTCTTCTTGGGGTACGTGCTGTTCTCCCTGGTCACGCTGCCGGTGGAGTTCAACGCCAGCAGCCGCGCCGTGCAGGTTCTCCAGGGTGAGGGGTTCGTGCTGCCGCAGGAAGCCGCCGGCGTGCGCGCCGTCCTCAATGCCGCCGCGCTGACCTATGTGGCCGCCGCGGCGATGGCGATCCTGCAGCTGGTTCGCCTGCTGGTCCTGCGGAACGCCCGGGACGACTGAGGCGCCGCACGGCGGCGCGCGCCGACGCCACGGTGAGGCCCAGGACGAGCCGGGCCGACCCGCGTGAAGCCATTCTCGGGATCCTGCGGCGAGTCGACGGCGGTGGCGCCTTCTCCAACGTCCTGCTCCATCAGACCCTGACGCGGCAGCCCTTCAGCCCGGCCGATCAGGCCTTCATCACCGAGATCACCCTAGGGACGCTGCGGCAGCGCGGGCGGCTGGATTACGCGCTGACCGCGGTCCTCGACCGCCCACTGGATGGGCTGCCGGGGCCGATCCGCGCCATTCTCAGGATGGGCCTCTATCAGCTGCTTTTCCTCGACCGTGTCCCTGACGCCGCGGCGGTGGACGAGGCGGTGGGCGCCGCGCGGCGTCACGGCCATCGCGGCACGGCCGGACTCGTCAACGCGGTGCTGCGGCGGCTGGCCGCGGAGGGGGAACCGGCGCCGCCCGCGGTCGACGCCGACCCAGCGGGACACCTCGCGGTGACGTTGTCCCACCCCCGCTGGCTTGTGCAGCGGTGGCTCGAGCGGTGGGGTCCGGAGGACACGCGCGCCTTGTGCGCAGCCAACAACGCCCCTCCACCGTCGATGTTGCGCGTCAACCCGCTGCGGACAACCCGCGAGCGGGTCCTCGCCGCGCTGCGCGAGCGCGGGATGAAGGCGGACGCGGGCCGATGGCCGGAGTCCATCCGGGTGCGGGGATCGCTGGGAGAACGGCTCGACCTCTACCGAGACGGGCTGGTCACGATGCAGGACGAGGGGGCGATGGCCGTGGGTCGGGCCGCGGACCCGCGGGCCGGCGAGACGATCCTCGACGCGGCGGCCGGCACCGGGGGCAAGGCCACCCATCTGGCCGAGGTAATGGGGAACCGGGGCCGTGTCATCGCGCTCGACCTCGCTCCGGCAAAACTACGGGCGCTCTCGGCCAACGCCGCCCGGCTGTCCATCGACATCATCGAGGCCCATCATCTCGACGCGCGGGAGGCGGGCGCGCGCTTTCCTGGCGCAGCCGATCGTGTCGTCCTGGACGCGCCTTGCTCCGGGCTGGGCGTCGTCCGCCGCCGTCCGGAGATCCGCTGGCGCATCGTCCCGGCCTCATTGGCTCCCTTGGCGACGCTGCAGGCGCAGCTGCTGGCGGGGGTGGCGGAGGCGGTGCGCCCCGGGGGCACGCTCCTCTACGCCGTCTGCTCCACCGAGCCCGAAGAGGGGGAGGCCGTGGTGCGCCGCTTTCGGGAGCAGCGGGCGGGGACGTTTGCGCTGGAGCAGGAGCAGACCCTGCTGCCCCATCGCGATGGGACGGATGGCTTCTACATCGCCCGGCTGACTCGCGCCATGACCTCGAGGCCGGCCACCAGGGATGAGCGGCGCCGCGGAGAAGCCTCCGCGCGGACGCCCGCCGCCGGAGCGGCGGGCGGGGTCGTCGGCGCATGATACGGTCCGGTACCATCCTGGGCGGATACCACATCGAGGGGGCCATCGGGCACGGCGGGATGGCCACCGTCTACCGCGCCCGCCGCCTCCACGACGGGCAGACCGCCGCGGTCAAAGTCCTGCGCGAGCAGTACGCCGCGGACGTGGAGTTCGTGGAGCGCTTTCAGCGCGAAGCCGGCGCGGTCGCTTCCCTCACGCATCCCAACATGGTCCAGGTGTACGAGAGCGGGGAGGCCGACGGCATCCACTTCATCGCGATGGAGTTCGTGGAGGGGCAGGACCTGAAGCGGCGCCTCCGCGACCTGGGCGGCCCGCTCGCGGTGGACGAAGCGGTGCGTGTCGGCGCGCAGGTGTGCGAAGTGCTCGACTACGCCCACCGCCGGGGCATCATCCACCGCGACATCAAACCGCAAAACATCCTGCTCACCCCCGACGGCGTGGTGAAGGTGACCGACTTCGGCATCGCCCGGGCGCTGTCGGCCGTCACCATCACGCAAACCGGCACGGTCCTGGGATCCGTCCAGTACCTCTCCCCGGAGGCCGCGCGGGGCGAGGCCACGGGGCGCGCCGCGGACATCTACGCGCTGGCGGTCGTGCTCTTCGAGATGGTGACGGGGGAACTGCCCTTCGCCGGGGACAGCCCGATCGCCGTCGCCCTCAAGCACATCCACGAGGTGCCCCCCGCGCCGGGCGAACTGAACCCGGAGGTGCCCCCCGCGCTGGAGGCCGTGATTCTGCGAGGGATGGCCAAGTCCCCCCGCCACCGCTATCCCACCGCCGGCGACCTGGCCACCGACTTGATCGGACAGACCTCCTTCTGGAAGGAAGGGATGTTCGAGCCTGAACCGGCCGAGCCGACCCGCGTCATCCGGCCGGGCGTCGTTCCCTCGACCCGCCCCGGCGGCGGCGCTCCGAGGGTGCGGGAGAACCTGGCGGCGGTCTGGCGGCGGGTCCGCCTGTCCCGCGTGCTCGGTCCGGCCCTGGCGGTGATGGCCGTCGTCCTGCTCAGCGGAGGCGTCTGGGGAGCGTGGCGCTCGGTCACAGGCTACTACACCGTGGCGGAGGTGGACGTGCCTGCCCTGGTTGGTCTGCCGGTGGCAGAAGCCGAGGCCCGCGCCGGGAAGGCGGGGGTGACGCTGAACACAGAGGCGCGCGGTTACAGCGAGAAGGTTCCGGCCGGGTCTGTGATTTCCCAGGATCAACTACCGGGCAAGCGCGTGAAAGCAGGCCGCGTCGTCACCGTCGTCGTCAGCCAAGGCACAGAGCAGGTCAACATCCCCGACGTGGTCGGTCAATCGCTGCCGAGCGTGCGTCTGGTCATCGAGAACGCCCGCCTCCGGGTCGGGCGGGTCGATGAGCGATTCGACGACAGCGTGCGGGCGGGGGTGATCATCACGCAGGATCCGCCCGCCGGCACCCAGGCCGCCCGCGCCAGCGCCGTGACGCTACTGGTGAGCCGGGGACCGGAACTGGTGGAGATGCCGGTGCTCGTCGGCCGCACGCTGGCCGAAGCGCGCGCGCGGCTGGAAGAACTGGGCCTGATCGTGCGCCAGGTGCGCAGCGCGGTGAGCGCCGACCTCCCGCCGGGAACGGTGGTAGACCAGAGCCCCGACCCTGGCCGGCGGATCAAGCCCGCCCGGACAGAGGTGACGCTGACGGTGAGCGTGCGCCCCGGCGCGGAGCAGCGCCCGCCGCAGGTCCCGGTCATTACGGGAGAGCGGCAGCCCGCGCCCACGCTGCCGCCCGCTGCCGTGCCGACCCCACCCGGCCAGGAGCGCGCGCGGGGCGAGCTCCGTACGGCTGTGCACGTGGTGGTGCCCGGAGGGCCGGGCGGTCAGCGCGTGCGCATCATCGTCATCGACGAAGGCGGGGTGCGCACGGTCTACGAGAAGGCGCACAACCCCGGCGAGCGGATCGATCTGGTGGTGCAGAGCCGCGGCTACACGATCATCCAGGTCTACCTCAACGCGACCCTGATCCAGGAAATCCGCCCGTGAGTGGGCAGGAGCTCCTGCGTTGACCCCGCGGGTGCGGATCGCCGCCTCCATCCTCTCGGCAGATTTCGCGCGCCTGGGTGAGGCCGTGGCCTCCGCCGAGCGGGGGGGCGCCGACCTCCTGCACATCGACGTCATGGACGGGCGCTTCGTCCCCCCCATCACCATGGGTCCGGTGGTGATGAGGGCCCTGCGCCCCCTGACGCGGCTCCCCTTCGACGTGCACCTGATGGTGGTCGAGCCGGAGCGGCAAGTGGACGCCTTCCTCGACGCAGGCGCGGCGCGCATCGCCGTCCACGTGGAAGCGGCGCTGCAGCTGCACCGTCTGCTCGGCCACATCCGGGCCGGCGGCGCCGAAGCGGTAGTCGCCCTCAACCCGGCCACGCCGCCGGAATCGGTGCGCTGGGCGCTGGGCGAAGCGGACGGCATCCTCGTGATGAGCGTCAACCCGGGGTATGCGGGGCAGGAGTTCATCCCCGCCGCGCTGGACAAACTGCGTGCGCTGGTCGAGATCGCCGCGGCGCCAGGCCGGGAGATCACCCTGGCGGTCGATGGGGGCATCGACGAGCGCAGCGCCGGTGCGGCGGTGGGCGCCGGCGCGCGGCTGCTGGTGGCCGCCTCGTCCATCTTCGGCGGCGCGGGGGGGATCGAAGCCTCGCTGGCCAGGCTGCGGGAGTCGGCCGACCGTGCCGTCCCGCCGGCAGGCGCCAGATCGAGGTGAAAGAGTTCGCCGGGTGAGGATCTCCAGATGGACGCTACGGTGGATCGCCTTCCTCTTCGGACGCGGCTGAGCGGTGGGCGGCGTCCACTTGGTCACCGATCGGGTCTATCTCCGTCACGAGACTCTGCCCGATCATCCTGAACGTCCGCAGCGTCTGACCGCGATCTGGGAAGCCCTCGAGGGGAGCGGGTTGCGCGACGTCCTCACCGAAGTTGCAGACGTTGCTCCGGTCGATGCCGATCTCATCGAGGCGGTGCATCGGCCGGAATACGTCGCGGAGGTCGCCCGGCTGGCGGGAGCCGGGGGCGGCATGCTGGATCCCGATACTTTCGTCGCTGCGGAATCCTACGACGTGGCCCTGCGCGCGGCCGGGGGCGCGGTGGCAGCGATCTCCGCGGTGGGCGCGGGACGCGCCGACTCGGCCTTCGCGCTGGTGCGCCCGCCGGGCCATCACGCGCTGCCTGACCGGGGGATGGGGTTCTGTCTCTTCAACAACGCGGCGATCGCCGCCGTCGCCGCGCGCGATCGCTTCGGGATGCGGAAGATCCTGCTAGTGGACTGGGACGTCCATCACGGCAACGGGACGCAGGCGATCTTCTGGCGAGATCCCACGGTCTTGTATCTCTCGACCCACCAGGAGAACTGGTACCCATGGACCGGAGCCTGGGAGGAAGTGGGAGAGGGGGAAGGAGAGGGGTTTACCCTCAACGTCCCGCTGCCACCGGAGACCGGAGACGAGGGCTACCGGTTGATCTTCGAAGAGGTGGTCGCGCCTCTGGCGGGCGCGTTTCGCCCCGACCTGGTCCTCATCTCCGCGGGCTATGATGCCCACTTCGCCGACCCGCTCAGCGCGATGCTGGTCACGGCGGCCGGATTTCGCGCCATGACCGACCTGGTGGTGGAAGCGGCGGGCCGGGGCGCCGGCCGCCTGGCGCTGGTGTTAGAAGGTGGGTACGACCTGCCCGGCCTGTCGACATCGGTGGTGGCGACCCTAGAGGTCCTCACCCGCCGTACGGCCCGCACGCCCCCTCCGGCCCACCGGTTTACCGAAGTCCCCTACCCGGTGATCCGCGAGCGCATCCGCCGCGCCCGCGGCATCGCCCTGAATTACTGGCGCATCTGACGGCCTCGGGAGGCTGGCCGGAGGAAACTTTCCCCAGGGCGGCGAAGGCCGTATTTCGTCCCGTTAACAGAGCGTCCATCCGATCGGCGTCCGGCGGCGGCGTCTCAGGGCCGCCGGCAGAGAGGGGTTCTCCGATGGTTGACGAGCAGCCCACACGGCCCGGGGATGAGCAGCGTGCTGAGAGCATGAACCTGGCCGAGGCGATCACCACCATCCAGGAGCGGCAGATCGTCAAGGGCACCGTCGTCCGCGTGGACAGCGAAGGCGTCCTGGTGGACGTGGGCGCGAAGTCCGAGGGGCTGATTCCTCCCAAGGAACTGGCGCGCCACGGCGACGAGACCGAAGCCGTGGCCGTCGGCGACCGCATCGATGTGATGGTGATGCGGGTAGAGGGGGAAGAGGGCAACATCATCTTGAGCAAGAAGCGGGCGGATTTCCAACGCGCCTGGGAGCGGATCAGCGAGGCGCACCGCAGCGGGAAGGTGATCCACGCCATGGTGGTGGACAAGGTCAAGGGCGGCCTGGTCGTCGACCTGGGCGTCCGCGGCTTCGTCCCGGGCTCCCATGTCGACCTCAGCCAGGCCCGGGGGCGGCGCTTCGAATGGTTCGTCGGCCAGGCGCTCCCGCTGAAAGTCATCGAGGTGGACCGCCCGAAGGGACGGGTCATCCTCTCGCACCGGTTGGCCTCCGAGGAAGACCGGCTGCGTCGCAAGGAGTCCCTCTTCACCACACTAGAGGAAGGGCAGATCGTCGAAGGCACGGTCAAGCGCATCACCGACTTCGGCGCCTTCGTCGACCTGGGCGGGGTGGACGGGTTGCTGCCGATCAGCGAGATGGCCTGGATCTACATCAAGCACCCCAGCGAGGTCGTGCGCCGCAACCAGCACTTGAAGTTGATGGTGCTGCGGGTGGACCGGGAAGCGGGGAAGATCTCGCTCGGCCTCAAGCAGATCCTGGACGATCCCTGGCAAGAGGTCCCGGACCGCTACACCGTGGGCGAGCTGGTGCGGGGCAAGATCGTGCGGCTGGTCGGCTCGGGCGCGTTCATCCGCATCCGCGAGGGCGAGATCGACGCCTTCATCCCCATCTCGGAACTGGCCGAGAAGCGGGTGGGCAAGGTCGAGGACGCCGTCCAGCCTGGCCAGATGGTGGAGGCCATCATCACCGAGATCCGCGCCGAGGAGCGCCGCATGATCGTCAGCCTGCGCCGCGCCGCGCGCGAGCGCGAGCGCACGCGGGTGAAGGAGTACATTCAGACGCAGGAGGACGGCGGGCGGGTGACGATCGGCGACGTGGCCGGCGAACTGCTGCGCCAGGTGGTCCAACGCCCGCAGGCGGAGGCGGCGGACAACGGCGAAGCGGCGGCCGCGCCGGCGGCTGCGACGCCCGCGCCCGCTGAAGCGGGGCTGGAGAGACCGAAGACCGATGAGGAAGAAGAGAGAGAGATGGACGGCGAGGCCGGCGGCGACGACGACGACAAAGAGGAAGTCGGGGCGGACGGCGAGGAAGAGGACGACGACGAGGATGGGGACGACGAAGAGATGAACGGCGACGAAGAGGAAGAGAAGGACGGAGAGGCCTAGTTTGCCCCTCCGCCGCCGGCGATGATAGAATGATCCGGATCGGGGAGTAGCGCAGCTTGGTTAGCGCGCAGCGTTCGGGACGCTGAGGTCGGGGGTTCAAATCCCCCCTCCCCGACCAGATAATCGCTAGTCAGGACGCGGGGTTTCGCGTCCTGCCCTGTTTTTGG
>JBOGSD010000167.1:0-12138 GCA_050695215.1 bacterium
GTAGCGGAAGGCCGACGGTCCGGTCACCAGCAGGCCGACCGAGGCCCACTCCGATCCGCCAGAGGTGCCGGTGACCTCGAAGCGGTGCCAGCGCACGCCGCCCTCGTCGCGGAACCGCCGGAAGCCGGAGACGCCGTGGATCGGCAGCAGCCGCAGTCCTGTCCGGCGCGCCTCGTCGTCCCCGAGGGGGCCCGGCTCGGTCATGGTGAACACCAGGAGAAATTCGGTGCTGGTCAGATGGGGGGCCTCCCCTGTGGCCGCGCCGGAGGGCAGAAACCAGACGCGCTCGTCCCGCTCGCCGCGCACGATCTGCCAGCCCGCCGGATAGGTGATGGTGAACCCCTGCGCTTCGCTGGCGAAGGTCGCGTAGGCCGGCGGCCGCGCGCAGGCGGACAGCGTGAGGAGGCAGAGGGCCAGGGAGAGGGGAAGCCGATGCAGGCTCATGGCTGTATCCTACAGCGGTACGCCCTTGACCTTGGAGCGCCCGTGCACGAATAGTGGGAGGCGGACCTGCCAATGTTCCCGTTGACGATTGACCCCTCCGTGGCCGGAGCGGTGCGCATCGGGCTCGTCGAAGCCCGCAGCCTGCTCGTCCGCCCGGACGATCCCGTCCTGCGGGCCGAGATCGCCGCCGTGGCCGCGGCGCTGCGCGATCGCTACGCGGGCCGCGAGCCGGCACAGATCGAGGGGCTCGCCCCCGCCCGCGATCTCTACAAAGGACTCGGCGTCGATCCCACGCGGCTCCGGCCTTCCTCCGAGGCGCTGCTGCGGCGGGTGCTGCGCGGTGAAGAGCTCCCCGCGATCAACACCCTGGTCGACACGAACAACCTCTGCTCGCTGGATTTTCTCCTGCCCCTCGGATTGCACGACCTCGATGCGGTGCGCGGGAGCCTGACGATGCGGCGCGGCCGGCCGCTGGAGGGGTACGAAGGCATCGGCAAGGCCTACCAGTCCGTGGAGGGACGCCTGGTGGTGGCCGACGAGACCGGCGCGTGCGGCTCGCCCACCAGCGACTCCGTGCGCACGATGATCACCCCCTCGACGGCGCGCTGCCTGATGGTCATCTACGCGCCGAGCGCCTATCGGGCCGAGCAGATGGCCGAGCACACGCAGGTGGCCGCCGAGCGTATCCTCCGATTCAGCGCCGGCAAACTCGTCGGCACCGCGGTCCTGCCGTAGCGGCCCGCGGCCACGGAGGCAGCAGTGCAGGTTCAGGAACTGCGCTCTCCTGCTCCGGTCGAGCGCGCACCGCTGGTGGGCGCTGACCGCCCGGTGCCTGAGCCAGGAGTGGGAGAGGTCCTCTTGTCCGTGGCCGCGTGTGGCGTCTGCCACACAGACCTGCACATCGTGGAGGGAGACCTGCCCCCGCACCGCCCCGTGGTCGTGCCGGGGCATCAGGTTGTGGGAATGGTGGAGCGCGCCGGCCCCGGCGTCACCCTCCCGGCGGGCAGCCGCGTCGGGGTGACATGGTTGTACGCGTCGTGCGGCCGCTGCGCGGCGTGCCGCAGAGGTGAGGAGAACCTCTGCCCGCAGGCGCGCTTCACCGGCTACGACACCGACGGCGGGTACGCCGAAGCGATGATCGCCGCTGCCCGCTACGTCTACCCGATTCCGGAGCGCTTCAGCGCCGTCGAGGCGGCGCCGCTGCTGTGCGCGGGCATCATCGGGTACCGCTCCCTGCGCCGCGCGGAGGTCGCGCCCGGCGACCGCGTCGGCATGTATGGCTTTGGGGCCTCGGCGCATCTGGCGCTGCAGGTCGCGGTGCACTGGGGGTGCGAGGTCTACGTGATGACCCGGGGGAGCGGCCACCGGCGGCTCGCCGAAGAGCTCGGCGCCGTCTGGACCGGCAGCGCCGAGGACAGCCTCCCCGCGCCGCTGGACCGGGCCATCCTCTTTGCCCCCTCCGGCGCGTTGATCCCAACGGCGCTGGCCGCTTTGCGGCCGGGCGGGGTGCTGGCCATCAACGCGATCTATCTGGACCGCATCCCCGAGATGAACTACGCCCTCCTCTACCAGGAGCGCACGCTGCGCTCGGTGACGAACCTGACCCCCCGCGACGCGCAGGAGTTCCTCGCTCTGGCGGGGGAGATTCCGGTGCGGACGGCGGTGGAGACCTTCGTTCTGGCAGACGCGAACGCGGCGCTCCAGAAAATGAAGCGCCGCGAGATTCAGGGGGCCGCCGTCCTCGCTATCGCCACTTGATCGTGCAGCCGCGCGGCGGGGTCTCCGCCACCTCGGGGGCGCGGCCTCCCAGCACGGCCTCGATGGCGTCGCGGAAGAAGCGCACGCGCACCGCGGCAGGGTCGTCCACGCTGTCGTCGGTGGCTCCGTGATAGCGTAGTGTTCTGTCTCTATCGAAGAGGAAGATCTC
Organism: bacterium; assembly: GCA_050695215.1. Classification (GTDB taxonomy): domain Bacteria; phylum Sysuimicrobiota; class Sysuimicrobiia; order Sysuimicrobiales; family Humicultoraceae; genus JACQGZ01. The sequence goes on from JBOGSD010000167.1 coordinate 2,372, forward strand.
CGGCGTCCGCGTGGCGCCGTACTGGCGCGCCACCGCCTGCGACTCGTCGAAGAGGTAGGGGAAGGGATAGCCCTTCTCTCGGGCGCGCACCGTCATCTGCTCGAAGGAATCGTCGGGGTACTTCGCCGGGTCATTGCTGTTGATCAGCAGGAACTGGACGCCCCGGTCCGCGTACTCCTGCGCCAGCGCGATCACCCGATCTTCCCAGGCTCGAACGTAGGGGCAGTGGTTGCACCAGAAGATCACCGCCAAGGCGGGGGTCTCGGCAAAGCTCTCGGGTCCGTAGGTTTTGCCGTCAACCCCCGGAAGGGTGAACGTGACCATCGGCTCATGCGTGGTCAGTGTCATCGTGTCGCTCCTCTCGCCACCTGTGTCTTCACGGTCCGCACCGCCCGGCGGATCATCTCGCCGGACGGCAGCGGGGAGGGCCGCCCGTCCTCCAGCAGGTAGAGGCGGCAGGTCAGGCGTCCGGCCGTGGCTGCGGCAGTCTCGGGCTGGATGTCCCGGCCGTCGAAGCGGATCGTCGGCGACCCGGGGAATGCCAGCCGCTGCGACTGCTCTTCTGTGGACACGTGCGTGACCACGACCTCGGCAGTCACGCCCTCCTCGGCGAGGACGGCCCGCATGCGGGCGAGGGCCTCCTCGTGGGAGGGGCACTCCTGCCAGTAGAGAAAGTCGATGCGCACGCGCTTTCCTTCATTATATCTTGCGCCCCCGCCAGGAGGGGAAGAGCATCGCCGAAGTCCGGGTCCGACCGTTTCGCCTGCAGGTGGTCACCCGCTACCGCGGCCGCACCGCCGTAGAACGCTGGCAGCTGCAGGACCGCTTGCGCGTGCGGCTGCGCCGGCTGGGGGTGCGCGCCGGTCCGCGGTTCAGCGAGACGGCGGACGGCCGCCTGGCTTTCATCCTCTGGAGGGGACTGCGGCTGGATAGGGATCTGGCGGACCGGCTGGCCGGGGTCGATCTCGACGAGCCTAGCGCCGGCAGTTGTAGCAGTGGTTGCTGAACCGCAGGACCAGGGTGGCATCGAGGCGGCCGATGCCGGTCAAGTCGGTGCTCGAGTCCATCTTGACCTCGCGCCAGAGGGCGTGCCCATGGGTCACCGCCCACTCGATCTTGGTCTCCACCGGTCCCCAGTCGTACTCCGTGATCAAGCTGTAGAGCAGTCCCTCCTCATCCGTGAGGACCGTGACCAGGTAGGGCCCGCCGGGACGGATGATCATCTCCCGCTGGCCGGGCAGGTAGAGCCACTTCGCGATGGCGCGGCGGGTGGCGTCGTCTTTCGCGTCACCGGCGCGCCCGTACCGCGTCAGCACCTCCGTGACGATGTCCCGCCGGATGCCGCCCAGGATGATCCGGCCGCCGGACGTCTCGGCCACGATGAACATGTCGTAGTGAGGGAGGATCTCCAGCGTGCCTTCCTCCCGCTCGATGCGCTCCTGGATCAGCCGCTTGAGGTTGCCGGAGAAGGGACGCAGCAGCAGTGGGAGGTCGAGCGTGGTGATGTCGACCGTCCGTCGGCGCAACCCGCCGGGCACCGCCCGCCACTCGCGGAAGGAGCCGGCGGCTCGGGCGGCCAACCGCTGGCCGCGGGCCACGACGGTCAGCGTCCCGTCGAAGTCCGCCGTCGCCTCGTACGGGACGGGGTTGGGATCGGTGAAGATGCGCTTGATCAGCTCGTCCACCGATAGGTGCCCCGCCTCGCTGGGCGGGGGAGCCACCAGCAGGACGACCGCGGTCAGAACGACGAGGATACGGCCCATCGCAGGGGCATTATACCCTGGCCGGGCGGATTTCACCTCGCGGCCCGGCGCGGGCGTGTACCATAGCCAGCGGAAGAGCGCCGGCGCCCCCGACGGCCGGATGGAACGGTAGGAGGATGCAGATGGTTGACCGGTCGGAGACCGTCCTCGACGTCATCAGGACCCGGCGCAGCGTGGCCAGGATGAGCCCCGTCCCGGTGGAGCGGGCGCTGATTGAGCGCTGTCTGGACGCCGCCGTCTGGACGCCGAATCACCGCCTCACCGAGCCCTGGCAGTTCTTCGTCCTGGAGGGGGAGACACGGCGCCGCTATGCGGAGATCAGGCGGGACTTCCGGCGGGCCTCCCTCCCCCACCCGGACGCGCCGGAGGTGCAGCCGGCCCTGGCCCGCGTGTACGCGGACGCCTTGGAGACCCCGGTCGTTGTGGCCATCACCTCCCATCTGGCCGACGATCCGGAGATCCGCGAAGAGGATCTCTGGGCGACATTCGGAGCGGCCTATGGCTTCATGCTGGCGCTGTGGAGCGCGGGAGTCGGCACCTATTTCCGCACGGGAGCCGTCCTCGCGCATCCGCCGCTGCGGGGGTTGCTCAGTCTGCCCGCGGAGCGGCGCATCACCGGGATTATCTACGCGGGGTATCCGGCCGACGTGCCGGTGAAGCGGCGCACGCCGTCGGCGGAGCGCACCGTCTGGTTGGGCTGAGGGGGGAACGAGGAGGGGGCGTCGGGGCGGCGACGAATGAACCTGGACAGCCCGGCAGCACAGGGGGTCGGCGGTGACGAACGGCGAGTACGTGAAATATTTGCAGAAGGTCCCCATCTTCCAGCCCCTTCCTCCCAACGAACTGGGGGCGGTGGCCCGGTCGCTGAAGGAGCGCGTCTACGAGCCCGGCGCGGTGATCGTCAAGCAGGGGGACCCCGGCGTGGGCTTCTTCTTGATCGCCGAGGGGGCGGTGGAAGTGTTGCACGACGGCCACCGCCTCCGCGCCCTGGGTCCGGGAGAGTTCTTCGGTGAGCTGGCACTGATGGAGGAGCGCGTCCGGACGGCGACGGTGACGGCGAAGGAGCGCACGCGCTGCCTGCAGCTGGTGCGGTGGGATTTCCGCGCCCTGTTGAAGCAGCACCCCGACATCGCGGTGAAAGTGATGGAGGTCGTCGTCAAGCGGCTGCGCGATCATCCCGCCGTCCACGAGCACGACTAGCGCTCCCAGGTGGCGTTTCCCGCGCTGCTGCTGGTTCATCTGCTGGGCGACTTTCCCTGCCAGCCCTATCCCCTCATCCGGTGGAAGATCGCGTCGCTCAGCGGTTTGTTTGTACACGTGGCCATCCAAACGGCGCTAACGCTCCCCGTCATGATCTGGGCGGTGCCGCGCTGGCCGTGGTGGCTGGCCGCGCTCGCCCTCAGCCATTTCCTCATCGACTGGGCCAAGATACGGTGGACGCGCGGCGGGTGGATAGAACTGGCGGCGTTCTTCCTTGATCAGGCCGCGCACATCAGCATCCTCTGGTTCATCGTCCGGTTCTCCGGAGCGCAGCTGGTTCTGAGCGGGGGGGCGGCAGAGGCGGTTCGGGTCGCGGTGGCTTTCATCGCCGCGGTCTACGTCGGATCGGTGGTTGTGTTCCTGGCCGATGCCGCGCGGAAGCCCGCCAGCGGCGGGTTTGCGCCGATCCCGCTGCGGGAGCGGTCGCGGGGCATGGTCGAGCGGGCCATCGTGGTGGCCGCGTTCCTGGTGCTGCCCTCGGCCGCGCTCTGGGTGGCGCTGGCCGCCGCCTACGTCGGAGGCGCGGCGCTCCTCCAGCGGGACCGTTCGCTGTGGGGGAAGAAGGCCCTCAGCGTGGCCTGGGCGCTGGTCGTGACGGTGGCCGCCATCTGACCGGGGAGGCGGCGGGGAGAGGAGAGAGGGAGGCGCATCATGGAACGCCCCAAAGTCTACGTCTGTCGGCCTCTGCCACCGGTCGCCCTAGGGCGACTGACGGACCGCACAGAGATGCGGATGTGGGATCAGGAGGAGATCCCGCCGCCGCGTGAGGTGCTCCTGCGAGAAGTGGCCGAGATCGAAGGGCTCGTCTCGCTGCTCACCGACCGCATCGACGCCGAACTGCTTGACCGGGCACCCCATCTCCGCGTCGTGGCCAACGTGGCCGTCGGTTTCGACAACGTCGAGGTCCCCGCGGCCACCCAGCGCGGCGTCGTGGTCACCAACACCCCTGGCGTGCTCACCGAGACCGTCGCCGACTTCACCATGGCGCTGCTCCTGGGGACCGCCCGCCGGCTGGTGGAAGCCGACAAGTACACCCGGGCCAACCGCTGGCGCAGTTGGGAATTGATGCTTTTTCTGGGACAGGACGTCCACGGCGCGACGCTGGGTCTGGTCGGGTTGGGCCGCATCGGCGCCGCCGTGGCGCGGCGGGCCCACGGGTTCGGGATGCGCATCCTCTACCACGACGTGATCCGCCGCGAGGATCTCGAGCAAGAGTTGGGGATCGGCTACCGCCCCTTCGAGGAGGTCCTCCGGGAAGCGGACTTTGTCAGCGTCCACGTGCCGCTGATGCCGGAGACCCGTCACCTCATCGGGCGGGAGCAGTTGCGGATGATGAAACCCACCGCGGCGCTGATCAACACCTCGCGCGGCCCGGTCGTGGACACGACGGCCCTGGCCGAGGCCCTCAAAGACGGCACGATCTGGGCGGCGGGGCTGGACGTCTTCGAAGTGGAGCCGGTGCCCTCCGATCACCCGCTGCTGGCCCTCGACAACGTGATCGTCGTGCCGCACATCGCCTCCGCCAGCGTAGTCACGCGCACGAAGATGGCGCAGATGGCGGTGGACAACCTGCTGGCGGTGCTGGAGGGACGGCGCCCGGAGAACCCGGTCAACCCGGAGGCCCTCGAACGCGCCCGCAGGTGAGCCCGCCGGACCTCCCGAATAGAGGGGAAGCCCATCATGTTTGATGATCGCACCAAAGGGGGGGGAGAGGATGAACTACAGGTTGCGAGTGCTCGTGCCCGTCGCCGTCGTGGCGGTGGTGCTGCTGGTGGCGCCGGTCGCCTCGGTCGGTGCGCCGATGTCGTCCTGGGACGAGACCCGATGTGGCCGCACGGGCGGAACCTTAGTGTTTGCCCAGGGTCAGGAGACCGTTGGGCTGGACGCCCACATCATCACCGACGGTTTCTCAGCCAACAATACGAGCAACATCTACGATACCCTGGTGCGCTTCACTGCCAAGGGTACGAACGTAGAGCCCTCACTGGCGGAGTCCTGGTCAGCGTCGGCCGACGGCCTGATCTGGACCTTCAAGCTGAGGCGCGGCGTCAAATTCCACGACGGCACGCCGTTCAATGCCGAGGCGGTCAAGTTCAACGTGGAGCGGCAGGTCGACCCGAAACACCCCTTCCACCACGGCTCCTTCGATTACGCCGGGTTCACCTACCAGAACCTCAAATCGGTGGAGGTGGTCGATCCCCTGACCGTCCGCTTCCGGCTCTCCGCGCCCTTTGCCCCCTTCCTGGCGAACATGGCGATGTTCACGACCACGATCAACAGCCCCACGGCCGTCAGAAAATTCGGGAAGGATTACTTCAAGAACCCCGTGGGGACAGGACCCTTCAAGTTCGTGGAATGGGTGCAGAAAGACCACGTCACTCTGGAAGCCAACCGGGACTACTGGGCGGGACGGCCGTGCGTGGACCGGCTGATCGTCCGTGGGATCCCCGACAACACTGTGCGGCTCCTGGAGTTGGAGAAGGGAACGGTCCACATCATGGACCAAACGAGCCCCACCGACTACGCTCGCATCCGCAGGAGCACGAATCTGGTCCTCTTCACCGGGCCGGGGCTGAACACCGGCTACGTTGCCATGAACGTGGAGAAGGAGCCGTTCAACGACGTGCGCATCCGGCGCGCGGTGAACCACGCCATCAACAAGGGCGCGCTGATCCGGGCGTTCTATGAGGGGATCGGATCGCCCGCTAAGAACCCAATGCCGCCGACCATCTGGAGCTACAACGACGCGGTCCAGGACTACGAATTCAGCGTCGCGAAGGCAAAGCAGCTTCTCAATGAAGCGGGTTACCCAAACGGGTTCTCGACCGAACTGTGGTGGCCGAACCGAGCTCGCCCGTACCTGACCCAGCCGCAGAAGATCGCGGAAGCGATGCAGCAAATGCTGGCGCAGGCCGGGATTCGCGCCAAGCTTGTGACCTTTGAGTGGGGCGCCTACCTGGACAAAGCGTCTAACGGCGAACACCCGATAATGATTATCGGCTGGACCGGGGACAATGGGGATCCGGACAACTTCCTCTATGCGCTCTTGGACAAGGACAACGCCGTGAAGGGGACGGCGCAGAACTACGCATTCTACAAGAGCAACGCCGTGCACGACTTGCTGATCAAGGCGCAACGCACTAGCAACCAGTCCGAGCGGACCAGACTCTACCAGCAGGCACAGGTCGTCATCAAGCGGGACGCTCCCTGGGCGCCGTTTGTGCATGCTGGGCGGGTGGCCGCCTATCGCAAGGAGGTGCAGAACTACTTCCCGCACCCGCTCGACTTGCGCTGGTTCCACCGCGTCTGGCTGAGCAAGTAGTCTCAACCGCCTCTGGGAGAGAGACCGGCGGGCTTTCGGCCCCCGGTCTCTCTCCGTGCTAGGATGGCCTCGATGGGCGCGCACCTCGGCCGCCGCCTGCTCGAGTTAATCCCCGTCTTTTTCGGTGTGCTCCTGGTCGTCTTCGTCATCTCCCGCCTCACGCCCGGAGACCCCGTGCAGATTGCGCTGGGTGAGCACGCCACCCCCGAAGCGGTCGCACGGCTGCGCGCAGAATTGGATCTGGACGAACCGCTCCCCGTGCAGTTCGGCCGCTACATGCGCCAGGTGTTGAGGGGTGATCTGGGCCGGTCCATCCAGACGAATGAGCGGGTGATCGTTGAACTGGGCACGCGCTTTCCCGCGACGCTCGAGCTGACCCTCGGTGCCATGCTCATTGCCACGGTGGTAGGCATCGTCACAGGCGTGATCGCCGCAACGCGGCAGAACTCCTGGTTCGACGGCACGAGCATGATCGTAGCGCTCTTCGGCTTTTCCATGCCAATCTTCTGGCTTGGCATCATGTTGATTCTGCTCTTTGCCGCCTACCTGGACTGGTTTCCCATCTCCGGGCGACTCGACCTGACGATCGACCTGGTCCGGCGGACCAACTTCTACCTCATCGACGGGATGATCAGCGGCAATTGGGCGGCGGTGACCAACGCCCTGCGCCACCTTGTCCTGCCTGCCGTGACCCTGTCCACCGTGCCGCTGGCGATCATCGCGCGGATGACCCGCAGCAGCCTGCTGGAGGTGTTGCGCCAGGACTACGTGCGCACGGCGCGGGCCAAGGGCATCGCGGAGCCACGAGTCGTTACCCGCCACGCGCTGCGCAACGCCGCGATCCCCGTTATCACTGTGATCGGGTTGAACGTGGGAAGCCTGCTCGGCGGAGCGATTCTCACCGAGACGATCTTCGCTTGGCCCGGGGTCGGGCGGTTAGTCGTGGACGCGATCTTCGCCCGTGACTATCCCCTGGTGCAGGGGTCGGTGCTGGTGATAGCGTTGATCTTCGTCGTGGTCAACCTGTTCGTGGACCTTTCCTACGCCTACCTCGACCCCCGCATCCGCTATGGGTGAAGCCGCCGCGCTGGTGGGTCCCCGCCGCGTGCGCGCACAGGTCGGGTTCTACAGCGACGCTTGGCGGCGTTTGCGGCGCAACCGCGCGGCGATCGCCGGGCTGGCCGTCGTCGGTTTGTTGGCTCTGGCCTCAGCCCTGGCCCCCCTGGTCGCTTCCCACGATCCGATCGCCCAAGATCTGGAGGCCCGCCTCCTCCCGCCCTCGCTGAAATATCCACTTGGCACCGACGACCTTGGCCGGGACCTCTTTTCGCGGATCATCTACGGGGGGCGGGTGTCCCTGACGGTCGGGATCGTGTCGGTGGGCCTCGCGCTGGCGATGGGCACGCTGCTGGGACTGGTCGCCGGCTTCTACGGCCGCTGGGCGGACAGCGTGACGATGCGCACCATGGACATCATGCTAGCGTTCCCGGCGACCCTGCTGGCGATCTTCATCGTCGGCATCCGCGGGCCGGGGCTGAACAACGCCATGCTGGCCATCGGCGTGATCAACATCCCCATCTTCGCCCGCATCGTGCGGGGGTCGGTCCTGCGGGTGCGGCAGGAGGATTTCGTCGAGGCGGCGCGGGCCTTGGGGGCCCCCCAGAGCCGCCTCCTCCGCCGGCACATCCTCCCCAACATCTTGGCGCCGGTGATCGTGCAGTCCACCCTGGGCATCGGGTCCGCGGTCCTCGAGGCGGCCGGCCTCTCCTTCCTCGGCCTCGGCGCCCAAGCGCCCACGCCGGAATGGGGGGCGATGCTCACGAACACCCGCGAGTTCCTGCGGGACGCCCCCTGGGCAGCCACCTTCCCCGGCATCGCCATCCTGCTGACCGTCGTCGGCTTCAACCTGCTGGGGGACGGCCTGCGCGACGCCCTGGACCCGCGATTGCGACAATGACCATCGCAGGCAGGGCGGGCGCGGGCTTGACAGTGCTCGTCGACGATCGCCTCCGCCTGCTCGCCGCGGCGTTGCTCCTCACCGGCATTCCGGACCGGGAGCAAGGCCAGTACGCGCACAAAGTGCATCCGCTGGCGGACGTGGCCGCAGCGGAACTGGACTCCCTTCGCGCGCACCCGGCCGTCCGCATGATTGAGGCGGCGGCCGACCAGCAGCCCTTTCTCATCATCGTGCCCCACGTGCTGAGACTCTCCCTGCCCGACCTCCACCCGCGGACTGGAGTGGTCGTGGAACCATGGGAGGAGATTCCGCTGCTTACTGGGGAGGATTTCCTGCAGTCGTTCCGAGACTTCCGCGATGAGGTAGAGCGGAGAGGATTGTGGAGGACGACGGCACCGGCGTGGCAGACGCTGGTGGACGACCTGAGCAGCGTGCTGGCGGAGCGCGACATGGCGGGATTTCTTGCATTGTTCTGGGGAGAGACGGGGCGGCCATTCGTTGTGCTCCCGAACCCGCTGGCGCCACGGTTGGAGCGGATTGGCCTCTACGCCCCGGAGGCGAATTACGCCGTCCTCCCGCCTCCGGCGATCCCTCCCGACTCTTCTGAGCCGCCGACGTACGCGTCTCGATCCGCCGCCACACGGTACGTGGCATGCCACGAGCTCTCACACGGCGCCGAGTTTCGCGCCCGGAAGCGGACGCCGGGTCTCGAACCGGCCATCGCCGAGGTGATGTCGCGGACGCCCGCCGGCGAGCGTTTCCGGACGTCCTATCCTGGGGATGTCTGGCCGTTCTCGGAGATCTTGCTCCGGGCGGTCCAGGTCCTCTACGCTCGTCACCACGAGGACACGGAAACGGCGGCACTCTTCCTCGGACGGCACCGCGGGCAGGAGGGCCTGGAAACCCTGGCGGAATGGGCGGGTCGGCTGGAGCCGTACCTTGAGGGCCGCCGGGCCGGCCGCTATCGCGGGTGGGATGAATACCTTCCGAACTTTCTGACCGCGCTCCGGACAGCTTCGTAAAGGCTAAGGCGATCACACCCCGAGCATTTCCTCCACAGCTTTTCGGAAGGCCCGCGGATCAACCGCAGGATACCGGTATAGCTCCGGGGCGATCGCTTCGAAGTATTGGCGCGCTCGTTCGGCGTCGATCAACCCCATCTTTATCATGGTGGCGACGTCTTCGACGTCTTGAACATGCCGCCGTTCCACTTTGGCCAGCGCCTGCGCGTAGAGGTCGAAGTGGTAGTACGCTACGTTGCCTTCCTGGGCCGCAAACCGGCTTCGGTCCTCCCAGTCCGGTGGGACGGGGATGAAATCGACCGGGGAGGCCAATTCCACGTTGACGCGCAGCGATTCTTTGATGCGGGGGATGGCCCGCAGCAGAGTGTCACGCTCAGGAACGAGCATGATGTCGACGTCGATGGTGCTTGCCCGCCAACCGAGCAACACCGCGGTGGCGCCGC
>JBOGSD010000168.1:0-13048 GCA_050695215.1 bacterium
CTCCTCGTCGCCGCGCTCTTCGTCACCCTGCTCGCCGCTTTCGCCGTCGGCATCTGGGGTACCGTGCTGCGGCCGCCGGCCTACGAGGTCCGCGGCACCATCGTCGGCCGGCCCGCCTCGAATCTCCTGCTCGTGAATCACGAGGCGGTGGCGGGGCTCGGCATGGGAGCGATGGAGCTGATGGCCGTCTTCGCCGATCCCGCGCTCCTCGACGGCGTCGACCTGGCGCCCGGCACCCGCGTTCGGCTCGCCGTGCGCCGGCAGGACGATCAGATCATCCTCCTCCGGATCGAGCCGATGTGAGGCTTCGCAGGTAGTCCACCAGCAGCCGGATGTCCTCGTCAGTGAGGGCCCGGCCGAAGGCGGGCATCCCGGGCCGACCGAATGGCGCCCCGCCGTGCTTGATGATATCGAACCTGTACCGGTCCTCCTCGGCCGTGACAGGGGCCGGTGCCGCGAGGTCGCCCGGCCGGACCAGGAAGAGCGCCGCCCGCCACGATCCCTCTCCGTCAGTACCGTGGCACTCGACACAGTGCGCGTAGTACAGGCGCTGTGCGTGGGATGCGGAGGCGGGCGGGTGGGGGTCTTCGAACAGCCAGGCGAGGCCGCCCGTGAAGAGCGCGATGGCGCTGAGCGCCAGGACGAGTGCGAGCAGAGGCCGACGAAACCGATTCAGGGAAGGTGAAGCCCTAGACGGCCTGCTCCGTTCTCGCGTCGAAGAAGTGCAGGCGCTCGGGATCGAGGGCCAGGCGGATCGGCTCGTGGACCTTGACGCGGACGGTCGGCTCCACCCTCGCCACCATCATGCTGGGGCCCACCTTGACGTCGAGGAGGATCTCGGAGCCGAGCGGCTCCACGACCTCCACGACGGCGTCGAAGGAATGATCCTTGAGGTCGGCGCCGGGGGCGATGCGCAGGTCCTCGGGGCGGATGCCCAGCGTGACGCTCTGGCCCTTGTACGGCCGCAGCCGCTCGGCCCGCGCCGGCGGAATGGCGACGTTGATTCCGGAGTTCTCGGCGCGCAGGACGCCACCGGTCTCCGCGATCCTGACCTCGGTGAAGTTCATGGCGGGCGAGCCGATGAAGCCGGCGACGAACCGGTTGGCCGGCTTGCCGTAGAGCTCGAGAGGCTCGCCGACCTGCTGGATCCAGCCGTCCTTCATCACGACCACGCGGTCGCCGAGCGTCATGGCCTCGACCTGGTCGTGAGTGACGTAGATGGCGGTCGTCTCCAGGCGGTCGTGCAGGCGCTTCAGCTCCACGCGCATCTGCACGCGCAGCTTGGCGTCCAGGTTCGAGAGCGGCTCGTCGAAAAGGAAGACCTGCGGCTTGCGGACGATGGCCCGCCCCACCGCCACCCGCTGCCGCTGGCCGCCCGAGAGGGCCTTCGGCTTGCGGTGGAGGAGCTCCTGGATCCCCAGGATCTCCGCCGCCTCCCGGACCCGCTGGGCGATCTCCTCTCGGGGGAACTTCCGGAGCTTCAGCCCGAAGGCCATATTGTCGTACACCGACATGTGCGGGTAGAGGGCGTAGTTCTGGAAGACCATGGCGATGTCACGGTCTTTCGGCGGCACGTCGTTGACGCGGCGCTCGCCGATGTAGATGCTGCCGGAGGTGGCCTCCTCCAGCCCCGCCACCAGGCGCAGGCAGGTGGTCTTACCGCACCCCGATGGCCCAACCAGCACCGTGAACTTCTGATCGGGGATCTCCAGGGTCACGTCGTTGACGGCTTTGACGGTGCCGAAGATCTTGCTCAAGTTCTCCAGCTGAACCTTGGCCACTCCGCTCTCCTCTGGGTCAGGATTGATCTATTCGTTCGGTACGCCACGACCCTTTCTCCTTCAGGAGGGCGCCGCGAGGCGGCGTTTGATCTCCTCAATGGACGCCACCGGGGTGGGATCGACGCCGCGCAGAATCCCCAGGTAGACGCTGACGAAGTCGCCGAAGAGGACCAACGAGAGCAGGCGGGCCAGCCGGGAGTTCCCCCTCGCCCGCACCTCGTCCACCGAGACCGCCGCGTCGAAGGCCACCTCGCGCGTGGCGATCACGCGCCGGGCCACGGCGGGCTCCTCGTCGGGTTCGCGCAGCAGGACCACCGCAATCTGCCGCGCCAGGGCCTCGTCCTCCCAGCCCACGGTCTCGTTGTGGTTCAGTTCCGGAAAGGCGTTCCACAGGGCCAGCGTCTTGCTGTTCTCGTTGAACTGGCACTTCCAACGGTAGGCCGCCGCCGCCAGCGCCGGCGAGGACGCATAGACGGCCGGCAGGTGCCCGACCAGCCGTCCGGCCAGCCGCTTGGCCGGGTTGCGCTCGGCACGCGCGGACGGGCCCAACTCCTCAATGAGCGCGGCCAGCAGCCCGCGCGCCTCGGCCCACTCGCCGGAGAGTTCTCCCATGTGGGTGAGGCGCCGCAGCGCGCTGACCATCGGCAGAAAGAGATACGGCACGGCCGCCCGCGGCGGCAGCCCCGGCGGGAGCGGCACCACCGGATCCCCCCGCTGCGCCGCGAGGCTCGCCAGCGCCCCGCCCGAGCTGATTACGACCGCCGGCGCGCCGGCGTCCTTGGCCATCTCATACGCCGCCAGCGTCTCTTCAGTCTCTCCGGAAAAGGAGCAGGCAAAGACGAGGGACTGCGGCCCCACGAACGCGGGGACGCGGCGGTCCTTCACCACGATCACGGGAACGGGGAAGGTAGGAGCGAGCAGCGACAGCAGCAGGTCCCCCCCCACGCCGGAGCCCCCCATGCCCAGGACGACGATCGCCGTGGCGTCGTCGGCCGTCGGCAGCTTCAACCGCATCGCGCTCTGCCAGATCTCCTCGGCCATCTCGGGGAACCGGACGACGAGTTGGGCCATGCCGGAACGATCGAGGATGCGGTAAGTCTCAGGGTCGTCGAGAGGGTGCACGACAGGTATTATAAGGCCATGCTGAGCGGGCGAAATTTGCGCCGGCTGCTCGAACTGCGGCGCCACATCAGCACCGACGCCGTGACGCTGCGGCCGGGGCAGCGGCGGCAGTTGCTCGTGGCGATGGAAGCCGCGAGGCGGCAGCGCCTTCCCGGCCCCCGCGATCCCCTGCGGGATCTCACCGGGGGCGAAGTCCTGCGGCAGATCAAGTGGCTAACCGGCACGCTCTCCCTGGAGGAAGCCGAGGAGGCGGCGGCCGCGCTGGAACAGCTCAAGCGCCAACCGCGCCCCCAGCCCGTCAGAAAGAAGACCTCCGGCCGATGATCATCCGGTGAGAGTGGTCGTCACCGGGGGAGCGGGCTTCATCGGCTCCCACGTGGTGGACGCCTATCTGGCGGCCGGCCACGACGTCGCCGTCATCGACACCCTGGCGACGGGACGGGCCGAACACGTCGACCCCCGCGCCCGTCTCTATCGGGTCGACGTCGCCTCACCCGCCGTCGCCGAGGTCTTCGAGCAGGAACGTCCCGAGATCCTCAACCACCACGCCGCCCAGGCGTCGGTCAGCCGCTCAGTCAAAGAACCGGTCGAAGACGCCCGGGTGAACGCCCTGGGCACCCTCAACTTGCTGCAGCACGCGCTGTCCGCGGGGGTGCGCAAGGTCGTCTTCGCCTCTACGGGGGGGGCGCTCTACGGCGAGCCCGAGCGCATCCCGGCGGATGAAGAGCACCCGGTGCGGCCGCTCAGCCCCTACGGCACCTCCAAGTACGTGGGGGAACTCTACCTGGGCCTCTACCGCCGCCTCTGGGGGCTGCGCTCCTTCATCTTGCGTTACGCGAATGTGTATGGTCCGCGGCAGGACCCTCATGGGGAAGCGGGCGTGGTGGCGATCTTCGCCGCCGCGATGCTGGCCGGACGGACGCCCACGATCTTCGGCGACGGGGAGCAGACCCGCGATTTCGTCTTCGTGGACGACGTGGCGCGCGCCAACCTCCTGGCGACCGAGGGCGACGTCGAAGGGGTCGTCAACGTCGGCACCGGCGTCGAGACGACGGTCAACGACATCTACCGCCACCTCGCCGGGCTCACCGGCCACGCCGCTCCCGCCGTCTACGCGCCGCCGCGCGAGGGTGACGTCTACCGCATCGCGCTCGACCCGACGCGGGCGGAGCGCGCGCTGCGGTGGGGTGCACGCACCGGGTTGGAGGTGGGGCTACAACACACCGCCGAGTGGTTTCGCGCACGCTGAGATGGACCATTCGGGACTGGGCACGCTGCGCCAGCTGGCGACCCTCTACGGCGTGCGCACCGCGTACTTCGACATCGCGGGGCGGCGGCACCGCGCCGAGGCCGAACCGCTGCTGGCCGTCCTCCGCGCGCTGGGCGCGCCGATCGACAGTCTGGCGGACGCGCCCGGGGCGCTGCGGGAACGCGTGGCCGCGCAGTGGCGCCGCGGCGCCGAACCCGTGGTGGTGGCCTGGGGCGGCCGGGCGCCCCTGATCGATCTGCACGTCGACGCGGCCGCCCTGGAACGTCCCCTCGAGTGCACGCTGCAGGAAGACGGGGGCGAGGTCCGGCGCTGGCGGGTCGATCTGAGCCGGCTGCCGGTGCGCCGGGCGGCGGTGATCGAGGGACGGCGTCACGTCGCGGTCCGCCTCCGGCCGCCGTGGGGTCTGCCCTCCGGATACCATCGCCTCCTCCTCGAGCGCGGCGGTGACCCCGCCCAGGAGACCCTGGTCATCGGGGCGCCCAGGCGAGCGTACCGGCCTCCGGCGGAAGAAGGCCCCTGGCGAACCTGGGGCATCTTCCTTCCTCTCTATGCGCTGTGGGCCGAGCGTAGCTGGGGATGCGGAGACCTCACCGACCTGGAGGCGTTGATGCAGTGGGTGGGCGATCTCGGCGGCAGGGTCGTCGGCACGCTGCCGCTGCTGACCGCCTTCCTGGACGAGCTCTTCGAGCCGAGCCCTTACGTGCCGGCCAGCCGCCTCTTCTGGAACGAGTTCTACCTCGATCCGGCGCGTAGCCCCGAACTGGCGCGCTGCCCCGATGGGCGGGCGCTCTTTGAAGCGGCGGCCCGGGGGGCCGACGTGGAGCATCTGCGGTCAGGGGACCTGGTCGACTACCGGGGAATCATGGCGGCGAAGCGAGCCGTCCTCGAGACCTTGGCCCGTTGCTTCTTCGCCGAACCCAACGGGCGGCAGGAGCGGTTCCGCCGCTTCCTCAACAACCACCCGATGCTGGAGGATTACGCGCGGTTCCGAGCGGTCTCCGAGCGTCTCCGCCTGCCCTGGCAGGCCTGGCCTGCGCCGCTCCGCGACGGCGAGGTGAACGGCGGGGACTTCGATGAGCAGGCCCGCCGCTACCACCTGTACGTGCAGTTCCTGGCGCACGAGCAGCTCTCCGCGCTGGCGGGCGAGGCGGCGCGCCGCTCCGCCGGACTCTACCTGGATCTCCCCCTGGGCGTGCACACCGCCGGCTACGACACCTGGAAGGAACGAGACGTGTTTGCTTTCGAGGTCACCACCGGGGCGCCGCCCGATCCCCTCTTTGCCGGTGGGCAGAACTGGGGCTTCCCTCCGCTGCACCCTCAGCGCATCCGCGAGCAGGGGTATCGCTACTTGATCGCGGTGCTGCGCCACCACTTCCGGCACGCCGCCGTCCTCCGCGTGGACCACGTGATGGGACTGCATCGGCTCTTTTGGATCCCGCAGGGGCTTACGGCGACGGAAGGGGTCTACGTCCGCTACGCCTCCGAGGAACTGTACGCCATCCTGTCGCTGGAATCGCATCGCCACCGCGTGCAGCTGGTCGGCGAAGACTTGGGCACGGTGCCGCCGGGGGTGCGGCGATCGCTGGGACGGCACAACATCTCCGGGATGTACGTGCTGCAATATGAGGCCACCTCGGAACTCTCCGACGAACTGCGGCCGATCACGCACGACGACCTGGGCAGTCTGAATACTCACGACATGCCGCCCTTCGCGGCGGTGTGGCACGGGGAGGACCTGCCGTCGCCGCGGGGGTTGGCGCCGGCGGATGCCGCGGGGGTGCGACAAATGCACGAACACCGGCAGATGCTGAAAGTCATGATGGTCGCCCTCCTGCGCGCCGGAGGCTGGCTGACCGCGGGGAGCTCACGGGCCGAAGTGATCTTGCGGGGCCTCCTCGCCCACCTAGCGACCAGCCCGGCCGGCTTGGTGATGATCAACCTGGAGGATCTCTGGCTGGAGCGCCGGCCCCAGAATGTTCCGGGCACGGGGGTCTACCTCCCCAACTGGCGGCGGCGGGCCCGCTATGGTTTTGAGGAGTTCAGCCGCAGCAAGACGGTGCTGGCGATGCTGCGGCTGGTGAACCGGCTGCGGCGCGGGGAGCAGCAGGTCCGGCGGAGGAAGAGGCGCCGCGGCTGGTGAAGCGCCCGCGCGGGTAACACAGACGGGACGATGCGGCAGACCGAGATCACCCTCCTCAGCGGCGACGACCTCTTTCTCTTCAACGAGGGGACGCACGACCGGCTGTACGAAAAACTCGGCGCCCACCCCCTGACGGCGAACGGCAGCGCGGGGACCTATTTCGCGGTCTGGGCCCCCCACGCCGAGGCGGTCTCCGTCATGGGAGACTTCAACGGCTGGAACCCGGCGGGACCGTTCCTGACCCCGCGCGCCGAGTCCGGCATCTGGGAGGGATTTCTCGCCGGCCTGGGCCCCGGCGCACGCTACAAGTACCATATCCGCTCCCATCTCCGCGGCTACCGCGTGGACAAAGCCGACCCGTTCGCCTTCTCTGCGGAGGTCCCCCCGGCGACCTCCTCGGTCGTCTGGCCGCTCGACTATCGGTGGGGCGATGGGGCCTGGATGGCCGATCGCGCGCGGCGCACTGCCGCCGTCACCCCGATGGCGATCTACGAGGTGCACCTGGGGTCGTGGATGCGCGTGCCCGAGGAAGGGGACCGTCCGCTGACCTACCGCGAGATCGCCCCGCGCCTGGCCGCCTACGTGCGGGAGGCCGGGTTCACCCACGTCGAGCTGCTGCCCGTGATGGAGCATCCCTTCTACGGCTCGTGGGGGTATCAGGTCACCGGCTACTTCGCGCCCACCGCCCGGTATGGGACGCCCCAGGACTTCATGTTCCTCGTGGATTATCTGCACCAGCAGGGGATTGGCGTGATCCTGGACTGGGTCCCCTCCCACTTCCCCGACGACGCCCACGGGCTGAACTTCTTCGACGGCACCCACCTCTTTGAGCACGCCGATCCGCGCCGCGGCTTCCACCCCGATTGGAACAGCCTGATCTTCAACTACGGACGGCCCGAGGTGCGCGCCTTCCTGCTCAGCAACGCGCGCTTCTGGTTGGACCGCTATCACGCCGACGGGCTGCGCGTCGATGCGGTGGCCTCGATGATCTACCTCGATTATTCGCGCGAGGGCGGGGAGTGGGTGCCCAACGTCTTCGGCGGGCGCGAGAACCTGGAAGCCATCGCCCTCCTCCGCCGGCTCAACGAGATGGTCTACGGCGGCTTCCCCGGCGCCCAGACGATCGCCGAAGAATCCACGTCCTGGCCGCTGGTCTCCCGCCCCACCTACCTGGGCGGCCTGGGATTCGGGATGAAGTGGGACATGGGGTGGATGAACGATACCCTGGACTATGTCGAGAAGGACCCCATCCATCGGAAGTACCATCACAACAACCTGACCTTCCGCATGCTCTACGCCTACTCGGAGAACTTTGTCCTGCCCCTCTCCCACGACGAGGTCGTCTACGGGAAGCGCTCCCTGCTCCGCAAGATGCCCGGGGACGCCTGGCGGCAGTTCGCCAACCTGCGCACGCTGCTGGGCTACATGTACGCGCATCCGGGCAAGAAGCTGCTCTTCATGGGCGGCGAGTTCGGCCAGGTGAACGAGTGGTATCATGAGCGCTCCCTGGACTGGCACCTCCTCCAGTCGCCGCCGCATTGGGGGGTGCTGCGCTGGGTGGCCGACTTGAACCGCCTCTACCGGAACGAGCCGGCCATGCACGAGGTGGACTTCGAGCCGGCGGGCTTCGAGTGGATCGACGCCAACGACAGTGAACAGTCCACGGTGAGCTTCGTCCGGCGCGGATCCTCCACGGACGATCTGGTCCTGGTGATCTGCAACTTCACGCCCGTCCCGCGATTCGGCTACCGGGTAGGTGTGCCGCGCGGCGGGCGCTGGCAGGAGATCCTCAACAGCGACGCGCCGGAGTACGGCGGCAGCGGGGTCGGGAACCTCGGCGGGGTCGAGGCGACCGACGTCCCCGCGCATGGTCGCCCCCACTCGCTGACGTTGACCCTCCCACCTCTCGCCGCGCTCTTCTTCCTTAACCGCGCCCACCGCTCCGCATAGGGTCGCGCGGCCGGTCGCCGAACCTCAATCCAAGGCTTTGAGGAGGCTTCCCGTGGACGTGGTGGAGCGCCAGCAGCAAGCCGCCGAGGCGGAATGGTTGGAGGCGTGGCTCTACCGGGCGCCTCGTTCTCGCCCACCGCTACCAGTACTGCGAGGACTTCCCACCCAAGACGGTCATCCTCTGGGGGATCCTGGCGGCAACACAGGTCTGATCTACCGGCCCGCCCAGACGGGAGGCCGTTTCCCCAGGAAGGCCTGCACCGCTCCCCGGAAGTCTTCGCTGGTATAGCACCGCACGATCAGGTCATTGCCCTCGGCGGTCCGCCGCTGCGCCAGGATTCGGCGGATGGCCTCTTTCGACACCTGCACAGTGAGAGGGGCGAGGGAGGCGATCTTCTCAGCGACCTCAAGGACGTGCCGCCCCAGCGCATCCGACGGTACTACGCCGTTGATAAGGCCTATTGCCTGGGCCTCCTCGGCGCCGACCAGCCGCGCCGTCAGCAGGAGCTCGCGGGCGCGAGCCGGCCCGACCGACTCGATCAGACGCGCAGTGTTGGCCATAGAGAGGCAATTCCCCAGCGTGCGGGCAATGGGCACGCCCAGCCGGGCGTCCGCGGCGGCGTAGCGCAGGTCGCAGGCCAGGGCGATCGTGAGTCCGCCCCCGGTGGCCGCCCCCTCGATCGCGGCAATGGTCGTCTTGGTCATCCGCTCCAATCGGTCGGCGAGGGTGCTGATCCGCCGCTCGTAGGCGAGGGCGTCGGACTCCGTGCGGACGTTGAGAAACTCGCGGATGTCGGTGCCGGCGATGAACGTGCCGCCCCCCCCACGGACGACCACGACCTTGACGGTCGGATCGGCGTCGAGCGTCTCGCAGGCGTCGGCGAACGCGTCGTACATAGCGAAGGTCATCGCGTTCCGCGCCTCGGGCCGGCTGACGGTGATTCGCGCCACGGGGGCGGTTTGGTCGACGGTGACGTTCATACCCCGATCACTCCCTCCGTGGCCAGCGCGTCGATCTCCGCTCCGGGATAACCCGCCTCCGCCAGCACCTCGCGCGTGTGCTCGCCCAGGCGGGGCGCCGGGCGGGAGATGGCGGCCGGCGTGGCGGAGCACTTCACCGCGGGGCCGATCTGCCGGATGCGCCCACCAGCAGGGTGCTCAATCTCCTGAAGCATCCCTCTCGCCGCGACATGCGGTTGCGCAAAGATCTCCGCGTACGTGTTAATGGGGCCGGCGGGAACGCCCGCCGCTTCGAACGCCGCCAGCCAGTGGGACCGCGGCCGCTGCGCCGTGACCTCCTCGATCTCCGCCTCCAAGACCTGGCGCTGGCGCACCCGCTCAGCGTCGGTGGCGAACTCGGGACGCGCGAGCAAATCATCGAGCCCCAGGGCGCGGCAGAGCCGCTCCCAGGAACGCTGGTTCGCCGCGCCGATCGTGATGTAGCCATCCTGGCAGCGGAACGCTTGATACGGCGCGGACATGCGGTGCGCCGATCCCGTCGGGAGCGGCGCCTCGCCCGTGGCGAAGTACTCCGCCGTCTCCCACACCGAGAGGGCGATGCCTGCTTCCAACAGCGAGGTCTCGACCCGCTGCCCTTCGCCGGTGCGCGCGCGGTGCAGGGCGGCGCTGAGGATAGCGTAGGCGAGGAAAAGGGCCGCGCCCAGATCGCAGACAGGAATCCCGCACTTGACCGGTGGCCCTCCGGGGATTCCCGTCACGGACATCACGCCGCTCTCCCCCTGCGCCACCAGGTCAAACCCCCCCCGCTCCCGCAGCGGCCCGGTCTGGCCGTAGCCTGAGATGGAAGCATAAATCAGCCCCGGATTCGGCGGACGCAGATCCTCATAGCCCAATCCCAGACGGTCCAGCGTGCCGGGGCGGTAATTCTCCACCAGCACGTCCGAGCGGGCGGCCAGGCGTCGGCAGATCTCCTGCCCTGTGGGATTCTTCAGGTCGAGCACGACGCTGCGCTTGTTCCTGTTGACCGCCCAAAAGCTGGGGCTCTCGCCGCTGCGGCTGCCGCGCATCTGCCGGGTGGAATCGCCCTGCGGCGGTTCTACCTTCACGACCTCGGCGCCCATGTCCGCCAGCAGCATCGTGCAGAACGGCCCAGCCATGACCTGACTGAGGTCGAGCACGCGCATGCCTGCCAGCGCGCCGCCGCGATCCATCGTCACCACCTCTGGACCAGACATTTCGCAGGGTGGGGAGGAGACCCCTGGCCCGCACCGAAAGAGACCGCGCCCGCACGATCGCTGCTCGTAGACAAGAGGAGGACACGCCATGAGTAGGTCCCGGTTTCCGGTCCTCTGCGTCGCGGTCCTGATCGTCGCCGTCGCCCTTAACCTCACCACCCTCCCCCAGGCCGGCGCCCAGCAACGGCTTATCATCAGGCTCGGACACGTCGGCTTTCCTGGGTCTCTCTTCGACCTGACCGCGAACGAGTACGCGCGGCGCGTCAACCGCGAACTCGCCGGCCGCGTCGAAATGCGCGTCTTCCACTCCAGCCAGCTAGGCACCGACGAGGACATGATCCGCGGGGTGCGCGTCGGGGCCCTCGAGATGTTCCTGCCGTCCACGATCCTCAGCTCCGTCGATGACGTCTTCGGCGTCTTCGAGATGCCCTACATCATCGTCGACCACGCGCACATGGGGCGCGTCGCCGACAACGCGGAGCTGCGCAAGACGCTCTTCGAGGGCGCAGCCGTCCGGCAGGGGTTGCGTCTGCTGGCCTACTGGGAGAACGGCTTCCGCCACGTCACCAACAACGTCCGCGCGATCAACCGTCCGGAAGACCTGCGGGGGATCAAGCTGCGCATTCCGCGGGGGGTGTGGCGGCAGAAGATGTTCCAGGCCTATGGTGCGAACCCGACCCCCATGGCGTTCGCAGAAGTGTTCTCCGCCCTGCAGACCGGGGTGATGGACGGGCAGGAGAACCCCATCGCCCAGATCTGGGGCGCGAAGTTCCACGAGGTGCAGCGCTTCCTATCCATGACCGGTCATGTCTACACACCGGCCTATCCGACCGCGGGGGAGCGCTGGTGGCAGACCGTCCCGCCGGACATCCGCATCGTCCTGCGCCGCATCGCCGAAGAAGTGGAGGACTATGCCCGCGCCAACGGCCAGCGGCTGGACAACTCGCTGATCGACGATATGCAGCGGGCGAACCGGAACCTTCGTGTGAACAACATGGACAAGAAGCCCTGGATCGACGCGTCCAAGGCCATCTACGAGGAGTTCTCCAAGGAGGTCCCCAGCGGGGCCGCGCTGATCAGACTGATTCAGTCGCTGCGCTGACCCGATGAGCATCGGGGAGGAGGCCCGAGGCGGACCGCCTCCTGCGGCCGGCCTGCGGGGCCCAGCGTCGATTCTCGACCGGCTGATCGTTCTGCTGGAGGCCTACTGCATCGTCTTGATGGTCGGGATGGCGGTCATCGTCCTGACCGGCGTCTTCTACCGCTATGTCATCCAGCGGTCCCTGCCCTGGTACGACGAGTTCGCGGAGTTCCTGCTGGTCTGGCTCACCTTCTACGGATCGGTGCTGACCACCCAGCGGCGCGCCCACATCGGATTCGAGACGCTGATCGACTACCTTCCCGCCCCCGCGCGGCGTGGCCTGGAGGTCGCCGCGGAGATCGTCATGCTGCTGGTGCAGGGGGCGCTCTTCTACTATGGGTGGACGCTGGTGCAGGCGGCCTCCTTCGACCGCGCGGTCTCGCTGCCGAGCGTCCGCCTCAACTGGATCTACAGCGCCATCCCCGTCAGCGGGGCCCTGATGTTCATCATGACCATCTCCAGGTTGGTCCGCCTCCTGGTGCCCGCCCGGCCGTGACGGCGCTGGTCATCGGGCTGATCGTGACGCTCTCAGCAATGAGCGTTCCGATCGGCTTTGCCCTCATCGCGGCGACGCTGGCGGTGGTGCTGATCGGCGGCGGGACCACGCCGGTGGTGGTCCCGCTGCAGCTGTTTTCCGGCGCCGCCAAGTTCCCGCTGCTGGCCATCCCCCTCTTCGTGCTGGCCGGCGGGCTGATGAACTCCTCAGGCATCTCGCTGCGCATCATCAACCTGGCCTCGGCGCTGGTGGGGCACATTCGCGGCGGGCTGGCCATGGTCAACGTCGTGGATTCGATGTTCTTCGCGGAGATCTCGGGCTCGGCCGTGGCGGACGTGGCGGCTCTCGGCAGCATCATCATCCCGGCGATGGTGAAGAAAGGGTACACGGCCGCCTTCACGGCGGCGCTGACATCGGTGACCGCGTCGCTGGCCATTATCATCCCACCGAGCATTCCGATGATTCTCTACGCCGTGATGTCCGGGACCTCGGTCACACGCCTCTTCCTCACCGGGTTCGCCCCCGGTCTCATCGGGGGACTCCTCATAATGGCCGTCGTCTATTACAAGGCGCACAAGTACGGCTTCCCGGTGGATGCGGCGTTCTCTCTCCCTCGTCTGGCCAGAACGTTCAAGGAGGCGGGATGGACCCTGCTCCTGCCTGTGATCATCCTGGGAGGCATGTTCGGCGGCATCGTCACGGCGACGGAAGCCGCCGGCTTGGCGGTCCTCGCCGCTTTCATCATTGGGACCTTCGTCTACCGGGAGATGAACTTCCGCCAGCTGCGCGCGGTCACCCTGGACGGAGTGGTGCAGACCGCCTCGGTGATGCTCATCGTCGCGGCCTCGGCGGTGCTGGGCTGGTACCTGACCAACGAGCAGGTGCCGCAACGCCTGGCTGAGGCGGTCCTCGGCCTCACCTCGAACCGGTATCTGGTGCTGCTGTTCCTCAAC
>JBOGSD010000169.1:0-25194 GCA_050695215.1 bacterium
ACGAACCTCGCCCTCGTGCCGGACCGGAAAATCGTGCAGGCCTGGTGGTGCCAGAACCGGGGGTGGCCGGCGCACCACCATTCGCGCGCCACCTTCGCGCTGCGCCGCGTGCCCGGCGGGACGCGCCTCACCCTCACCCACTCGGGCGTGCCGGCCCCCGCCTACGCCGACATCAAGCAGGGCTGGTGGGACGACTATTGGACGCCGATGAAGGCGATGCTAGAACCCACGCCTTCAGCCGGCGGATCCAGCGGTCGGCGAGGGCGGAGGACGCCGATAGCGTGACTCCAGCGATCGAGCCGCTGGCGCGATCCGCCCGCCTCAGCACGTTCGCGCCGCTGCGGCACCGGAACTTCCGGCTGCTCTGGACCGGGCTCGTCGTCAGCAATGCGGGCGGCTGGATGCAGTTCACCGCGCTGGGCTATCTGATGGACCTGCTGACCCTCTCTCCCATCTTCCTCGGTCTGTTGGGGCTCGCCCAGGCGGTGCCGCGGCTGCTCTTTGCATTTCTCGGCGGCGTCGTGGCCGACCGGGCGGATCGGCGAGCGATCCTGCTCCTGACCAACCTGGTGTCGATGGCGTCTGCCCTCCTCCTGGCGCTGCTAACCTACCTGGGGGTCGTGCAGGTCTGGCACGTGCTGGCGATCGCGGCCTTCAACTCGCTCGTCCATTCGTTTGACATGCCGGCGCGCCTGTCCATGCTGCCGGGGCTCGTGGCGGAACACGAGGTGCTGCAGGCGATCAGCCTGAACGCGATGGCCCTGAACGGCTCCAGCATCTTCGGACCGGCCATCGCCGGCGTCGTGATCAGCCTGATCGGTACGTCGGCGGCGTTCTTCCTGAACGCCCTCTCCTACCTCGGGGTCCTGGCGGCCCTGAGGGCGATGCGCCTGCCCGGGGTCACCGTGGAGAGGCGCGTCTCCTTCGGCCAGGACGTCCGCGAGGGGCTGGCCATTCTGGCAAGGCACCGCGTCGTGCTGGCGCTGCTGGGGATCGTGGCGGCGGTGAGTTTCTTCGGCCGTCCCTATGTACGGTTGATGCCCGCCCTAGCGCGAGAGGTCCTGCACGTCGGTCCGGAAGGCCTGGGCATCTTGCAAGCCGCGCCGGGGGCCGGGACGATCGTCGCCGTCTTCCTCACCGGCTGGAGCGCCGGGCGCGTCCGCCCCGGATCCCTGCTGCTGTCCGCCGCGCTGGCCATGGGGATCATGGTCACGCTCTTTGGCGCGTCCCGGGCCTTCCCCTACTCCGTGCTGCTGCTGGTGCTGGTGGGGGTGTCGCAGTCGATCGCGATGGCGACCGCGAACACCCTGGTCCAGACCACGGTCCCCCCGGCCACGCGCGGCCGGGCCATGGGGTTGTTCGGCACGGTCGCCTTCGGCATGACGACGCTGGGCACCCTGCCCATCGGCGCGCTGGCCGAAGTCATCGGTCTCTCCTGGGCCGTGGCGCTGGGAGGAGTGGTCGTGATCGCGGTCATTCTGGCGGCCGGCATCGCGCTGCCGGCCCTACGGCGCCTGTAAGGCCAGGGCTGCCACTCGACCAGGAAGAGCAGAGGATCGGCCGGGGAGGAATAAGGGCAGGCCCAGAGAACGACTGACGTGAAATGAAGCGATTAATCCTGGCCGTCCTGTTAGTGTTCCTGCCCGCCTCCACCGTGCCATCGAAGTCTCCCGACGCCAGCCTCATCGTGCCTGGACAGCGTATCGGGCCATGGACGCTGGACATGACCTTCAACCAACTGGAGCGGCTCGTCGGCCCGCCAAGGGAGAAGGGCTGGTCGCTCATCGAGTTCGACCAGGTGGTTCCTTTCCAGGTCTACTCCTGGACAGACGCAGAGGCATACTTTCTGGGAAAGAGTAGACTGGTTCACCTTCGGGTATCGCAGATTACCCGATTCTCCAGGACTGCGAAAGGCATAGGCATCGCCTCTCCCCTCTCGGCCGTACTGGCGGCCTACGGGCGCCCCACAGCCATGACGCGTCTCGGTGATGACTTTGCGGGATTGACGAGGGTGATCTACGACAACATCGGGCTGGCGCTACGCGTGAACACGATCACCGAGACGGTGGTGGCCATCAGCGTCTTCAGACCGGGAACAGCCCACTCGATCTGGCGCTTCTAGGCGGCCCCCGCGAGTCGAGCGAGCGCGGGACCAGTCTAGCCTATTCCCAGGGCGAGGAGTAGCGCTCTTCCCTCCAGGGGTCGGCGTGGTTGTGGTAGCCGTTGCGCTCCCAGAAGCCGCGCTGGTCGCGCTCCAGCAGTTCGAAGCCACGCACCCACTTGGCGCTCTTCCAGAAGTAGAGGCGGGGGACGACCAGACGCAGCGGCCAGCCGTGCTCGGGGGTGAGATCCTTGCCATCGGCGCGGTGGGCCAGCAGGGCATCGTCGGCCAGCAGGTACTCGAGGGGCAGATTGGTCTCATACCCCTGCTCGGAGTGCACCATCACGAACTTGGCCTCCGGCTTGAGGGCGGCCCGCTCCAGCAGCGGCTTGACTGGAACCCCCTCGAACGCGACGTCCAGCTTGCTCCAGGCCGTGACGCAGTGGATGTCGCACCGCAGCGTCGTCTTGGGCAGAGCCATGAACTGCTCGTACGAAAGCGCGACCGGGTTCTCCACCAGCCCGTAAATCTGAAAATCCCAGGTGCGGGGATCGAACCGGGGGATGGAGCCGTAGTGCAGGACGGGCCACTTTTCCGTGACGTACTGCCCCGGTGGCACGCGGTCGCGGAGATCGGGACGCCTGCGCAATTCTCTCATGTCACGCATTATACGGTCCCTCGTGAAGATTGTGTGAAGCGCGTGAGGGGCGCAGGTTGAAAACGTTCATCGCCGCCTCGATGCCCCGGCGGATGAAGACCTCGACCGCGTCCGCGGCCCGTTCCACGGCGTCGTCGACCGCGGTGGCTTCCTCCCGGGCGAAGCGGCTGAGCACGTACTCGGCCGGATCCACGCCCTCGGGGGGCCGGCCGATGCCGATGCGCACCCGGGGGAAGGTGCGCTCGCCCAGCGCCTCGATGATCGACCGGATGCCATTGTGGCCGCCGTGACCGCCCTGGGCGCGCAGCCGCACCTGGCCCACGGGAAGATCCAGGTCGTCGAAGATCACCAGCAGGTCGGCCAGCGGCACGCGGTGGCGGCGGCGCAGGTCGGCGACGGCGGTCCCGCTGACGTTGACGTAGGTCTGAGGGCGAGCCAACAGCGCGCGGCGGCCGTCCAGCCTCACCGCGCCGACATCGGCCCAGCCTTCCTGGTCAAGGGTGACTCCGTGGCGCCGCGCCAGCGCGTCGACCACGCGGGCGCCGGCGTTGTGCGGCGTCTCCCGGTAGCGGCGACCCGGATTGCCCAATCCTACGATGAGTTTCATCTGTGCAGACTTCGCCGGCGGCGCTCCGTGAACTTCAAGGCGACAGAACGGGGGCACGCCGGCGCCCCCGTTCGCGGATCACACTGGGCAAATGCGAGACTACTTCTCTTCGGCTTCCGGCCCCTTCGCGGGAGCCGCTGAGGGCTTCTCCCCCTCGGCGGCCTCGCCCTCGGCCGCCTCCGCCGGAACCACTTCGGCGGCCGCCGGCGCCGCCGGGGCCTCTTCCACACGCGGCTGCAGGACGGTGGCGACAACCTGGCCGGTCGCCGTCAGCAGCGTCACACCCTCGGGAATGGTCAGTTCGCCGGCGTGGAGCGCGTGGCCGATCGTCAGCCCGCTCACGTCGATCTCGAAGTGTTCGGGGATCTGCGTGGGCAGACACTCCACCAGGACCTCCCGCAGGTGCTGCTCGAGGACGCCGCCGTCGATGACCCCCTTGGGCGTCCCCAGCAGGATCACCGGCACGTGCGTCTCGAGGGTCTCCTCCAGGGAGATGACGTGGAAGTCCACGTGGGTGATGTCGTGCGTGAAGATGTCTCGCTGCAGGTCCTTCACCATCACCAGCTGCTTGTCTTCCCCACCGTCGGCCTGGATGCCCAGGTCGATCAGCACGTTGAGGCCGGCGTGGGTGTGCAGGGTCGTCTTCAGCGCCTTGCTGTCCACGGCGACGGCCTGGGATTGGCGGCCTTGCCCGTAGACGACCGCAGGCACGCGGCCGCTCCTGCGCAGCTGGCGGGCGCCGCTCTTGCCCAATCCGTTCCGCACCGTGACGGCCAGGGTGACCCGTTCCATTCCGATCCCTCCGCAGACTGTTGTCCGGACATGGGCGCGGCCCCGCTGCGGGGCCGCGACACGCCGGGATTATACCACCGGCCTCAGCAGGACGGAACCGTATGAACCGTAGCGCCGACGCCGCGCAACCGCGGGATGCGTCCAGGCCTCACGCATGCGACCCTCTCTCCCCTCTGACTTACCCCGTGGGAGTGACAGCCTCAGTAGCGCACCCACCCTGCCAGGCCCTCCGGCACGCGCACCCTGTGGTACGCGCCGATCCTGGCCATCGACCTGAGATGGTAGCGCTCATGGTAGAGGATGCGGCTGAGCATTTTGCGGGCGCTCCACCACTCGCCGTCGACCTTGCGAATTCGCGCCCGCTCCTCCCGCGTCATCTTCGCCAGCCTGGCCAGCGTCGTCCGCCGCACCCGGGCGATCCGTTCGAGCGGATCGATTGTGCGCCCGAGATCCGGAAACGGACCGAGTGCCAGGCGGTCCAGATACCAGCGTTCGGCGTTGGCGACGTGCCGCAGATGCCGCGCGATCGTGCGCTCCTGCCCCGGCTTCGTCCAGTCCAGCCCGGCGGGGGGAAGCGAGGCCAGCAAGAGAAGGGTGTCCCAGCGCATGAACCCCATCCAGCGCAGGCACCGTGCGAGCTCGAGCTGTGTGAGGCGAGGCCGCTGGAAGTCGTGGAGGACGGTGGTGTTGCCCCAGCGCATCCGCGCCCTGGCCTGAGAACGCTGTACGACGTCCACAGCGGGGGCCGCAGTCACCCGCACCGGCTCGCCGTGGCCACGCAACCACCGTTGGTATGCCTTGATCGCTTGAGGGATTTCACGCAACGTCTCTCGCTCGGTGGATCCGTTGAGGAAGAGACCCGGTAACTCAGGCACCCAGATCGTCGCCCAGCCGTCCGCGCCGACCTCCACGCTGGCCGAGAACCGGTTCGCGGCTCTCCCGCCACGCCCCGCCGGACGGCGCGGACCCCGCGGTGTCGTCAGTGCCGTGCCGCCTTTCCTGTGAGGAAGAACATCCGCCCCACGTTCCCCCGCATTCCCAAGTCCCGCTCCGCCTCATGGGCAGTCGTCTCTGCGAACCCCGCCGCTGCCAGCGCGTCCCGCACCTCTGTCTCGGTGTAGCAGCGTTGGGTCAAGATCACGTCGGATCGCCGCCAGAGGTCCCCCGACCGCCGGAACATCGTGATCTCGTTCCGGCCGATCTGCATGTCAGGATCGAAGGCCGCGCGAACGGCACACACGCTCTCATCATCCACCATCGCCGTCGCCCCGCGCCAGCGCGCCTGGTACCCTTCCTCCATGTTCAGGTCGAAGAGGAAGCGGCCCCCGTCGAGCAGAGCGGCGTAGACGCTGCGGAAGGCCGCCGTCAGCTCTTCGATCGTCATGATGTGGTTAAGGCTGTCGAAGGTAGAGAGCACACCGTGGTAGGTCGCCGGGAGGACGAAACGGCGGGCGTCGCCGGCAACCCACTCCACACCGGGTCCGTTGACCCGCGCCAGCTCCAGCATCGCTTCCGAGCCGTCCAGACCGGTCACACGGAAACCCTGATCGGAGAGGACGCGCGCGAGCTGGCCCGTGCCGCAGCAGAGGTCCAGGACGCGGGCGCCCGCGGGAAGGTGCGAGAGGAACAACTGCTCGACCACCGCCAGGAACCGATCGGTGAAGGTGGCGCCCCAGTAACGATTGTAGAACCAGGCAAAGGCATCATAGTCCGCGTAGCGTTCGCTCACCCTCGCAGCCTCCGGGGCCGCGGGGCGGCGCCGATGAGTAACCCCCGTCCGGTCAACCCCCTGCGGTCGACGATGGCTCGGAGCCCCGCCGCACGCACCGCCGCCGCATACTCGCCGAGGGTGTATAAGCCGAGGAGGTGGCGTTCGACGAAGTGGCGGATCTGCCCCCGCTCCCCCACCAGATGATGGAAGACCAGGATGGAACCGCGGCGCCCGGTCCGCCGCGTGTTGCTCATCCGGGCGATCTTTAAGCTCGGGCCCTTGACGAAGATCCCGTCCGCGCGACCGGCCTCAAAGCGCTGGGGGGTGAGCCAGGGTTCGATGATCAGGATCCCGCCGGGACGCAGATGCCTGGCCATGGTCCTCACCGCTCGCCGCAGCCGCGGCAGCGTCGCCATGTACCCGATCGCACTGAAGAGACAGATCACGGCGTCGAACCGCCGGCCCAGATCGAACCGCTCCATGTCGCCCCGGTGGAAGCGGACGTCGGGATGCTTGCGGCGGGCGATCGCCAAGAGGGCGGGTTCGAGATCGAGGCCCTCCACCGCGTAGCGCCGCTTCAAGAACCCGATGTGATTGCCGGTGCCGCAGGCCACGTCCAGGAGCGTCCTGCCGGCCGACCGTGTGTGCCGCCGGATCAGGCCGTCGAGGCGGCGGGCTTCCTCCCGGTAGTCTTTCCCACTGTAGAGGAGATCGTAGTAGGCGGCCGAGGTCTTATACAGCGGTCTGCCCCTCGCCTTCTAAGTGACTCCTCACCCGCGCGATCCTCACGCGACCCCTCGTGGCTCCGCTTCGGCGGTGGGACGGGCAGACCCTCCGCCGTCGGTCCGGCGGAGCGGGACGGACCGAGAGCAGGCCGGCCCGCGGGGTCGCGCGAATAGGGCTAGCCGACACTCCCCCAACAGGAGGCCGAGCCCATGGTACTACGGTTGCTGCCGCGGGAAGAAGTGTTCTTCGACCTGTTCAATCAGGCCGCCCAGAACATTCTGGTGGCGGCCCGCGCGCTGAAGGAGCTGCTCGACGACTACCGGGAGGTGGAGCGCCGGGCGGAGGCGATGAAGGCCCTGGAGGAGCAGGGCGACGAGATCATCCACACGATCATCGAGCGTCTCAACCGGACCTTCGTCACCCCGCTGGACCGCGAGGACATCCTGAATCTGGCCAAACAGCTGGACAACGTCTTGGATTGGATCGAGGCCTGCGCGGCTCGCATGGCCATTTACCGCATCCCCCACGCCACCCCCGAGGCCCAGGAACTCTCCCACATCATCGTCAACATCTGCGCCGCCATGGTCGAGGGGGTGGGCAACCTGCGCCGGCTCGACCGGGTGGACGGCGTGGTCCAGGAGATCAACCGCCTGGAAAACCTGGCCGACCGCGTCCAGCGCGACGCCATCGCCAAACTCTTCGCCGCGCCGATGGACCCGATCGACGTGATCAAGTGGAAGGAGATCTACGAGTCACTGGAGGAGGCCACCGACCAGGGCGAGGACGTCGCCAACGCGCTGGAATCCATCCGCGGAAAGAACCTGTAGCGCATTGGATCTGACCCTTCCCCTCGGGCTGATCCCGGTGCTCCTCCTCGTCCTGGCCGCTGAGTTCGTCAACGGCTGGACCGACGCCCCCAACGCGATCGCCACGGTGGTGTCCACGCGGGTGCTCGCCCCCACCACGGCGCTGATCATGGCTACCGCGCTGAACATCGTCGGGGCGATGACGGGCACGGCGGTGGCCGCCACGATCGGCAAAGGCATCGTGCGGGCGGAAGCGATCGACGCCGTGACGATCGCCGGCGCCATGGTGGCCATCGTCGCCTGGTCCACCCTGGCGGCGTTCCGCGGCCTCCCCACCAGCGAGAGCCACGCCCTGGTCGCCGGTCTTGCCGGGGCCGCGATCGCCTCGGCGGGCCCTGGCGTGCTGCTCGCCGACGGGTGGCGCAAGGTCCTGATCGGGATCGGCTTCTCCACGGTGCTGGGATTCGCCGGGGGTTTCGTCTTGATCCTCGCGGTCTCGTGGATCTTCCGCCGTGCGCACCTCCGGGCGGCGCGCCGCCTCTTCGGCCGGCTGCAGATCGTCTCCGCCGCCTTCATGGCCTTCAGCCACGGCAGCAACGACGGGCAGAAGTTCATCGGCGTCTTCACGCTGGCGCTCGTGCTGGGCGGGGTGCTGCCCGAGTTCCGGATTCCGATCTGGGTGATCCTCCTCTGCGCCGGCACGATGGGCATCGGCACCGCCATCGGGGGCTGGCGCATCGTCCACACGATGGGCCTGCGCCTGACGAAACTCGAGCCGTATCAGGGATTCGCCGCCGAAACCGCCGCGGCGGGGGCGATCACGCTGGCCAGCCGGTTCGGCATCCCGCTCAGCACCACGCACACGATCAACACGGCGATCATGGGGGTGGGGGCCACCCGGCGCTTCTCCGCGGTCCGCTGGGGGGTGGGCCTGGAAATCGTCACCGCGTGGGTGTTGACCTTTCCCGTCTGCGCCTTTATCGCCGCGGTGGCAACGCTGCTGTTGAAGTGGCTCCTCTAGTCGGAAGGAACCCGCTTTCACCCGCCAGAACACACGAGGGTAGTCTTGGCCGGATCCGCCCGTCGCTTGATCGCCCGCAGCCAGAGACGCGGCATCCTCTAGTATCGCTGAGCCGCAGCCACGAGTTGAGCCATGAACTGCGGGACCTCCTCCACGAGTAGGGGGCCGTGGCCGGTGCAAAGGGCTGCGGCGTCGAAGCGCTGAAGTCTGGTTAGGCCCGCCAGGAAGAGTTCGAAATCATGTCGCCGGCGATCTTCGGGAGGTCGTTGCCGGAGGTCGGCGGCAAGACGTTCAGCTTCGGCCTCACTCGGCGGCCAGTGCCGAGCCCACTGAGTGACGAAGCCGCGAAACCTCTCCCGGCGGTCTTCTCCCTTTCCCACCAGCCCCTCCTGCAGGAGGGGAGCGCCAAAGAAGCACACGTGGTCACCGCTGAAGAGTGCTTTTGTGGCGGCATGGTAAAGCGCCCGCCCGCAGAATGTACAAGTTGTTGTACGACGCCCAGGAGTCATCCCAAACCGCTAGGGCATAGATGCCGTCCGTGACCTGCTCAAGTTCGAAGGAACTCATTGAAGTTGGCTATGAGGCTCGCTCCGCCCGCCCTTTGATCGCCCTTAGCCAGAGACGCCGAAGCAACCCGCTGCCTGGCCGGACGAAAACCCAGTAGAGGGCGAACCGCCGGCGGGCCGCGGCCCCGGGGGTGGAGACTCGCGTCTCGGTGATCAGCCGGGAGTACCCGGTATCCGCCTCGATGAGAAAACTGAGGGCCGCCCTGGCGTGGCGCGGGGTCGCGAACGTCAGGAAGTCCTCCGGGTCGGCGATGCCGGGGTATGACCCGCCCAGGATCTTCCAGAACTCGCCGGCCGTGCCGATAACCAGTTCGCGTTCGGGGGTCTCCCCCAGGAGGATGAAGCCGCCTTCGGGAGCCAGGGCCTGGGCGAGGAACGGGAGATGTGGGCGAAAGCCCCTAATGCGCCGCCCCGCTAGGCGCGCCGGCAGCGCACGCAGCCAGAAGAGCAGACCCATCAGCGGGATCTCCCCGGCGGTGAGCTCGCGGATCGCCCGCTCGATGCGCTCGGGCGGCGCGGTGATCCGGATGCTGTGGATCTCGCGATACTGAAAGGCAGGAAGGTAGCGGTCCAGCAGGCTCGCCGGACCGGCATCCGTCCGCGCCGCGGTCGTGCCGGCCTCTGCCTCGGCCGACTTTCTGGAGCTCAAGTGGGGAGCTCCTCCCCCGCGTACCGCACGAGTTCGACGTTGGCGTTGCTGAGGATCTCCAGGGCAAGCGGATCGGGATAGTGGCCTTCGAACACGATCCGCTTGAGGCCGGCATTGAGAATCATCTTGGCGCAGATCAGGCAGGGCAGGTAGGTGACGTAGATGGTACCGTCCTTGATCGACACGCCCTGGTAGGCGGCCTGGATCACGCAGTTGGTTTCCGCGTGGATGCAGAGACAGGTATCGTGGCTCGTCCCCGAGGGCACGTCCCCCGCGCACCGCGCGCAGCCTCCCTCGCCGCAATTGCGGATACCGCGCGGGGTGTCATTGTACCCGGTCGTCAGGACCATCCGGTCCTTGACGATCACGGCTCCGACGCGCCGCCGCAGGCAGGTCGACCGCGTGGCGGCCAGGTGGGCGATGCGCATGAAGTAGTCATCCCACGATGGCCGTGCGGTCATGGTGCGTTTCTCTTGGATGCGGGCGTCGCTCATTTGGTCCCGAACAACCGATCCCCCGCATCCCCAAGCCCCGGCACGATGTAACCGTGGTCGTTGAGATGGTCGTCGACCGCGGCCGTGTAGATCTCCACGTCGGGGTGGGCGTCCTGGACCTTCTTGATCCCTTCGGGGGCGGAGATGATCGCCATCACCCGGATCGTCCTGCAGCCTGCCTGCTTCAAGGTGTCGACGCACGCCACGGTCGAGCCGCCCGTGGCCAGCATCGGGTCCAAGATCATGGCCTCGCGCTCGGCGATGTCGGCGGGCAGCTTGGCGTAGTAGGAATGCGGCTCCAGCGTCTTGGGGTCGCGGTAGATCCCCACGTGCCCGACGCGCGCCGTGGGGATGAGCCGGGTGATCCCCACCTCCATGGCCAGCCCGGCCCGCAGGATCGGCACCACGGCGATCTCCTGGCCGGCGATGGACCAGCCGCGGGCGATCCCCAGCGGCGTCTCCACCCGCACCTCCCGAGTGGGATGAGAGCGGGTGGTCTCATAGGCCATCAGCATGGCCAGTTCTTCCACCAGTTCACGGAATTCTTTGTGCCCGGTCCGTTTGTCCCGCATGATCGCGAGCTTGTGGCGGATGAGGGGATGCTCGAAGACGTGTACTTTCGACATCACGGTGGACACGACGGCACCTCCAAACGGCAGCGGCTCTCTCAAGCTTCCCTGCTCACCGTGGGCCCCCCTCCCCCCGCCTGGCGCGGGCCTCGTCTGCTCTCTGCTCCAGGGCGCGCAGTTTCTCGAGGCGACGGGCGTGTCGTCCGCCGTCGAATCCCGTCTCCAGGAAGACGCGCACCAGGTCGGCGGCCACCTCCGTCCCGGTGATGCGGGCGCCCAGGGCCAGCACGTTGGCGTCGTTGTGCTGCCGCGCCAGTCGCGCCGTGGTGACGTCGTGGCAGAGCGCGGCGCGAATGCCCGCCACCTTGTTGGCGGCCATCGCCTCGCCGTTGCCGGAACCCCCGAAGACGATGCCCCGCTCCGCCTCGCCCCGTGTCACCGCCCGGGCCGCCGGAACGACGACATCGGGATAATCCACCGGTTCGGTCGAGTCGGTCCCAAAATCCTGCACCTGATGCCCCCACTCCAGGAGCAGGCGCTTGACGTGCTCCTTCAGGGACAGACCGGCGTGATCGCTGCCCAGGGCGACCTTCACCGCAGCGCCTCCTCGATGCGCTCGCGGGGAAGCGCCCCTGCCCGTACAACCCGCGGCGGGTCGACCGTCACATCGACAACCGTCGACGGCAGGCCGCGGCGCGTCCGGCCGCCGTCCAGGATCATGTCGACGCGGTCCCCCAGTTCGAAGGCCACGTGCTGCGCCGTGACGGGTTCGGCGCTGCCGTGCACGTTGGCGCTGGTGCCGACGAGGGGCGCCCCGGCGGCGCGGACCAGCGACCGCGGGATGGAATGGTCGGGCAGGCGCACGGCGATCCGTTCTTCGCCCGCCGTGAGAATCGCGGGCACCCAGAGGGCCTTGCGGAAGATCAGCGTCAGGGCGCCCGGCCAGAAGCGCAGCATCAACCGGCGGGCGGTCTCGGGCACCGCGGCGACGAGCCGTTCGTTCAGATCGGCCGCGTCGGCGATGAGCACCGGCAGGGGCTCGCTGCGCGGCCGCCGCTTCACCTCGTAGACGCGCAGCACCGCCGCGTCGTTGAACGCGCTGCACCCGATCCCGTACACGGTATCGGTGGGATAGGCGACCAGGCCACCCTCGCGGAGCACGCGCACGGCGCGCAGCGGCGCCTCTGTATCCTCGGTGACGCGCATGATCTGCAGCGGGCGCAGCGACCGCCGTACCGCAGGCTGGAAGGAGAGGTGATAGTAGGTGCCGGCCGCCGCGCTCATCGTCGCTCCGCCGCCACGACGCGTTCGATGCCCTGGAGGTCCCGGACCACGCGAACCGGGCCGTAGCGGCCCGCCTGCTCGAACAGTTCGACCACCTGAGGAGCCTGGCCTGCCGCCACCTCCATCGCCAGCCAGCCGCCCGGCGCGAGCACCTCCGGCGCTTCTGAGACCAGCCGGGCGTGAAAACTCGTCCCACCCCCCGGATCGAGGACGGCCATCGATGGCTCGTGCTCGCGGATCTCCCGCGGCAGCTGGGGCGCGGCCTCGGCATCGACGTAGGGCGGGTTGGACGCGACGGCATCGAGACCGGCCCACCCCGCGCCCAGCACCGGCGCCAGCAGGTCGCCCTGCGCCAGCCGCACCCGGCGCTCCACCCCATGGCGCTGCACGTTGACGGCCGCGACCATCAGCGCGGGCGCGGAGAAATCGGTGGCGAGGATCTCCGCCTCCGGCAGATAGGCGGCCAGCGCCACGGCGATCGCGCCGCTGCCCGTACCCACATCGGCGATGCGGGGCGCCGGTCGATCCCGCAGCACGTGCAGGAGCAATTCCACCAAGATCTCCGTGTCGGGGCGGGGGATGAGCACGCGTTCGTCCACCTGCAGGTCGAGACCCATGAATTCACGGTGTCCGGTCAGGTAGGGCACGGGGCGCCCGCCGACGCGCTCGGTCAGCAGCGCACGGAAGCGGCTCCAGGCTTCATCGGAGAGCGGCTGCTCCCAAGCCAGGTAGAGCCCCGAGCGAGACGCGCCCAGCACGTGGCGCAGGAGCACCTCTGCCTCCAACCCAGCCGCGTCGATCCTCGAGGCGAGGAGATGCTCCCGCCCGGCCAGCCAGGCTTCCCGGATGGTCTCCGGCCGGAGCCCGTCAGCGGTCGGGAGGGGCGGGTGAGGGGGATTCAGGAAGGCGCCACGGCCGCGCGGTCGGCGGCCACCAGGGCGTCGATCAGCTCGTCCAGATCGCCGTCGAGCACGGTGGTGATGCGGTGCAGGGAGACGCCGATGCGGTGATCGGTGACGCGGCTCTGCGGGAAGTTGTAGGTGCGGATCTTCTCGCTGCGCTCCCCGGTCCCTACTTGCAGGCGCCGTTCGCGTGCGATGGCCTGATGCTGCTCGCGCTCGGCGCGTTCGAGGAGGTGGGCGCGCAGGATGCGCATCGCTTTCTCGCGGTTCTGAAACTGGGAGCGCTCGTCCTGGCAGGCCACCACGATGCCGCTGGGCAGGTGGCGGATTCGCACCGCCGTCTCCACCTTGTTGACGTTCTGCCCGCCGGCGCCGCCTGCCCGGTAGGTCTCGATCTCCAGGTCATCTGGGCGGATCTGCACCTCCACCTCCTCCGCCTCCGCTAGGACCGCCACGGTGGCCGTGGAGGTGTGGATGCGCCCGGAGGCCTCCGTCACCGGGACGCGCTGGACGCGGTGGACCCCGCTCTCGAATCTCAGCCGGCTGTATGGCCCCTGCCCCTTCACCGCGAGAATGATTTCCTTGAACCCGCCCAGTCCGGTGGGGTTGGACTCCAGCACCTCGGTCTTCCACCCGCGCCGCTCCGCGTAGCGCCCGTACATCCGGAAGAGCTCGCCGGCAAAGAGTGCCGCCTCGTCGCCGCCGGCGCCGGCGCGGATCTCCATGATGATGTCGCGCTGCGCGTAGGGATCGGCCGGGGCCAGCGCCTCGCGCAGGCGCGCCTCGAGGGAGGCGGCCTGCTCGCGCAGCCCGGCGACTTCGGCGGCGGCCAGGGCACGCATGTCGGCGGCGGCCTCATCCCGCGCCATGGTCTCCGCCTCCGCCCCCTCCCGCTGCACGCTCCGCCACTCCCGCAGGAGGGCCACCGGACCCGAGAGGTCCGCGTGCTCTTTGGCGACCTTGTGATACCGGTCCGACGCCGCGAAGAGTGCGGGATCAACCAGGAGGCGCGTCAGTTCTTCGTAACGGGCCTCCATGCCCTCAAGTTTGTTCAGCAGCGGTCGGTCCAGCATCGCCCTGATTATATCCAATCGAGCCCCAGCGGCCTCCCTTGGAGAGAAATGGTACCTTGACCAGCAATATACTAAACGTTTAGTATCTTGTTGAGTATATTAGCGGGGACACTCCAGCGCCGGAGGAGGTGAATCAGACGAGCGTCACCAGGTTGGTCATCCTCTGGCTGCTGTCAGAGAGCTCTCTGCATGGATACCAGATTAAACGCATCCTCAGCGATCCCGGGCTGCAGTTCTGGTTCCCCATCGAGTTCGGGTCCATCTACAGCGTCCTTCGCTCGCTGGAGAAGGAGGGGTATGCTCGGCAAGTCGCGATTGAACGCGCCGGCCACCGCCCCCGCCGCACCCGCTACGCGATCACGCCCAAAGGGCGCCACTACTTCGCTGCGCTGCTGCGGGAGGCATGGCGGCGCCCGGCCAAGACTACTCAGCCCGTGGATCTGGCGCTTGCCGCCCGGCCCGAACTCCCGGAGGCGGAACTGCCCGACCTGCTCGCCGCCCGGCGGGATGCTCTCGTGGCGCGGTTGGCCGAGATCGAACGGATCCGCCGCTCCGCGCCGTCGGCCGAGATGGCCGAACGAGCGAGGGTGGTCACCCTGGCGGAACTGCAGTGGCTCGACCGGTTCACGAGCGAGACGAACGCCGAGCGTAGTGGAGGTGGGTGAGATGACGACCGAAGAGATGCCTCCGATCCAGTTGTTCGTCCAACTCGTCGTGCTCGCCCCGAAAGGGAAGGTGCTGCTGGCCCGCTACGACCAAGAGGACGAAAGATGGATGATCCCCTACACCGACCTCGAGCCCTACGAGCATCCCGATGAGACCGCCCGCAGAGGGCTGGAGGCGCTGGGGGGCCTGGCGGTGCGCGCCTTGCGCATGTCCGATGTGCTGTCTTTCCGCGGCCGGGCGGGCTGGCACGTTGTGTTCAACTACCGGGTCGAGGCGGAAGGCGAAGGCGCTCCCCAGGCCGAGTTCCCGACGCAGTGGTTCCCCACGACGCAGCTTCCCCGGACGGTACACGGTCGGTGGGAGCACGACATCATCACACGACTGAGCCAGGAGGACGCGAAGGTCTGACGCCGACCGCTAGGGCCGGCCGGGCACCTCGTGGTGGAGGCGACAGCGCGCTTCGTAAGCCTCTTGCGCCCCAACGAGGATGACGGGGGCGTCGTAGGGCGCAGGCCGGCCTTCCACCAGGCGCTGCGTGCGCTGCGCCGGGCTGCCGCAGACCATACACACTGCTTCCAGTTTGTCGATCAGGTCGGCGCGGGCCAGAAGGTCACCCATCGGGCCGAAGGGTTCGCCGCGGAAATCGGTGTCCAGCCCGGCCAAGATGACGCGGACGCCGCGGGCCACCAGACGCTCCGCTACCGGGGCGATCCCTGGGTCCATGAACTGGACCTCGTCCACCGCGATCACCGCCGCG
The DNA here is from genome assembly GCA_050695215.1 of bacterium. GTDB lineage: Bacteria > Sysuimicrobiota > Sysuimicrobiia > Sysuimicrobiales > Humicultoraceae > JACQGZ01. The sequence continues at coordinate 15,383 of JBOGSD010000169.1, forward strand.
GTAGCGGCGAGGCGGCGGTCCAGGTCGGCGCTGCCCGCGATGGGGACCGCGGCCAAGGACCCGCCGTCGTGCGAACGGACCTGCTGGCGTCCGTAGCGGGTATCGAGGGCGTGCGCGAAGACCTGCACGGCCTGGCGGGCGATCTGAGCGCGGCGCACCCGGCGGATGAGTTCTTCGCTCTTGCCGCTGAACATCGGTCCGACGATGACTTCCAGCGTCCCCGGCTGCACCATGACCCTGCCTCAGCCGCCCCTGCCCTGCCGCAGAAAAACACGAACGGCAGAGACGCCGCTCCGCCGTTCCCTGCTGACAACCGCGGTGATCAGACTTTCAGGCCGTACTTGCGCGCGAACTTCTGCACCCGGCCCTCTGCGTCGACGAACTTGCGCTGGCCGGTGTAGAAGGGATGGCAGCGCGAACAGATCTCGACACGGATGGACTCCTTCGTGCTGCCGGTGAGGAACGTCTCACCGCAGGCGCAGGTGACCGTGGCTTGATAATACGCGGGATGGATGCTCTTTTTCATGACCTCGACTCCGCACGTTTCTGGGATCAGATGATCGGTACCGCAAAACCGTCGCATTATACCATACGAACGCCCGCGTGGGTGCGGGGGGTCAGTTCAGGTAGCGCAGCGGGTTGACGGCGCGTCCGTTCACGCGCACCTCGAAGTGCACGTGGAAGCCGGTGCAATTTCCCGTGCATCCGACCCGGGCAATCACCTCTCCGCGCTGGACCATCTGCCCGGTCTGCACCACCAGGCTGGAGGCATGGCCGTAGACGGTCGTCATCCCGTCGCCGTGGCTGAGGATGACGGTGCGGCCGTACCCGTAATACCATCCGGAGAAAATCACCCGCCCGGCGCGGGCCGCGTAGATGGGAGACCCCCGCGGCGCCGCCACATCGATCCCATCGTGATGCCGCCGGTGTCGCCACCCATACCGGGACGTGAGCAACCCCCGGCTAGGCCAGAGCAGTCGGGCCGAAGCGACCGTCGAGGTCGCCGGCGCCGTATCAAGGGCGGCCGCGGCGCGCCCAAGGGGCGACCCGACCGGTACCGTCAACCGCTGGCCAATGGAGAGCCGGTGCGCCGAGGGCAGATCGTTGACCGCCACGATCGCACCGATGTTCGTTCCATAGCGGCGGGCGATGGCCGACAGGGTGTCTCCCTGCTGGACGCGGTAAGAGAGAGACGCCGAAGTCCCCGACTGCGTCGCGGGGTCGGTGCGCGCCCGCGTCGTCGTCCGCGCGGGCGCAGCGCTCGTTGCCGCGGGTTTGGTGACGCCGGAAGTCGCGGGTTTGGTGACGCCGGACGGGATCGCCAATATCTGCCCTAGGCGCAGTTTGTGCGGAGATGACAGTCCGTTGGCGGCGACGATGGCGTTGACGCTGGCGCCGGACTGGCGGGCGATGGTCCAGAGCGTATCGCCGCTGACCACCCGATGGCGCGTGACGGCCGCGGCGACAGGTCTGGCGGGAGGGACCTTCGTGGCGGCCGCCGCGGCGAGGCCGGCGGTGGGCCGGCGGAGGAGGCGCCGGGCTTCCAGCGCCCCGGCTCCCCTCACGAGGAGAGATGCGGCCGGAGCGCTGGCCACTGCCGGGGCAGAGGAGGCACCGCCGGTGGGGGTAAGCATCGCCGTCAGACCGCCCACCACAGCCTCCCGGCTCTGCCGAACGGCCAGGGCGGGCGACTGCAGAGTCACGGCGTCCACAAATGGACCAGCGCTGGGGGCCTCGGGGATCGAGAACGCCGGGGGCAGAAACGCGAACAACATGATGGTCAAGACGCTAAAGGCCGTGGCGCGGGATCGCATGTTTGATCCAAACAGCGTCAAGAAATCCGATGAGCCGGGCTGTCTAGATGAAATTGAGTACGGCGACGATCAGAAGGTGTACCTCTCCCGAGGCATGTGGTTCGACAGCGTGAGGCAGGAATCCTCCGGAAATCCGCCGGTTTTTCGCAGGAAATTCGCGCCGCGAACGTGCGTTCGCGCAAGACTGGTCAGGCTCACCCGCACTCGCCCGTGCGCCCTCAGGCGTCGAGTTCCGCCCGCCTACGTGCCGACCGCGTCCTCCTCCGCGCTCTTGACGATGGAGCGCAGGAATCCGGCGTTGTTGGGCGTGCGGCGCAGGCGGTCCAGGATGAGCTCGGCCATCGCCACCGTGTCCAGCTGTTCCAGGCTCTTGCGCAGCACCCAGACCTTGCGGAGTTCTTCCTCGGTCAGCAGGAGTTCCTCGCGCCGCGTGCTGGAGGCCTTGATGTCGATCGCCGGGAAGGTGCGGCGCTCCTGAAGCTTTCGGTTGAGGTGCAGTTCCATGTTGCCGGTGCCCTTGAACTCTTCGAAGATGACGTCGTCCATGCGGCTGCCGGTGTCGATCAGCGAGGTCGCGACGATGGTCAGGCTGCCTCCCTCCTCGATCTTGCGCGCCGCCCCGAAGAATCGTTTGGGACGGTGCAGCGCGGCCGGATCGAGTCCGCCGGAGAGCGTGCGCCCCGAGGGGGGGATGACCAGGTTGTTGGCGCGGGAGAAGCGGGTCAGGCTGTCCAACAGCACCACGACGTCCCGCTTGCCTTCCACCAGGCGCTTGGCTCGGTCCAGCACCAGGTCGGCCACCTGGATGTGTTCTTCCGGAGGACGGTCGAAGGTGCTGGCGATCACCTCTGCCTCCACCGAGCGCCGCATGTCGGTGACCTCTTCCGGCCGCTCGTCGAGGAGCAGCACGATCAGATAGATCTCGGGATGGTTCTGCACGACCGACTGGCCGATCTTCTTCAGGATCGTGGTCTTGCCAGCCTTGGGGGGCGAGACGATCATGGCCCGCTGCCCCTTGCCGATCGGCGCGAAGAGGTCCACGACGCGCACGGTCAGGTCGGACTCGGGTAGTTCCAGCTTGATCCGCTCGTGCGGGAAGACCGGGGTGAGGCTCTCAAACCCGGGGCGCGATCGGGCCTGCTCCGGGTCCAGGCCGTTGACCACTTCCACGCGCAGCAGGGCGAAGTACTTTTCGTTGTCCTTGGGCGAGCGGACCTGGCCCAGCACCTCGTCGCCGACGCGCAGGCCAAAGCGCTTGATCTGGGAAGGAGAAACGTAAATGTCCTCTTGTCCCGGCAGGTAGCCGCTGGTGCGCAGGAAGCCGTAGCCCTCGGCCATGATCTCCAGAATGCCGGCCCGGAACATCAGCCCCTCGCGCTCGGTCTGCGCCTGGAGGATGCGCATGATCAACTCCTGCTTGCGGTAGCGCCGCAGGTTAGCGATGTTGAGTTCTTTCGCCAGCTCCTGCAGGTCAGCGAGGCTTTTGGATTCGAGGTCGGCGATGGCGAGCATCGATGATCACACCTTTGCCTGTTGTTTTTCCAGCTGCGCCGCGAGTTTAGCGGCGTCCGCCAGGAACCTCTCCTGGCCGACGTCGGTGAGGGCGTGTTTGAAGAGCTGCTCCAGCACCTTGAAGGGCATCGTCGCCACGGGCGCGCCCGCCCGCGCCGCCTCCAGCACGTGGAGGGAATGGCGCAGGCTGGAAGCGAGGACCTGCGTCTCAAAGCCATAGGCGCGCATGATCACCACGGCGTCGCGCACCACCTGCATGCCGTCGTGGCCGATGTCGTCCAAGCGGCCGACGAAGGGACTGACATAGGTGGCGCCGGCCTTGGCGGCCAGCAGCGCCTGGTTCGCGGAGAAGGTGAGCGTCACGTTGACCGGGATCCCTTTGGCGCGAAGCCTCCGGCAGGCCGCCAGTCCCTCCGGAGTCATCGGCACCTTCACGGCCACGTTGGGGGCCCAGGTGGCGAAGTCTTCGCCCTGGCGCACCATCACGTCCGCGTCGTTGCTGGTGGTCTCCACGCTGATCGGGCCCTTGACGATCCTGGCGATCTCCAGGATGTGCGCGCGGTGCTCCCGCCCCTCTTTCACCACCAGCGAGGGGTTGGTCGTGGCGCCGTCGCAGAGGCCCCAGGCCACGGCCTGGCGCAGTTCCTCCAGGTTGGCGGTATCCAGGAAGAACTTCATCGCTACTCCTCCATGCGCTCCGCGCTCCGCTACGGTCCCGTCGCCTCGATGTAGGAGACATCCCCGGCGTCGCTCTCCTTCAGCATCGAGATCTTGTCGCCGACCTTCAGGTCGGCCAGCGCCACCACGCGCTCGTTCCGGTAGACCGCGTGCGCCGCGGCCACGCGGAAAGTGCGGGCGGCGTTCTTCTCGTCTTCGAAGGTGATCGTCGCCGGCCGCCCCTGCCCCACCGACCGCAGGGTGCCCCGCGTGTAGTCGTACCGCTTCAGCAGACCCATGATCACGTCGAGGGCCGTGGCGGCGTCCGCGCGCGAGGCCGCCCGCGTCGGCCGAAAGGCGCCGTCGACCAGAGGGATCATCTTGCGCTCGATCGCCACGGCGACGCTGCCGCGTGCCCAGTCCAGCACCTCGCCGTTGTCCGATACCGGCAGGGTCGCCTTGGCCCGCGCAAATGCCTCGGTGTCCAGACCCCCGGCGCGCACCGTCATCGCGGCCAGTTCGGCCCGGCTGACCGGCTGGTTGGGCCGGAAGGTGTTGTCCGGGTAGCCGACGACCAGCCCCTTCTGGAAGAAAAGCGATAGGGAGGTGGGATTGGTTTTGGTGGTGTGCACGGCGGTGATCTCATACCGTCCCGTCGGGACCGGCCTGTCGTTCTGGTCGAACTGCTTCCAGCGCGTGTTGAAGTTGAAGGACTTGCCCGCGGCCAGGGCCACCGGCTTGTTTTCAGGCAGGAAGGCGCGGCCGAGAGACCAGCGGGCCACCTCCGAACCGTCCGATGCCGTGACGATGAAGTCGTGCCACTGGGAATTGGCGTGCTCGAATTTGATCTCGTCTTTGCCGGCGTTGGTGATGACGAATGTGAGGAGAATCTGCTCGTCCGGGCCGTACGCCGCCTTGTCGGTGGTCAGCGTGTAGGTGATCGTGCCCTTCTTCAGTTCAGCGCTCGTCGAGGAGACGCTGCCGATGCCCACCGAGGCGGCCACGGCCGCGCGGGCGGTCTCGGGGATCTCGGCGAGGTCCTTGAAGGCCGGCGGCTTCACCCCCTGGCCGGAGATGCCGAGCAGACGGACCATGAAGAGCACCATTTGCAGACGGTTCACCCCCTCGCCGGGCTGAAACCGTCCCGGCGCGACGCCGCCGACGACGCCTTTGGCGGCCAGCCGCTCGATCGCCCGCTGCGCGGGATGACCCGAAATGTCCGAAAAGATCTCGGCCCACGCCGGTGCGATCAGGGCAAGGGTGAGCAGCACGGTCATTGCGGTGCGCATTCCCGCTCTCCTTTGAGTCACCATCATTGGGGTTGCGTCAGTGCGACGTAGATGAAACCTCGAGGTTGCAGGGACGGCCGACGATCCAACCTTCCTCTTTACTATACCCGACGAAAAGCCGATGGCAAGCCTCACGCGGGCGCCGCGTCGTCAGGAGCGCGCCGCTCCGCATCATCGTCTTCCCCCCATCCCCGTCACATCCGCTCCGGCGCCGACACGCCGATCAACCCCAGGGTGCGGCGCAGCACGAGACCGGCCGCGCCGACAAGGTGCAGGCGGGCGCGGGTCAGCGCCACGTCGTCACTGAGCACCCGGCACTGCGTGTAGAACCCGTGAAAGGCCTCCGCCACCTCCCGCGCGTAGGTGCAGAGGCGCTGCGGCTCACGGCGCAGCCCCGCCGTCCCGATCACTTCCGGCAGATCGGCCAGGGTGTGGATCAGCGCCGCCTCCGTCTCCTCGGTGAGGGGAGAGAGGTCGACGGCGGAGACGGGGCCGGCCGCGGCGGGATGGACCGCGGCTTCGCGGAAGATGCTGCTGATCCGCGCGTGAGCGTACTGCACGTAGTAGACGGGATTGTCCTGGGAGCGGCTGCGGGCCAGCTCCCAATCGAAATCCATCGGCACTGAGGGCGTAAACATGCAGAAGAAGTAGCGCGCGGCGTCGCGGCCGACCGCGTCGAGGAGGTCCTGCAGCGTGACGTACTCCCCCCGCCGCTTGGACATGCGCAGGAGCTCGCCTTCGTTGCGCAGGCGGACGTGCTGGTAGAGGAGGACCTCCAGCCGGGCGAGATCGACCCCCAGCGCCGCCAGCCCGCCCTTCACCCGGGCCACGTCTCCGAAGTGATCCAACCCCCAGACGTCGATCAGATGATCGAACCCCCGCTGCAGTTTGTTCAGGTGATAGGGGATGTCGGCAGCGTAGTACATCGGCCACCCGGTGCGGCGGATGATGACCCGATCCTTGTCGTCGCCAAACGCCGTGGAGCGGAACCAGACGGCGCCATCCTGATCATAGAGCAGGCCCCGGGCGCGCAGCTCGGCCAGGACCCGCTCCACGGCGCCCTGGTCGTAGAGGCTCTGTTCGCTGAACCAGACGTCGAAGCGGATGCCAAAGGCGGCGACCGTCTCGCGGATGTCCGCCAGCATCATCGCGACGCTCTCCTCGCGGAACGCCCTGCGGCGCTCCTCCGCCGGGGTCTCCAACCAGCGGTCCCCGTCGCGGTCGGCAATCTGCCGTGCCAGGTCACGCACGTAGTCGCCGCGATAGCCATCCTCGGGGAACGGCACCTCGCGTCCGAACGCGGCGAGGTAATGATGCTCCACCGAGAGGGCCAGGGCATGCACGAGCAGGCCGGCGTCGTTGACGTAATACTCGCGGGAGACGTCGTAGCCGAGCGCCTCGAGCAGGTTGGCCAGCACGTCGCCGATCAATCCGTTGCGCCCACTCCCGATGGTGAGAGGGCCGGTGGGGTTGGCGCTGACGAACTCGACGTTGACCCGCCGCCCCCGCCCCAGGTCCTGGCGGCCGTACTGCTCGCCGGCGGCATGGATACGGTGCACCAACTCGTGCAGCCACGCCGGTGCGAGAAAGAAGTTGAGAAAACCCGGCCCGGCCACCTCGACGCGCGTCACTTCATCAGCGGGGATCTCCAGGGTGTCGACGAGGACCTGCGCCACCTCGCGCGGGGAGCGGCCGACGGGTTTGGCCAGAGCGAGGGGAAGACCGGAGGCGTAATCGGCGTGACGCCGCCCGCGCGGCATCTCCACCTCTACCGGGGGGAGCGGCACCTGAGGAAGCGCCCCCCGAGCCACCGCCCGCTGCGCCGCATCCTCCAGGTACCGGCGCAACGCTTCTTTAAACATGTGCGCAGTCTACCACACGACTCCCCACCCGCCGGGATGGCATCCGGGAATCGAGACGGGCAGGCGGCCTCGTGGGGCCGACGCTCCGGCCAGCAGCCTCGCCGCGGCCTCGAGCATGACCGGCTCCCGCCCGTAGGTCGCCACATACGAGGGAACCTCGGGAAACGCCGCCAGGTCGTACGGCGTCCCGGTGGCGACGACGATGAGGCGATTCCCGGCGTCCCGGTGAACCCGCCGCACCAACTCAGTCTGGAGGGGGTCCGGACGGCCCCGGCTGTGGGTGACCAGGACCGTGGGTTCGTCAGGACTGACCTCGACCTGTTCACGGCCGGCGGGGTCGAGGACGATCTCGGCGACGTCGGGACGGCAGCCCCGCAGCGCCGACCCCAGGGTGGGAGCGGTGGCGTCGCGGGGCCTCACGGTGATGATGTGAACGCGGCCTCCCCTGAGGGGCACGGCGCCGGTCTCGTTGCGCACCAGCGTCACGGCGGTGGAGGCCACCTCGCGCGCAAGCTGCTGGAGCTCGGAGCCGGTCGCCCCCCGGAGGGATGGATCGGATCCGACCGGCGGCGCCATCGCGGCGCGGACCCGCTCAATCCGGCGGACCGATTGCTCCAGCCTCTCGACGGACAGGATCTCCTCGGCAACCGCCCGCCGCAGCGCGGTGAAGACTTCACCGAGGATGGACTCGCCGCCGAGGGCGAGGAGGACGTCCGCCCCGGCGAGCAGCGCCAGCACCGCGGCCCGCCCTGCCCCGACGTGATCCGCGATGGCGGCCATGGCCAGGGAGTCGGTGAAGATGATCCCCCCGAACCCCCACTCCCGACGCAGGATCCCCTCGAGCAGAGCCGGGGAGAGCGTGGCCGGCGTCATCCCCATCGTGGCGACGGCGACGTGGGCGGTCATGATCGCCGCGACCTCCCCGCTGACCTCGCGGAACGGCGCGAATTCTACCGCCTCCAGCCGCTCCCGCGCGTGCGGCACGACGGGAAGATCGAGATGCGAGTCCACCTCGGTGTCCCCGTGGCCGGGGAAATGCTTGGCCGTCGCCAACAGGCCTTGGCGCTGCAGCCCCCGCACGTAGGCGCGGCCCAGCGCGCCCACCAGGGCGGGGTCTTCGCCGAAGGAGCGGGTGCCGATGACCGGGTTAGCGGGGTTGGTGTTCACGTCTAGGACGGGGGCGAAGTTGACGGTGACCCCCGCCGCGGACAGGGCCCGCCCCGTGAGGGCGCCGGCCCGCTCCGCGAGGGCGGCGGACCGCGTCGCGCCCAGCGCCATCGCCCCAGGCATCCCCAGGGGAAGGCGTTCCACCGAGCCGCCCTCCTGATCGATGGCCACCAGCAGAGGGGGCAGCCCCGCGGCGGCCGCGGCCTGCTGCAGATCGCGGCAGAGCGCGGCGACCTGGGCGGAATGTTCGACGTTCTTCTGGAACAGCGTGACCCCGCCGAGGGCATGGGCGGTGATGAGGTCACGGATCTGCGGAGTCATCGACGTGCCCGCGAAGTCGGCCATGAGGAGCCGGCCGATCAGGCGGTCGAGGGGAGGGTTGGGCACGCGGCGGCTACTGCCGCAGTTCCGTCAGCGTCACCGTGAAGGTCTGCCGCCGTGACCCGCGCACCACCTCGACGCGCACCCGGTCGCCGGGCTGCATCTCGAAGAGGATACGGCGCAGGTCGTTGATGGAACGGGTCGTCCGGCCGTCGATCGAGACGATGATGTCGTTCGCCTCGATGCCGGCCGTCTGCGCCGGTCCTCCCGGTTGGACCTGCTGCACGATGACGCCGTGATCGACCGGCAGATTGTAGGCCTGCTGGATCTGGCGGTCGATTTCTCCGCCGAGCTCGATCCCCAGGGCGGGCCGGACGACGCGCCCGCCGCGGACGAGCTGGTTCATGATCGTCACGGCGATGTCCACGGGGATGGCGAACCCGATGCCCTGGGCCTCGCGGACGATGGCGGTATTGATCCCGATCAGCCGCCCGCCGGAATCGACCAGGGCGCCGCCGCTGTTCCCGGGGTTGATCGCGGCATCGGTCTGGATGAGGTTGTCCACCACGAAGTCGGGGCTGATCCGGATGCTGCGGTTGAGCGCGGAGAGCACGCCCACGGTGACGCTGCTGCTGAGCCCGAACGGGTTGCCGATGGCGATGGCCAGCTGGCCCACCTTCAGCGTGCCGGAGGTCCCCAGCTCCACCACCGGGAGCGGCTGATCCGATTCCACTTTGACCACCGCCAGGTCGGTGAAGCGATCGGACCCGACGACCTGCCCGCGCAGCTTTTTCCCGGTGAGCAGCGTGACCGTGATCTCCTGGGCGCCCGCCACGACGTGGAAGTTGGTCAGGATCAGTCCGTCGCGCCGCACGATTACGCCCGACCCCGCGCCCTCTTGCGGCACGGCGCCGAAGAAGGTCTGCAGCTGCACCTGGGTGCTGATGTTTACGACGGCGGGGCGGACCCGCTCGACCGTGCGGATGATGACGGACTCTTCAAACGGACCGCCGGGGGGAAGGGCCAGGGGGGGCCCGCCGATCGCCCCGGGGGTGGAAGGCCCACCGGGGGCGGGAGCGGGGGCCGGGGCCAGAGGAGCAGAAGGCGCCGCCCCGGCTTCAGGCGCGCGGCGCAGCCCGGGGAAGTACTGCGGCAGGTAGGTGCCGCCGAGGGCCGCCCCCAGCACGAGG
>JBOGSD010000170.1:0-18480 GCA_050695215.1 bacterium
ACGATCTCATCCCCGCCGAAGCGCGCCGGGACGTCCACCCCCCGCAGGTTCCGCCTGATTGCGGCGCAGACCTGCGTGAGGATCTCGTCCCCGATGAGGTGCCCGTGGCTACGATTCAACTCCTTGAACCCGTCCAGATCCATCATCACCAGGCAGAGCGGCGTATCGTAGCGCTCGCTGCGCTGCAGTTCCTCGCGCAGGCGCAGGGTGAAGTAGCGCCGGTTGAAGAGGCCGGTGAGCTCGTCGGTGATGGCGAGGCTCCACATCTTGGCCATCAGCTCGAAGTTGCTGAGGATCCAGGCCAATTGCGCGGCGACCACCGAGAGCGCCTGCAGGTCCTCGGGAGTGAAGTCCTCCGCCCCGGAGAGCTTGCCGACATTGAGCACCCCGACGATGCGCTGGTGCGCCCGGATGGGAATGACCATCGCCGAACGGGGACGGCTGGCCCGGCGATTCGACTCGATGCGGCCCGTGATCAGGCGGGGGCGCCCGTCGGCCACGACCTCCCCGGCGGGCCCCTCCCCCAGGCCTACCCGCATGCCCGGCTGCACATCAGGGGAGAGACCCCGGGAGGCTACGATGGACAGCTCGTCTTCCTTGAGGAGCATGATCGAGCCCTGCTCCGCCCCCACCCACTCCAGGAGGCGGTCCAGGTAACGCTCCAGCGTCCCCTCCAGATTGCCGTCAGGCAGGAGGTCGGCGGAGGTCTCGATCACCCAGTTGAGCGCGGCGTGAAGGCGGACGGGTTCCAACTCATTAGGGGGTATGCCCGTGCTCGGAGACAGATAGACCTGACGGGCGCGGGACCCTCAAGGGCTAAGAGCGGCACCTTCCAAAAACCGAACGACGGGATCACGGTTTTGTCCGGTGCCGCTCTTAGCCCGTTGTGCGGTAGGGTCCCCAATAGGATCGTGCTGTCGGCGTGCAGCGCTCACGCCATAATAGCTGGGGACCAGACCTCTGACGAAACCGTATCCCGTCGTTCGGTTTCGGAGGAGGTGTGGTCCCCAGCCCTAATGGTTTAGCGCGCGCCCTCGGGCAGGACGAACGTGTTGGCGGTCACGCCGAGGCGGAGCGTCGGCAGCTCCTGGATCGCCAGCGATACCTGCGTCATGGCGATGAAGCGCGGGAAGTTCTCCAGGCGCCGCAGGAAGGTCAGCACCTTGTCGTATGTGCCTTCAAATCCCAGCTCCAACTTGAAGAGTTGGTAGAGCGGCGCCGCGGCGGGCTGGGCGGCAGGTTGGCCGCCCGGCGCGGGCGGCGGAGCGCCGCCGGGCAACCCGGGGCCGGGAGATTCCAGCACCCCGGGCCGCAGGAGGATCAGTTTGACTCCGCTCTCGATGGCGATCGCTTGCATCTGCCGCAACAGCGTCGGGATCTCCCGCGCCTGCGGCAGCTTCGCTTCGATCGCCTGGATGCGCTGCTGGCGGGCGGCGAATTCCTGCTCCAACTGCACCCGCTGGGCGGCGAGGTCCTCCATCCGCCGCAGCTCGGTCAGCCGTTCGTCCAGCTGCCGCTGCAACTGGGCCCGTTCCGCCGTCTTCGGACTGTAGACGAAGAAGTAGAAGACGCCGATCATCGCCGCCGCGACCAGGAGGCTGATGAGCAGGCGCTCGCGCCCGGTGATTCTCATCGCCGTCCCTCCGGGGTGGCCGGCTTGAGCAGGCGCCCGGTCACCTGATACTTCACCACTTCGACGGACCCGATCCTGTCCCGCTCGGCGGTGGTCAGGTCCAGCCCTTCAAAGAGGCGGGCCGACTCCAGGTTGTCCATCAACCGCGCCACGGCCACGTAGGACAGGGCAAACCCCTCCATCGTGAAAGAGCGGGTGTCAGGGACGGAGAGCGTGCTCAGCCAGACGTCCCTGGGGATGAGCACGCGGATGTTGGCCAGGATGGCCGACGCCGGCAGCTGCGTGGCCAGCAGCTGGTCGAGCAGTTCCTCCTTGCGTTTGGCCTCTTCGATCCGCTTCTTCAATTCGTCGACGCGCGCCACCTCGGGCCGCAGCTGCTCGATCTTGACGTTCGTCTCGACAATCCGCGCCTTCAGACGATTCACGTCGCCGGTGAGGTTCAGGTACCACACCACCAGGACGAGGAAGACGAGGAGCGGGAGACCGATTTCCAACAGCGGCTGCCCACTGATGCGCCGGCGCGGCGCCCGGGGCAGTAGGTTGATCCTGATCACGCGTCGTCCCCCCCTCGCAGCGCCAGTCCCACGGCTACCGACATCGCCGGGCCCTGCGCGGCCAGGACGTCAGGCGGAAAGGCCGCGGAGGACACCTCCAGCCGGGCAAAGGGATTGCCAATCTCCGTCGGCACGCCCAGCTCGGCCGCCAATACCCGGCCGATGTTGCGCAGGCGGGCCAGCCCGCCGGTGAGGACGATCTGGTTGACCACCGCCGAGCGGGCGCGGGTCTGGTAGTAGTCCAGGGAGCGGCGGATCTCCGTCACGAGGTCGCCGACCTGCGGCGCGATGGTATCGTGGATACGCTGCACCGTCAGATCGTCGGGGATGACATTCTCGTCGAGGATCTCGCCGCGCTCTTCCAGCATGGTCTTGGCGGCGCCCTGGTCGACGCTGAGGGTCTCGGCCAGCGCGTGCACCAGCGTGTTGCCCCCAATGGGAATGTTGCGGGTGAGGCGGAGGCGCTGCCCCTCGGTGATGACGATGTCGGAGGCCTCCGCGCCGAGATCGATGAAGACCAGCGTGCGCGTCTCGGCCCCGTCGCCCACCAGGGAGCGGAAGAGGGCGAAGGACTCCACGTCCATGACCGCCGGCTCGAGCTTGGCCGCCTCCACCGTTTCCACGATGCGCTGGACGACGTCGCGGCGCGTGGCCACGACCACGACGTCCAGCATCTTGCGGCCGTCCTCGTTGGACTCCCCCATCACCTGGTAGTCCATGTGCACGTCCTGCACGTTGTAGGGGAGGTAGCGTTCCGCCTCGTAGCGCACGGCGGCGGTCAGCTCCTGCGCGGTCATGGGGGGGACGCGCACTTCGCGCACGGTGACGTTCTGACCGCCTGCGCCCACAACGACGCGGTCGGCGCGGATGCCGGCTTTATCGAAGAGGCTGCGGATCTGCGGCCCCAGCTCTTCCGGCGAGGCGGGGACGCCGTCGCGGAAGGCGGCGGCGGGAGCGGGTGCGCTGGCCATGCGGGCCAGATGGTAGCTCCGGCCCGAACGGGTCAGCTCCACGACCTTGAGCCGGTCGCTGCCGATGTCCAATCCTACGAGGGTCGGAGAGGGTTTGAAGAAGCCCATATGGCGACCGCCTTTCGGTCGTATCAGTGTTTGTATATTCGACGCCGCCGCAAAAAGCCCTGCGCCGCCCCCAGGGGAAGTCCCCGGAGCTAGCGGGTGAACAGGACCCGGCCGATCGCGTTGATGAGCACGCGGCGCTGCTCTCCGCCGGGGCGCTGCAGCGTCACATCCCCGGCGGTGACGTCGCCGTAGGGGGTGACGGTCATGATATCGCTGGCAAAACTCGTGGACACCAGATCGATCGACCGAGAGAGGAGGCGCCCGGCCGGAGCCGTGTAGTCCGTCCAGGTCCCACCGCTGCACCCGCCGCCGGCGGTCCAGCTGCCGCCGGCGAGATACTGGATATGGTAGTGCTCCCCCGGGGGGTCAAAACTGATCCGCCAGCAGCGCCGCTCGGTCATGGCCCGCTGCAGCACCCAGCGCACGTCCGTCCCCAGCACCCGCGCGTCCCCGGCCAGGCGGCGATTGGCGATGAGGTTGGGACCGGTGAAGGCGAGGGCGGTCATGATCGCCAGGATGGTCAGGGCGACCACCGACTCCGCCAGCGAGAATCCGGCGTCCCCGAGCCCCCAGGCTCGCCTTAGGCGGACCGCCGCCGTCATGGGCTGGTCAGTTCCTCCCAGAGGGGGCGGTCGTAGAGCGGGTCGGGGGTCAGTCGCGGATAGCGGGGCGCGGCGTACTGATTGGTCAGCGGGAAGAAAGGCGGGGCGTTGTTGGTGAGGAACCGGGCGTCGAAGGTCATCTCCCGCCCGTACCCCGTGTAGCCGGTGACGTTCCCCATGGCGTCGGTGGCGAATCCGCCCCACGCCCCGAAGGTGTTCTGCACCGTTCCTCCCAGGAAGTGCAGGGTGCCCTTGTCCGGCAGCGTGTTCCACCCTTCCACCCAGAACATCCCCCAGGGGGCGAGGACGGAGGCGTCGATGAAGAGATTGTTCGGGGCGAGGGCCCCGGCGACGACCACGTTGCGCGCCGGGCAGGTGGGGGGCGTCGAACACCACGAGTACAGTCCGAGGACGTTCGGGATCGGATCGTTGGCCCCCACCGGCGGCGACTCGTAGACGACATGGTCGGTAATGGCGAGCCGCCCGTCCGTCGCGATCGTCAGGCGGGTGTCCCGCTGCACCGTCCCGTAGAGTCCGGTCTGGGGGTTGCCCGCCGTGTAGTTAATGGCGCCCTTGACGAAGACCATCCCGTTGAACCCCTTGCCCTTGCTGACGCACGTGGCGTACGCAGGCGGTCCCGTGCATTCCCGCGTGTCCGTGGCGGAATCCAGGATGTATTTCTTGGGCGGCAGGGCGAGGTTCGAAGGAATGACGATGATCGTCTGCTTCCCGCTCTCGACGGCCAGCACCATGTTGGCCACGCTGCCCTGCACGAAGATCCCCCCGCAGGTGGGGTTGCCGCACTGGTCCATGAAGTAGACGCCGTTGGGCACGGCCGCGGTGTTGTCCACCAGCGCCGTCGTGGCGCGGCGGACGTCCTGGTTGGACGGCATGCCCGCGCGGGCCGGATCATCCCCCAGCACCGCCCACCAGGGGTTGTTGTTCGTCGGCGCGGCGATCGACGCAGCGCCGAGGGCCAACCGCGTGGCCTGGTAGATAGGCTCGTCCTCCGGCGGATTCTCGTCCGCGGCGAGGAGCACCGGGCTGCCCCCGTTGCCGAACTGGACGGTGGGCTGTGTCTGTGCGACCGAGGAACCAAACGTCGGGTCGCCCCAGATCAAGAAGCGGTCGTTCGTGTGCACGGGCCCGTTGAAGGAGGAGGAGTCTGTCAGCCAGACGGCCGAGGAGGTCAGCAGCATGAGGGCCCAGCGGGAGTAGGAGGCCTTCTCGACGAGCACCATCCAGCCGTGAGAGGCGGGGGCGCTGTCAAAGACTGGGTCCCCGGGGTTCGGCGCCCCCGGAGCCGCCGCGGCCACCCACTCCCCGCAGTTGGTCACGTTTCCAGGGTTCTTCAGGCAGATCGTGCGCTGCGCGTCCCGGGTGATGCCCGTGGCCACGATGAAGTAGTCGAAGAGCATCTGATACGATTCCACGCCGCTGCTGATGCAGACGTTGGGGTTGGGCGGGCTGTTGTCCGCGGGCCGGACGTAAATGGTGGCGTAGAACGACCCCAGCACCGCGCCGGCGGCATCCAGCACCTCGATCGGCGCGCCGGCCGTCCCGCCGGCCAGCACCGCGCGGCGGTTCATCGCATCATCGACCCACCCCGCGCCTCCGTAGGTGGCGACGATCCGCCACCCCTCGTTGCTGTTGCAGTACCCCTGGAGGGTCAGGGGGGTGGCGGCGCGGACGTTGGCATCCAGATCGTTCACCATGCGCCGGCGCAGTTCCGCCAGCGCCCGGTAGGCGCCGGCCTCGGCCAGATGGAGCGCCTGGTTGGCGCGGGTCTGATCGAACGAGACGCCCGTCTCCCCCATCGTCGCCATGGTCAGTCCCGCCACGACGACCGTCAGGATGAAGATGGCCAACAGGGCGCTGATCATCGCCACCCCCGACTGCTCCTGTCCGAACCGCACGAGTGTCCGCATGGCCTCTCTCCTCACCGTGGCCGCACGGTCGCGGTGGGCGTCACGGTCGGCGTCGCGGTCGGCGTTCGCGTTGCGGTCGCGGTCGCCGTGGGCGTGGGACCGGTCGGAGTGACCGTCGGTGTGCGCGTAGCCGTCACCGTGGCGGTGGGCGTCACTGTTGGCGTAGGTGTGCGCGTCGACGTCGGCGGCGGGGGGGAGGCGCTGGCGGTCGGCGCCGCCGTGACGGTGGCTGTCGCAGTCACGGTGGGCACGGGCGTCGGCGTCCACGTTGGCGTCACCGTTACCGTCGCCGTTCTGGTCGGCGTGGCGGTGCGCGTCGCCGTCGCCGTGGGCACCCCGGCGCCACGCGTCGAGGTCGGACGGGTCGGCGGGGAGCCGGGCACGCTCGCCCCCGCCACGGGTGTGGGCACGGCGTTGCGCAGGAAGACGTCGCTGTTGACCACGCGCGTCGACGTATCGCCCCGCTGCAGGCTGATGGCCGCCTCGACACGCACCACCTCCGCCGCGGCGCAGCCGCCGCCGGCGCAGTCGGTGCCGCTCCGATCCAGATAGCGATAGGTCACCCCGGTGACGCTCTCCGCCAGGACCCGCGTGACCCCTCCCTCCACCCGCTCGAACTGCTGGGTCCCCGCGTTGAAACGGAATTGCACCTGGTAGGCGGCGGCTGGGCTCTTCACGGGGTTGTCCGCGGGGATGGTCAGCTCCACGCACCCGGGCCAGGTGCAGCCGCCTCCGCTGGCCAGCACGCCGTCGGCCCAGCGGGCCTCCTCGGCCAGCCGGTTCAGTGCGATGCGCCCGTTCTGCTGCACTTCGAGGAAGTCTTCACTCACCCCGAAGTTGCGCACCGACTGGCTCACCACGCCGTAGATCCCACCCAGCGCGATGACCAGCACGGCGAGACCGACCACGATCTCTACCAGCGAGAGGCCGCCCTGCGACCGTCCGCCGCGGTCCCGCCGACCCCCCTCCTCCATCCACCGCCGCATCCTCCGCATCGTCGCCGCGTCCTACCGGTGGTAGGCCCCGCGGATGATGGCCGTCGTCAGGCTCGCGATCGGCTGCGCCCCCGCCCGGAAGAAGACCTCCACCGTGACCCAGCGCATTCGGTCATCCTGCCCTAGGGTGGTATCGGCCGCGCAGCCGCCGGCGTACCCGGGCTGGCCGCTGCACCCCGTGCGGTTCCACTCCACGCCCCAGCACGGCAGCAACGCGGCCTCTTGGCCGGACCGCGCCGAGACGGCGCTGTCGTTCAGGAGAACCTGGGACTCGTAGGATCCGTACGGGGCGGAAAAGGCGGCGCGTCCCGCCGCCGCGATGTTGCAGAATGCCGTGCGCCAGGCATCTCGGTCCGGCTGCGCCTCCACGGCGGTCCGGATGGTCTCGAGTTGTTTGGCCGCCAGGGCGGTGGCGGTCGTCACCCGCCCGCCCTGGCTGGTCACGCTGAGAACCACCAGGAAGGCGCGCGTCACCAGCAGGATCACCATGGCCATGAGGGTCAGGGCCACGAGAACCTCAATGACCGTGAAACCGGCGTGTCTGCGCCGACGGAGCGCCATCTTGTGTATCTCCACTGACCTCGTGTGCCTACCGTGGAGTTGTGCCCGAGGGGGAGGGGCTGTAGACCCTGCAAACCCCGCCCGACCGGCCATTACGTCCCCTGAAACCGAACTACTACTGGATCACGGTTTCATTGGGCGCGCCGCCCGCTCGTTGGTGCTACCTCAGGTAGTCTCCGCAGGCAGCGGACCACATCCGACGGAACCGTGAGCTCGTAGTTCGGTTCCGGAGGGTGTGGCCCGCTGCCTGGAAGGAGTTCTAGCGGGTGATGAGGACCCGGCCGAGGACGTTCACGATCACCCGGCGTTGTTCCCCGTTGGGGCTTTGGAGGACCACGGTGCCGCCGTTGGGATTGCCGAAGGGGCTGACCGTCATCGTGTCGGAGCCGAAGGTGGTGCTGAACAGATCGATGCTGCGGGCCAGAGCCCGGGGGCCGGAGGCGGTATAGGCCGTCCAGGTGCCTCCCGTGCAGCCGCCGGAGGCGGTCCAGCTCCCCCCGGCCAGGAAGTGGATATGATACAGCTCGCCGGCGGGATCGAAGACGACGCGCCAGCACCGCCGCTCCGCACGGGCCCGCTGCTCCACCCATCGCAGCTCACCGCCCAGGTCCCGCGCCGCGCCGGCCAGCCGGCGGTTGGCGATCAGGCTGGGCCCCCCGAAGGCAGCCGCCAGCACGATGGCCATCAGGACCAGCACGAGCACCGCCTCGAGGAGCGAGAATCCCTCCTCCCCCTCGCGGTGGCGGCGGGCCCGGGTCACGGCGCCACCAGTTCCTCCCACAGCGGCCGGTCGAAGAAGTTGTCGGGGTTCACGTTGGCGCGTTCGGCCGTATAGGTGTTGGTCAGGGGGAAGAAGGGTGGGGCGAAACTCCTCAGGAACCGGTCGTCGTACGTCATGTCCCGGCCGTAGCCAGTGTACCCGATGATGTTGCCGAATGAGTCGGTGATGAAACCGCCGAACTCGCCGAAGTCCTGCTGTACGGTCCCGCCGATGAAGGTCAGGGTGCCCTTGTCCGGCAGCGTGTCCCATCCTTCCACCCAGAACTTCCCCCACGGGGTCAGGACGGACCCGTAGACGTGCAGGTCGTTGGGGGCGGGGACCCCGTCGATGGTGACGTTGCGCCCCGGACAGGTCGGGGGCGCCGCACACCAGGAGTAGACGCCCAGCACCGTGGGGAGGGGATCCAACGGATCGCCTACTTTGGGCACGAACTCGTAGACCAGCATGTTGGTAATCGTGATCTCTCCGTCGGCGGCGATCGTGATCTTGCTGCTCTGCGCCAGCTTGCCGAAGAGGCCGCTGTTGGGGTTCCCGGCGCTGCTGGTGATGTTGCCGTTGACGTAGATGATCCCGTTGAAGCCCTTGCCCCGGTTGACGCAGGTCGTGTAGGCCGGGGGACCGGTACACTCCTGCACGCCGCCGGGATCGAGCACGAACATCGTCTGTTCGGAGGCGGTGATGATGACGATGTGCTGCTGGCCGTTGACGCCCGGGCCGGTGGGGCAGGGCGGGCTGGCGAGCCCCGCGACGCAGAGGACCATGTTGGCCACGTCTCCCTGCACCATGATGCCCCCGCACGTGGGGTTGGCGCACTCGTCCATGAAGTAGATCCCGCTGGGCACCGCGCTCCCGCCATTCGCCAGTTCCGTGGTCTGACCCCGGATCTGGGCGTTGGTGGGCACGCCCGTGTTCACTTGATCGAGCACCGCCCAGAACGGACTGTCGGCGCCCGGCGCCGGGACGGCCGGAGCGTTTCGCGCCATCCGCGAGCCGTTGTAGACCGGGCAGTCCGTTCCCCCGGGATGGGCCGGCGGGCAATAGTTGTCGTCCGCGACGAGCCCCCCGCTGCCGAAGTTCACGTCGTTCTGAAACTGGCTCACGGTGGAATAGAAGACCGGGTCCCCCCAGATGGAGAAGCGATCATTGGTGTGCACCGGACCGAGGAAGTCTGACCCGGTGACCAGCCAGGTCGTGGAGCTCCCCAGCATCATCAGCGCCCAGCGGGCATAGGAGGCCTTGGAGATGAAGACCTGCCACCCGTGGGTGACGGGGGCGGTGTCCCAGGAGACGTCGCCGGGGTTGGCGGCGGCCAGCCAGGTCCCGCAGTTCACGAGGTTGCCGACGTTCTTCAGGCAGACCGTGGCCGTGGCGTTGCGCGTCACCGCCGTGGACACGATGAAGGAGTCGAACCACATCCGGTAGGTGTCGCTGCCGCCGGCGTCGCAGTTCACCGTGTCGATGCCCGGGCTGTTGTCGGCCGGCCGCACGTAGATCGTCGCGTAGAAGGAGCCCATCAGCGCCCCGCCTGCCTCCCGCACGTCGATGGGCGCCCCCGCCGTGCCGATGCGGAGAAGGGCGCGTCTGTTGCCGTTCTCCTGCACCCAATCGGTCGCCCCGAGGGTCGTCGGGTACGCATAGTCAGCGAGAATCTTCCATCCCTCGCGGCTCTTACAGCGAGGCTCGATGCTGCTCTTGGGGGCGTTCCCGATGCGGTTCTGATCGGGGAGATCGATCGCAATGCGCCGCCGCAGTTCCGCCAGCGCGCGGTAGGCGCCGGCCTCGGCCAGCTGCATCACCTGACTGCTGCGGCTCTGGTCGAAGGAGAGCCCGGTCTCGCCCATCGTCGCCAGCGCCAGGGCGGCCACGACCACCGTCAGGATGAAGATGGCCAGCATGGCGCTGACCATGGCGACGCCCTCCTGGGCTGCGGCGATCCACCTCCGCTGCCTCCGCCACTTCGCCATCCTCCGCATCGTCGCCATCTCCCTGAGCGTTCTCCCCACCGGCCTGCGCTAGCGCGGCCTCACGGTGGCGGTGGGGGTCACCGTGGGCGTCAGTGTGGCCGTGGGGGTCACCGTAGGCGTCCGGGTCGCGGTGGTGGTGCGCGTCGGCGTCACGGTGGGTGTCCGGGTCGCGGTGACCGTTGCCGTCGGCGTCACCGTGGATGTCCGGGTCGCGGAGACCGTCGCCGTCGGAGTCACCGTGAAGGTGGGCGTGGCCGTCACAGTGGCCGTCCGCGTCGCGGTGGCGGTCCGCGTTGCCGTCACCGTCGCGGTGCCCGTCGCCGTCACCGTCGCGGTGGGCGTGGCCGTCGGGACGCCCGCCCCCACAGTGGAGGTGGGAGGAGTGCCGTAGGGCCCCGTCGCCGTCGCTAGCGGCGGGGGCTGCGTCGGAGGAGCGTTCCGCAGGAAGACGTCGCTGCTGACCACCCGCGCCGAGGCGTCGCCCCGCTGCAGGGAGATCTCCGCCTCTACCCGCACCACGTCCGCCGCTGTGCAGCCCCCCAGCGCGCAGTCGGCGCCGTTGAGGTCGAGGTACCGAAAGACGATGTTGGTGACGTTGTCGGCGAGGGGCCGGGTGGTTCCCGCCTCGCTGCGTTCGAACTGCTGGGCGGACGCGTTGTGTCTGAACTGCACCGTGTAGGCCACCGTCGGGCTGATCGGGTTGTCGGAGGACACGTTCAGCTCGACGCAACTGGACCAGGGACACGCCACACTGCTGGCGGCGACCCCTTCCGCCCACTTCGCTTCCTCCCCGAGCCGCACCAGGGCCACCCGGGCGTTCTGCTGCACCTCCAGGAAGTCTTCGTTCACCCCAAAGGAGCGCACCGACTGGCTGATCAACCCGTAGATGCCGACCAGGGCGACCACCAGGATGGCCAGCCCGACCAGCACCTCAAGCAGGGAGAGCCCGCGCACCTCAGCGATACGCTCCCCTGATGACCGCCGTCGTCATGCGCGCCACCGGCTGTGCCGCGCCGCGATGGAAGACCTCCACGGTGATCCAGCGCAGCCGGTCCTCCTGGGTCGGGTTGAAGTCGCCCACGCAACTCGGGTTGTAGACCGGTCCCGAACACCCGGCCCGCGCCCACCCCACCGAAAAACACGGCAGCAACGCATCCTCCTGCCCGGCCGTGGCCGAGACCGCCCCGCCGTCGATCAGCACCTGAAACTCATAGGCGCCGTAGGGAGCGCCGAAGGCGGCCCGCCCCGCCGCGGCGATGTTGCAAAAAGCGGTGCGCCAGGCGAGACGAGTCGGCTGCGCCTCCACCTGCGCCCGGAGGGTCTCCAGCTGCTTCGCGGCGAGGGCGGTGGCCGTCGTCACGCGCCCCCCCTGGCTGGTCACGCTCAGCACGACCAGGAAGGCGCGGGTCACCAGCAGGATCACCACAGCCAGCAGCGTGAGGGCCACCAGCACTTCGATGATGGTGAAGCCCCCTGTCCGCTGCCGGCGCATCACCCTTTCCCGCACGTCATCCACCTCCGCCCATCGCCGGCACGAGACCAGCCCGAGGCCGACACGATTCCTGCCCCAAACTCTCTTGTGCCCTGAGAACAGAAAAGCGCGCCTTCGCAGTCGCCCTGAACTCAACTTATTCAACGGCAGAAGGAAAAGTCCTTCAAGGGGCCGACCGGCGATCGACCGAAAAGCCCGTCATTGCTGGGGTTTTGCTCTTCCCTTCGATGCGCGCCGGCTCATCCTCTCGCGGGAGGGGCGCATCGGTCATTCGACGGATCGGGGACCTCCTCAGGCGAATCGCGCGGCTCGTCAGGCAGGTCTGGGAGGGCGGGACTTGGGCAGGTAGGCGTTGAACCCCAGGCGGGGTGCACAGGTTCCCAGCAAAGCCACTTGAAGCGGCGATGATCCTCCAACGAAACGGCACCGACAACCTTAAACGAAACGGCACCCCGGGGCTTAACGCTCTTGCGGCCATCTCCAGGCGGCCCCTGTTCTGGGCCACCGGCGCGGCTGTCCTGGCCTTCGCCGTCTATCACCTCTCCTTCCCCGGGCCGACACCCTTCGACCACTACGTGCGGCTGGCCGACTCCTTCTTGCACGGGCGGGTCGACTTCATCGACCCTCCGCGCCACCTGGAGGTCACCGCGTTTCGCGGCCGATCGTACATGATGCCCCCTCCGTTTCCCGCGATTCTTATGGTGCCCTACGTGGCGCTGGCCGGCGCGGCCGCCGATCAATCGTTGGTCAGCCATGTCGTCGGGGCCCTGGCCGCGGCCTGCCTGCTGCTGCTGGGCGCGCGCCTGATGCCCCGCCGCCGGGATGCCCTCTGGCTGGGCGCGCTCGCGGCCTTCGGCACGATTCTCTGGTACATCAGCGCGGTGGGCAGTTCGTGGTTCCTCGCCCACGCCGTCGTCACCGCCGTCCTCACGCTGGGGGTCCTGGAAACGCTGGGGCGCGGCCGCCCCGCCCTGATCGGACTGGCCGTGGCCGCGGCCTATTGGACGCGCTTTCCGACGATCCTGACGCTGGCCTTCTTCGTCCCGGCGACCGCGCGCTACTGGGCCCCCGGAGGGCTGCGCCAATGGCGACGCATCGACCTCGCGTATCTGATCTGGATGGGCGCGCCGATCGCGGCGGCGATCACGCTGAACGGGCTCTACAACTGGATGCGCTTCGGGACGATCGCCGACGTGGCCGCCGCCGTGCGTCCCGGCATCTTCGAGGAGGGCTGGTTCGGTCGCGGCCTCTTCCATTGGTCGTACATCCCGCGCCACCTCAGCATTCTCTTCGCCAAACTGCCGGTGGTGATCGATCATCCCCCCTACGTGCTCGTTCCCTTGACCGGACTGGCGATCTGGCTGACCACGCCGGTCTTCGTCTACGCCCTGCGGGCGCGGCTGGGAGCGGAAAGCCTGGCCGCGTGGGCCGGCGTGGCGGCGGTGGCGGCCGTGGACTTCTCCTTCGGGAACCCGGGCGTCCTGCAGTTCGGCTACCGTTTTGCCACCGACGTCTATCCGCTGCTCTTCCTCCTCATGGCGCGGGGGATGCGCGGCGGGGTCTCCCTCCCGGCGAAGGCGCTCATCGTCGTGGGCGTGGCCGTCAACCTCTGGGGCATCCTCTGGACGCGATGGGGCTGGGTGGGCATGTGAGGCCGTCCGGCCGAGCGCTCGGCGAGCCGCTGGCGGTCTTCGCGGTCGTGGTGGCGCTCTATCTGGCCATCACGCCGCAGACCAGTGCCGCCTACCGTCACTTCGTCTACATGGCCGACGCCTTTCTGGCCGGCCGGGTCCACCTCCAGGGGGTGCCCGACTACTACCACGACGTCATCGCGTTTGAGGGACGGACCTACGCGCCGTTTCCTCCGCTGCCGGCCCTCATCCTGATGCCGGCGGTGGCCGTGGCCGGTGAGCGGACCGATCAGGGCCGCATCGGGCAGGTGCTGACGGCGCTGGCGGCTGCCGTCTTCGTCGCGGGGCTGCGCCGGTGGTCGATCCCGCGACCGGTGCGCCTCTTCTGCGCGGCGGCGCTGGCCTTCGGCAGCGTGCTGTGGCCGGCGGCGGCCATCGGCACCAGCTGGTTCTTCGCCCAGGAGGTGGTGGTCCTCGCCACCGCGGTGCTCGTCTGGGAGATGGGCGGCGGGGCGCGCCCGGCGGTCCTGGGGGCGGCGCTGGCGGCGGCCTGGCTGACCCGTCTCACACTGCTGCCGGCCGTACCGGTCCTGGCCGCCTGGGTGTGGGTCCGCCACCGGCGTGCTGGGGCGCTGGCGGGTTACGCCGCGGTCACCGCGCTGGGCCTGCTGGGATATATGCTCTACAATGTGGCGCGTTTCGGAGACCCGCTGCAGACGGGGTACCGCCTCCTCTCGCTCGCGGCGGTGAACGTGCAAACGGTCTCCGCCGCAGGCTTCTTCAACATCCGTTACGTCCCCGAGCACCTCTACGCGATGCTCCTCCGCGCGCCCGAACTGATCGCCCAGGTTCCCTTCCTGCGCCCCTCGCCGTGGGGGATGGCCCTGCTCTTCACCAGCCCCGTGGCGCTGCGACTGGCCTTCCCCGCGCAGCGCCCTCCCTGGCTCTGGTGGGGAGCGCTGTCCCTTTCCATTGCCCTGCCGATGCTGTTCTTCTTCTCCGTGGGCTGGGTGCAATTCGGGTACCGCTACAGCCTGGACTGGTGGGTCTTCGTCCTCGTGCTGCTGGCCTTCGCCCTGGGGGAACGACCGCGGGCCGCGGATTATCTGCTGCTGGCGCTCTCGGTGGGGATGAACGGGCTGGGCGTCTACTGGGTGCGGGCGCTGGGATGGTGAACGGACCGCGGCGGTCTCGTGGTCCGCGGGCGCGGGCATGGGGGGGATGGATGCTCAGGCGGGCGGCACTGCCAATCGCGATGGTGGACGGCCAGCCGGCCGGCCGGGTCGTCTCTCCCCCGAATCTCCCCTCGGCCTTCGACGAGCGCACCTTCGACGAATCGTACTTTGGGACCGGCAGCAACTATGGAGGGCGGTACGACTGGTACAATCCCGGCCACAAGATCGCCGGCTACCTGCGAGAGATCCGCGCCGTCCGCCCGCGGGGCACCCTCCTGGACGCGGGCTGCGCCTTCGGCCGGTTCCTCGAACGGGCCCGGGCGCACTATGCCTGCGAAGGGATGGACATCTCCGCCTTCGCGTTGGAGGGGGCGCGCCGGCGGTTGCCGGGAATCGGCCTCACGCTGGGGCGCATCGAGGAGTTTCGTCCCGAGGCCCGCTACGACGTCGTCACCTGCTTCGACGTCCTCGAGCACGTCCCCGACCTGGACCTGGCGCTGACGCGGCTGGCTGCCCTCCTCGCTCCCGGCGGCATCCTGGCGATCGCGGTGCCGGTCTATGACTCCCCGGCCGGCTGGGCCTTCGGTCTGTTGGACCGCGACCCCACGCACGTGCACCGCCACGGCCGCGGCTTCTGGTTGCTGCGGCTCGCCGCCGCGGGACTGCGGCCGATCGTCCGAAAGGGCATCCTGCGGGTGCCGCTGCCGGCTGGCCTCTTCCTGCACGTCATCAGCCGCGCTTTCCGATCCTTCTCATCGGCCATCTTCGTCATCGCCGAGCGCGCCGACTCTCCGGCGCGCTCCTGACCCGCCTCCCGCGCATGCTCTGGTCGAGGGCCGAGGGTCTCCCCCAGGAGTCCGCGTTGGGGGGGTGGTCCACGGAGCAGATCACCCCGGCGGCGCCGGAGACACGCCTGTGGTGGACGCTGCTCGTGGGCGCGGCGATCCTGCGGGCGGTGATCATGCCGTACGGCGGGTTTCCCACCGACATCGGCACCTTCAAGGGATGGGCCAACGCGCTGGCGGAGCGGGGCCCGGCGGCCTTCTACGGCGGGGGGTTCGCCGACTACCTGCCGGGGTATCTCTATGTGCTCTGGGTGATCGGGGAAC
This sequence comes from bacterium, assembly GCA_050695215.1. Classification (GTDB taxonomy): domain Bacteria; phylum Sysuimicrobiota; class Sysuimicrobiia; order Sysuimicrobiales; family Humicultoraceae; genus JACQGZ01. The sequence goes on from JBOGSD010000170.1 coordinate 15,505, forward strand.
TGGCGGCGCGGCTGCGCTTCAACGACCAGGCCTTTCTCTTTGCGATCAAGCTGCCGGCCGCCGTCGCCGACCTGGTGGGCGCGGCGCTGCTCTACCGCCTCGCCTCTCGATGGGCATCTCCGCGGACGGCGCTGCTGCTGGCCGGCCTCTACCTCTTCCACCCCGCGCTCGTGTTCAACGGGTCCTACTGGGGACAGGCGGACAGCGTCGGCGCCGCCGCAGCACTGGGGGCGGTAGCGCTCTTCCTGGGCGGCCATCCGCTCGCTTGGAGCGCGGCCGCCCTGGCCTTCCTGATCAAACCGCAGACGGCGCCGCTGCTGGCCGTGTTGGGGATCGCCTTGATCCGCCGCAGTCTCCGGCCGCCTGATCGTCCCGAGGGATTCCGGCCCCGCCCCGACCTGATTATCGCCGCCGCCCTGATCGGAGGGGCCACCATCGTGGCCCTCGGTGCGCCCTTCCGGGTGGGCCCCGGCCGGCTGGCATCGCTGCTGCAGACGGCGGCGAACATCTACCCCTACAGCAGCGTCGTCGCCTTCAACCTCTGGGGGGCGCTGGCGGGCTTCTGGCGATCTGATCTGCTGCGCTTCGCCGGCCTGCCGCTGTTTCTGTGGGGCGCGCTGGCCACCGCCTTTGCCGAGGTGGTCGTGCTGTTCGCGGTCTGGCGGCGTCCCACCGAGCGCACCGTGCTCATCGGCGCGGCCGCTGCGCTGGTCGCCAGCTTCCTGCTGCCCACGCGCATGCACGAGCGCTATCTCATCCCGGCCCTCCCTTTCCTCGCCCTGGCCCCCGCGGTGGATCGCCGCGCCTGGGGGCCCTATCTGGGGCTCTCGCTCCTGCTCGCCCTCAACTTGCTGTACGCCTACACGCGGCCGTACGTGCAGACGTTCATGCTGCCCGCGCTGGTAGACCGGACGCTGTTTGCGGACCTGGCGACGCGCGCCATGTCCGGGGCGGCGCTGCTGGCCTTGCCCTGGCTCCTCTGGATCCTCTGGCGTGCCCGCCGTGAGAACCGTTCCGATGAAACCGTACTCTAGTCTTTCGGTTTCGGAGAAACGGTCCTCACGGCGTGAAACCTCCTGATCTGCCACCCCAGTCGGAAGAGCTCGTAGTACGCTCGCAGCAAGACGCGGAGGCTGCCGCCGGTCTGGAGGCCCTGCGCGCGGGGGACGTGCGTCACCGGCACCTCCACAATGCGGGCGCCCGCGCGCGCGGCTTTGGCCAGCAACTCGGCGCTGATGAGCGCGCCGCCGGCGCGCAGGTCGAGGGACTGGATCACCGCGGCGCGCATCAGCTTGAAGCCGCAGTTCAGGTCGCGCACCCGCACCCCCAGGACAGCCCGCATCAGCGCGCGCCAGGCTCTGGCGTAGGCGCGGCGATGCCAGGGGTCGGCGCGCTGGGTGCGCACGCCCGCCACCAGGTCGGCCCCGCCGGCCGCCGCCATGAGACGGTCCACTTCTGCGGGGAGAAACTGCCCGTCGGCGTCAAAGAGCAGGATCCACTCGTATCGGGCCGCCGCAAATCCGGTCCGCAGCGCCGCGCCGTAGCCGAGGTTGTGAGGGTGGCGCAGCAGGCGCACCCCCCACGGGGCGCCGCCCAACCGCTCGGCTACCGGCGCGGTGGCATCGGCGGACCCGTCGTCCACGACGACGATCTCCCAGCTTCCACTGACGCGGGACAGCGCCGGCGCCAGGCCGGTGACGGTCCGCTCCAGGTTGGCCGCCTCGTTGTAGGCGGGCAGGACGGCGCTGATGGTGGGCCGGGGGGTGGTGGGCGGCGCCGCGGTCACAGCCAGGTGCCAAACCACATCAGGCGATAGAAGCGCGCCGTGGCGATGGGCAGCGCGGCCAGCACCGGATAGTAGGCGACGAACCAGGCCACCGCCACGACCAGATAGAGCAGCGGGATGGCGTGCCCCAGGCGGGCGCGGAGGTGGGACGCGGCCAGGGCGGTGGCGAGGGCCATAAAGGGCACGGCCGGCAGCATGTGATAGAGAAAGAGCGCGCGGCCGATGAAGATGTACGGCAGGTAACTGACCAGAAACCCGGTGACGATGAAAGTCGCCACGGGGTCGCGCGTGCGCAGGGCGCCCCGCGCCAGGTAGATCATCGCCGGGATGGCCGCCCACCAGAGCGCGGGGTTCCCGATGGCCAGCACGCCGCGGTAGAAGCCGGGAGTCACCTGTTCGAATTCATACCAGATCGGCCGCAGCAGCAGCGGCCACGACCACCACTGCGACTGGTAGGGGTGGCCGGCCGTCAGGCCGGCGTGAAAGCGAAACATGAAACTGTGGAAGCTCAGCCATTCCCGCACGGAATGGCCGAGGGCAAAGTACGGAATCCACGTCACCAGGTAGACCGCCGCAGGGACCAGCAGATAGGCCGCGACGAGGTGCAGCCAGCCCCGCCGGCGCGGCGTCCAACGGCCCTGCCCCAGCAGGACGATCAGGAAGAGCGGGATCGTGCCCAGCGGCGCGATGCCGGTCCATTTGGTGGAGAGAGCCGCGCCCGCCGCCACCCCCGACAGGTAGAGCCATCCCACGCCGCCGCCGCGCAGGTGGCGCCAGAAGGTCCAGTAACTGACCGCCAGGAAGAGGACGATGAAGATGTCGGGTTTGGCGATGCGGCTCTCCACGTAGGCCAGGCCGTCGATCGCCACCAGCAGGCTGGCCGCCGCGGCCACGAAGGGACTGGCGGTGAGCTCCCAGGCCAGGAGCGCGGTGAGCAGCACCAGCAGCACGCCGGCGGCCACGCTGGCGGCGCGCCACCCCACGGCGCGGTCGCCGAGGGCCCAGACCCCCACGGCAATCAGTAACTTGGACAGCGGCGGGTGGGTGATCTCCTCGGTGATCTCCTGCCCAGCCAGATACTGGTTCGCCGCTTTGGCGTAGTAGATCTCGTCGAAGATCATGCGCGAGGGGAATTCGAGGCGGGCGCCCCGGACCGCTGCGGCGAAGAGGAGCACGACGAGAATGAGGAC